>NZ_JBHXFE010000031.1:0-20881 GCF_042722475.1 Streptomyces sp. NPDC127092
CCTCCGCGCGCGCCTCGCCGACGAGCGTGTCCGCCTGCTCGGCGGCGTCCGCGCGGCGCTTGTCGGCGGCCTCGCGTGCCTCGTCGAGGACCCGCGCCGCCTCCTCGGCGATCCGCTCGGCCTCCGCCCTCGCGTCGCCGACGACCTTCTCGCCCTGCGCCGCCGCCTCCGAACGGATCCGGTTGGCGTCCTCGCGGGCGTCGGCGCGCGTGCGGGCCGCGTCCTGCTCGGCCGAGGCCAGTGCGTCCGTCGCCTCGGTGCGTACCCGCTGGGCGTACTCCGCGGTGTCCGACCGCAGCTTCTCCGCCTCGGCGAGGGCGTCCGTGACCGTCCGCTCGGCCAGCGCCTTCGCCGCGTCGGACTCCTCCTGGGCGCGCTCACGGATGCGGTTGGCGTCCTCGGTGGCCCGCTCCCGCTCCTCGTACGCGTCGGCGCGGACCCGGTCCGCCTCCTCCTGCGCCTCGGTCCTCGTGCGCTCGGCCGCGTGCTCGGCCGCGCTGCGCAGCCCGGCGATCTCCTCCTCGGCCGTCTCGCGCAGGCCCGAGACCGAGTCCCGCACCTCCTGCGCGGTGGTCTCGGCGGCCGACACCATCTCGGTCGCGCGGGCGTCCGCCTCCTCGACCAGACGGTGCGCCTCGGCCTGTGCCTCCTCGACCCGCTTGCGGGCGGAGGCGAGCAGCTCCTCGCTCTGCTCGCGGGCCAGTTCCCGCTCGCGGCCGGCCTCGGTACGGGCCGAGTCCAGCGTCTCCTCGGCCTCGCGGCGGCGCCGGTTGGCCTCCTCCTGGGCGGCGGCCAGCGCCTCCGCGGCCTCGGCGGCGACCCGCTCGGCGGCGGCGGCGGCCTCGGCGCGCAGCCGGTCCGCGGTCTCCTGGGCCTCCGACTTCAGCCGCTCGGCCTCGGCGTCGGCCTCCTCGCGCACGGCGGTGGCCGCGGCCTCCGCCTCGTAACGGGCGGTGGACGCGTCCGCCGCCGCCTCCGTGCGCAGCCGCTCGGCCTCCTGCTCGGCCTGCGCCTGGAGGGTACGGATCCGCTCGGCGGACTCGGTGCGCAGCCGCTCGGTCTCCTCCGCGGCCTCGCGCCGGATCCGCTCGCCCTCGGCGCGCGCGTCCGTCAGTTCCTCGCCGGCCGACGCCAGCTTGGCCTCGGCCTCGGCGTGCAGCCGGGCCAGCTCGTCGGCGGCCTCCGCCTGCCGGGCCGCGGCGGCCCGCTCGGCCTCCTCGCGCAGCGCCACGGCGGCGGCCTCCGCGGCCTCCTTGACCGACTCCGCCTGCTCCTCGGCCTCGGCGCGCATCCGCTCGGCCTCGGCCCGGGTGCGCTCCAGCGTCTCCTCGGCCTGGGTGCGCAGGGTCTGCGCCCGCTCCATGGCCTCGCCGCGGACCCGCTCGCTCTCGGCGCCCGCGCTCGTCCGCAGCTCGTCGGCGTCCTTGCGGGCCTTGGTGAGCAGCTCCTCGGCGGTCTTCGCCGCTTCCTCGATCTGCCCCACGGCCTCGCGCCGGGCCTCGCCGCGGATCCGCTCGCCCTCGGCGATGGCCTCGGCGCGCAGCTGCTCGGCCTCGCCGCGCAGCCGGCGCGCCTCCTCCTGCAGCTCGACCGTCTTGGCGCGGTACTCCTTGGTGTCGTCCTTCGCCGAGCCGAGCAGCTCGTCGGCCTGCTCCTCGGCCTGCGAACGCAGCCGGTCGGCCTCGGCCTCGGCCTCGCGGCGGATCCGCTCGGCCTCCTCGGCGGCCTTCCGGGTGGTCTCCTGGGCGTTCTCGGAGGCCTTGGTCAGGATCTCCTCGGCGCTGCGGGCGGCCTTGGCGAGCGCGGCGGCGGAGTCCTCGGCGGCGACCGTACGGGCCTTCTCGGCAGCCTCCGAGACCAGCTTCTCGGCCTCGGCGGTGGCCTCGCGGAGCTTCTCCTCGGCCTGCTCCTTGAGGGCCTCGGCCTCCTTGGTGGCCTCGCCGACGAGGCGCGCGATCTCCGTCTTGGCCGTACGGGTGCGCTGCTCGTTGACGGACTCGGCGGTCGCGAGCTGCTTGGCCGCGGCCTCCTTGGCCTCGGAGAGGGTGCGTTCGGCCTCCACCCGGGCCTCGCGCAGCCGGAGCTCGGCCTCCTGGACGCGCACCTCGGCGGTACGGGACAGCTCGGCGGCCTCACGGCGGGCCTGGTCGGTCTCGGCGGTGGCGGAGGAGCGCAGCCGCTCGGCGTGGCTGGTGGCCTCCTCGGCCTGGCTGGACGCGGCGGAGAGCAGGCGCTCGGCGTCCTTGCGGGCACGCAGCAGAATCGCTTCCGCCTCGGCCCGGGCCGCCTCCGCCTCGGAACCCACCCGGCGGCGGGTCTCCTCGGCGATCCGGGCGGCCTCGGCGCGGGCGGCGGCCAGCGACTGCTCGGCCTCGGCGCGGGACTCCTCCATCAGGCGCCGGGCCTGGGACTCGGTGCGGGCGCGCAGCTGTTCGGCCCACGCCACGTTCTCGTTGACGTGCGACTCGACGGTCTGCCGGCGCTCGTTCAGCTCCTGGTCGAGCTGCTGGCGCCGCTGCACGGCCTCGGCGTGCAGCTCGGCCTGCAGGCGGGCCTGCTGCTCGGCGTGCTCCTGGAGGATGCGCTGGGTCTGGGCGCGGGCCTCGCGCAGCTCGCGCTCGGCGTCCTGGCGCAGCTGCTCGGCCTGCATCTGCGCGTTGCGCAGCATCTGTTCGGCCTGGTAGCCGATGTCCGCGCTGTCGTACGCGGGCCGGGACGCGATGGTCCGGCGCGCCTCGTGGAGCTTGGCGCGCAACACCTCGACCTGGTACCCGAGGTCCTCGGCGTGCTGGACGGCCTTCTCTCGCTCCTTCTTCAGCCGGTCCATCTCGGCTTCGAACCGCGAAAGATGGTCGTCTTCAGCTCGGTGGCTCTCCTGGCGTTCGTAGCCCCGCACTGCGCGGTCCATCCTTCCCCGAGCTCTTCGAGCAGGGGAGACCCCAACCCTGCTCGCAACTCCAACGAGCACCGTTCACCGGACAGAACGGCCCCCCGGGGAATCGTGGCAGATCGGACGACCCCGACATCCCGACTTCGGTGCCGCACGTACTCGGCCCCGACCGGCCCCGGCCCGGAGTGGCCCACTCTACCGGGCCGGGAATCCGGAGGTCAGTGCTCCGCTGAGGAGTGGTCAGCCGAGGGCTTCGCCGAGGTGACGAGTTCCGTCAGGACGCCGTGGCAGTCCTTGGGGTGGAGGAAGGTGATGCGGGAGCCCATGGAGCCGATCCGCGGCTCGTCGTAGAGGACCCGGACGCCCTTGGAACGGATGGCCTCGGCGTCCCCGTCCACGTCCGCGGTGCCGAAGGCGATGTGGTGCACGCCCTCGCCGTTCTTCGCGAGCCACTTGCCCACGGCCGAGTCCTCGCGGGTGGGCTCCAGGAGCTGGAGGTAGGAGGCCCCGCCGTCGGAGGTCTCGTTGATCCTGAGCATCGCCTCGCGGACGCCCTGCTCCTCGTTGACCTCCTCGTGGAACACCTCGAAGCCGTACGTCGCCCGGTAGAACTCGACGGTCTCGTCGAGGTTCCGGCAGGCGATCCCGATGTGGTCGATACGCGTCAGCATGCGTCCAGTGCAGCGCCCCGGCGGTGGTTACGCAACGTGCGCGCGATCACACCGGCGGGCCGGTGACCGGGCGACGCACCGCTCAGTACATTGAAGGTAAACCCTCGTTCACTCCTCATCCCTAGGGGCCGTGCCTCATGTCTGGAACGACCGGTACCACCTCAGTGATCGTCGCGGGCGCCCGCACGCCCATGGGTCGCCTGCTCGGCTCGCTCAAGTCCTTCTCGGGCGCCGACCTGGGCGGCTTCGCCATCAAGGCCGCCCTCGACCGGGCCGGCATCGGCGGCGACCAGGTGCAGTACGTGATCATGGGCCAGGTGCTCCAGGCGGGCGCCGGACAGATCCCCGCCCGCCAGGCCGCCGTCAAGGCCGGCATCCCGATGCACGTCCCCGCCCTCACCATCAACAAGGTGTGTCTGTCGGGTCTGGACGCCATCGCGCTGGCCGACCAGCTGATCCGCGCCGGCGAGTTCGACGTGATCGTGGCCGGCGGCCAGGAGTCCATGACGAACGCCCCGCACCTGCTGCCGAAGTCCCGCGAGGGCTACAAGTACGGCGCCATCGAGATGCTCGACGCCATGGCGTACGACGGCCTCACCGACTCCTTCGAGGGCATCGCGATGGGCGAGTCCACCGAGAAGCACAACACCCGCCTGGGCATCCCGCGCGAGGTCCAGGACGAGATCGCCGCCCTGTCGCACCAGCGCGCCGCCGCCGCCCAGAAGAACGGCGTCTTCGAGGCCGAGATCACCCCGGTCGAGATCCCGCAGCGCAAGGGCGAGCCGGTCGTCTTCTCCCAGGACGAGGGCATCCGCGCCGAGACCACCGTCGAGTCCCTCGGCAAGCTGCGCCCGGCCTTCGCCAAGGACGGCACCATCACCGCCGGCACCTCCTCGCAGATCTCCGACGGCGCCGCCGCCGTGGTCGTGATGAGCAAGGCCAAGGCGGAGGAGCTCGGCCTGGAGTGGATCGCCGAGATCGGCGCCCACGGCAACGTGGCCGGCCCGGACAACTCGCTGCAGTCGCAGCCGTCCAACGCCATCCGCCACGCCCTCGGCAAGGAGGGCCTGGAGGTCTCCGACCTCGACCTCATCGAGATCAACGAGGCCTTCGCCGCGGTCGCCCACCAGTCGATGAAGGACCTCGGCGTCACCCCCGAAAAGGTGAACGTCAACGGCGGCGCCATCGCGCTCGGCCACCCCATCGGCATGTCCGGCGCCCGCGTGGTGCTGCACCTCGCCCTGGAGCTCAAGCGGCGCGGCGGCGGCGTCGGCGCGGCGGCCCTGTGCGGCGGCGGCGGCCAGGGCGACGCCCTGATCATCAGGGTCCCCGGCAAGTAAGCACCCGGCCCAACCAGCAAGGAGCAGCTGCACATGGTGGACGTCCCCGCTCTGGTCGACCAGGCACGGGAGGGCCGGCCGCGCGCCGTGGCCCGGCTGATCTCGCTCGTGGAGGGGGCGTCCCCGCAGCTGCGCGAGGTGATGGCGGCGCTCGCCCCGCTGACCGGCAACGCCTACGTGGTGGGCCTGACGGGTTCGCCCGGCGTCGGGAAGTCCACCTCGACCTCGGCGCTGGTCTCCGCGTACCGCCGGGCCGGCAAGCGGGTCGGCGTCCTGGCCGTCGACCCCTCCTCGCCGTTCAGCGGCGGCGCGCTCCTGGGCGACCGGGTGCGGATGTCGGAGCACGCCTCCGACCCGGGCGTCTACATCCGCTCCATGGCCACCCGCGGCCACCTCGGCGGTCTCGCCTGGTCCGCCCCGCAGGCCATCCGCGTCCTGGACGCGGCGGGGTGCGAGGTGATCCTCGTGGAGACCGTCGGCGTCGGCCAGTCCGAGGTGGAGATCGCCTCCCAGGCCGACACCTCGGTGGTGCTGCTCGCGCCGGGCATGGGCGACGGCATCCAGGCCGCGAAGGCGGGCATCCTGGAGATCGGCGACGTGTACGTGGTCAACAAGGCCGACCGGGACGGCGCCGACGCCACCGCCCGCGAGCTCAACCACATGCTGGGCCTCGGCGAGGCCCGCGCCCCCGGCGACTGGCGCCCGCCGATCGTGAAGACGGTCGCGGCGCGCGGCGAGGGCGTCGACGAGGTCGTGGAGGCCCTGGAGAAGCACCGCGCCTGGATGGAGGAGCACGGCGTCCTGGCGGAGCGCCGCCGGGCCCGCGCCGCCCGTGAGGTCGAGACGATCGCGGTCACGGCGCTGCGCGAGCGGATCGGCGACCTGCACGGCGACCGCCGGCTCGACGCGCTCGCGGAGCGCATCACGGCGGGAGAGCTCGACCCGTACGCGGCCTCCGACGAGCTGATCGCGAGCCTGACGGGCCACTGAGCCCTCCGGACGCGCAAGGGCCCGGCACCTGCTTCCAGGTGCCGGGCCCTTCCCGTACGTCCGCGTCGCGCCGCCGCCGTTACGGCTTGCCGCGGCGGCCGCGCAGCTCCTCGGCGATCGGCTTCAGCGACTCGTGGAGGTCGCCGAGCGCGTCCGGGCTGAGCTGGTCGATGAAGTGCTTGCGCACCGACTCGACGTGGTGCGGGGCGACCTTGTGCATGGTGGTCATGCCCTCGTCGGTCAGCACCGCGTACAGCCCGCGCCGGTCGGACTCGCAGTTCTCGCGGCGGACGAGCCCGGCGTTCTCCATCCTGGTGATCTGGTGGGAGAGCCGGCTCTTGGACTGCAGGGTGGCGGCCGCCAGGTCGCTCATCCGCAGACGCCGGTCGGCCGACTCCGAGAGGTTCACCAGGATCTCGTAGTCGTTGATCGTCAGGCCGAAGGGCTGGAGGTCCTTCTCCAGCTGGTACATCAGCATTCTGTTGACGTCCAGGTAGGTGCGCCAGGCGCACTGCTCGGCGTCGGTGAGCCAGGGGGTGGCCGTCTCGGTCTCCATGTGTGGATTCTACCTAAAGAAGTTGAATACTGGACGAGTTCTGGGAGTGTGTTCGACGCGTCACGCTCCGCAGACTACCGCTCACAAACCGAAGCGACGCTGCAGGTCGCCGAGCTGTCCGGGAAGGCGCGGTACCGAACCCAGCGGCCCCTGGCCGGATCCGTGCGCTCCCGCCCCTGCGTGACCGCCCGGCACACCAGGCTGCGCCCCCGGCTCGCCGATCGCCCGTTCGGGCATCAGCAGCTCCGTCGACTGGAGCAGTACGGTACCCGCTCCGACGAACTCGAACTGGTGCTCCTCGCCCGAGCTGCCGCCGATTCCCGTCAGGGCCCGCACGCCGCCCATCACGCCCGTCAGGTACCCGTGGTCGTAGTGGTGGCAGGGCGACGGGCAGTCGGCCCAGCCCACCAGCGCCTGCGGATCCACCCGCAGCGGCGGCTCCATGAAGACCACCGGACCGTTCGAGGCGGCGACGAACTTGCCGGTGCCGATCAGCGTGACGAAGCCCGGCACGATCGACTGCTTCAGCGCCAGCGACGGCTGGTACGCGAGCAGATTTCCCGAACGGATCGTCAGGTTGCCCTCGTCCAGGTCGTACGAGTTCACGTCGAAGGCCCGGTCGGCGAGCAGCATCTTGCCGCTGCCCTCCGCCACCACCCAGTCGCTCGCGTGCAACGGCGAGTGGAAGGACGTCCGCACCAGCCGGTCGAGCCGGCCGTGGCCGATGCCGTTGAACTCGATCTGCCCGTAGTAGGCGATCATCTTGCCCTTCTGCAGGAACCACTGGGAGCCCTTGAGCTCCACGCAGAAGGTGTACGGGTTGACGTTGTCGTCGCTCGGCAGGGAATGCGGGTCGAGCACCGTGGGGCCCCCGGCCATAAAGGTGTTCACAGCTTCTCCTCCGACGCCTGCACGTACACCGCACCGCTGCCGCTCAGCTCCAGCTGGAACGCCTCGCCCGAGCCGCGGCCCACCATGTCCCGCCAGCCCAGCGCGGTCGACAGCTTGTTGCGCACGTCCCCGTGGTGCGCCACGTACGCCTGCGGGTCGACGTGCACCGGCCGGCCCGGCGTGATCGGCAGCTCGATGACCCCGCCGTGCGCCATCACGGCCACCGAGCCGTGGCCCTTGAGCGTGGTGGTGAACAGGCCCTGGCCGGTCACCTGGCCGCGGACCATGCCCATGACGCCGCCCTGCGAGCCCATGAACATGGTGCCCTGCTCCAGGGTGCCGTCGAAGGCGAGCAGCCGGTCGGCCTCCACGTAGAGGGTGTCACCGGTCAGCGCGATCACCTGGATGTGGTGCCCGCCGTGCCCGAACATCACCGTGCCGCTGCCCTCGACGGTCATCAGCGGGGTCGCCTCACCGGCCACCCGGCGCCCGATCATCGACATCAGGCCGCCCTGGCCGCCGGCGATGTTCGGCGTGAAAGTGACGTCGCCGCGGTACGCCAGCATCGCGCCCCGCTGGCTGAACAGCCGCTGCCCCGGGATCACCGTGGCCTCGACCATCTTGGAGTTGATCTCCCGGAACGGCATCAGACGTCGCCTCCGATCGTGTTCCGCTCGCTGGGCTGGACGTACACGAGCCCGTCGCCCTCGAAGCGGATCTGGAAGGCCTCGCCGCCGCCCTCGCCCATGAAGGTGCGGAAGGTCACGCCCGACTGGAAGTGCTGCTGGAGGTTGCCCTGGTGGGCGATGTACGCGCCGGGGTCGACGGACAGCGGGTACTGCGGGGTCACCCGGAGCACGACCGCGGGGCCGTCGGACATGATCGCGGCCTGGCCGGTGCCCTCGACCGTCGTCGTGAACAGGCCGTTGCCGGTCGCGCCGCCGCGCAGTCCGGTGAAGGTCGTGCCGGTGCGCAGGCCGGCGTCGGTACAGAGCAGGTTGCTCGCCTCGACGTACAGCTTGTCGCCGTGGAGCTGGACGAGGTTGATCTCGGAGGCCCGGTCGGCGAACCAGCAGGTTCCCTGACCGCGGACCTCCATCACCTCCATCTGCTCACCGGTCAGCCTGCGGGTGACCATGCCGCGCAGGCCCTCACCGCCGCCGGACATCTTCTTGAAGGCCATCTGGCCGTCGTAGGCGACCATCGAGCCGTTCTTCGCCTTCACGGCGTCGCCGGTCATGGTCACGGCGAGCACTTTGCTGCCTTGGAGTCGGAACGTTGCCACGAAGGGAAGGTACTGGGCCCCCGGATAAAGAGACAGCAAAGTCGACGTGCACAATGGAACGGCCCTTGTGCATCCGTTCACAAGATCCGAACGAAGGTGACCCCTCCCGTGGACATCAAGACCGCTTCCTCCCTGCACCGGCTCCGGCTCGTCTCCGCGCCGGAGGCCGTGTCGTTCCTGCTGCTCCTGGTCTGCTCGGTGCTGAAGCGGACGACGGACTTCAACGCGGTGCCGGTGATGGGCGCGATCCACGGCATCCTCTTCATCCTGTACGTGCTCTTCTGGCTGGACGCCTGGAACCGCACCAAGTGGTCCTTCAAGACGGCGGCGGTCTACTTCGTCCTCTCCGTGCTGCCCCTCGGCGGCTTCTTCGCGGAGCGCAAGCTCAAGCGCGAGGCCGAGGCGGCGGTCATCGCCTCCCGCGCCCGCCGCGAAGGCGTGGTGAACGCGTGATCGTCGCCTTCTCCGTGACCCCGCTGGGCGTGGGCGAGGAAGTCGGCGAGTACGTCGCCGACGCGGTACGCGTCGTCCGGGAGTCGGGCCTGCCGAACCGTACGGACGCCATGTTCACCTCGATCGAGGGTGAGTGGGACGAGGTGATGGACGTCGTGAAGCGCGCCGTCGCCGCCGTGGAGGCGCGGGCGCCGCGCGTCTCCGTCGTCCTGAAGGCCGACATCCGGCCCGGTGTCACGGACGGGCTGACCGCCAAGGTCGACACCGTGGAGCGCCACCTGGCCGGCTGAGCCGGCCCGCGCTCGTTTCTGGGGGGACCCCCACCCCCCCCCGGGCGGTGCGGGGCTCTTCCGTGTCCAGGTGGGCGGCGACGCGCTGGAGGAGACCCACGAGCGTCCCGTACTCCTCGGGCGACAGGCTCTCCGTCACCCGGGCCCGCAGGGCGCCGACCTGTTCGGCGATCCGCCGGTGCGCCCCGCGGCCCTTCTCGGTCAGCGCCACGGTGCCGTCCTCGGCGCGGCTGGCCCAGCCGCGCCCGGCGAGGTCGTCGACGTACGGGCGTACGGTCGGCTCGCCGGCGGACAGGAACGGCGCGACGGCCGTGTCGAGCTCGGCGGGCGTGGCGGGTCCGTACGCGAGCGTGTGCAGGACCTGCCAGTGCCGGCGGGCGAGACCGTCGGCCGCGAACAGGCGGGCCATGGCCGCCTCGATCGCGCCGTCGATGTGCTTCAGCCAGTAGCCGAACGGGCGCTGCGTACGGACGTCTTCCCTGATCATGTGGCATCCCCCGATGCATGTAGTTTTACAACAGTTGTAAACTAGCATGCATGCCGGAGGAGCGCATGCAGGAAAAGGAGCAGCGGGAAGCCCTGGTCGCCGTCGAGCGGGCCATGGTCGCCATCCGCCGCAGTCAGACCCGCCGCTCGCTCGGCCGCCTCGCGCCGCCCGAGGGCGGCCGGGCGGTCGACCCCACGCTCTTCGGCGTCCTCGACGCCGTCGAGGGCCGGGGCGGGAGCTGCTCGGTCACCGACGTCGCCGCCGCGCTCGGCGTGGACCAGCCGCGGGCCAGCCGGCTCGTCCTGCGCGCCGTCGAGGAGGGCTGGGTCAGCCGCCGGCCCGACCCCTCCGACGCCCGGCGCGCGCTGCTCGCGCTCACCGCCGAGGGCCAGGAGCAGGTCGACCGCACCCACCGCTTCCGGCAGCGGGTCTTCGCCAGGGCGATGGCCGACTGGCCGGACGCCGACCGGCTCGCGTTCGCGCGGCTGCTGACCGCCTTCGTCGACGGCTTCGGGCGGGCGACCGACTCCGGTGACGGGCGGGAGGGCTGAGGCTCCGTAGGGCCGGACGGCGGAACCGGGCCGTCACCCGTTGCGCCCAGCGGTCCGCCTTTCGTGAAATACCCTCACTCGGACGCTTCCCAGTCGACACGCCGATGAATGTCCCCTTTCGTGGGGCTATCGACAGGTTCGACGACAGCTGGAGGCACCGTGCGGCCGCGAGGCTACGACTACGACACCTACAGCCGACTCGCCGGTCCCCTCACGGAACCGGACCGGGCGGGGGGCACCTACCGGGTGCAGTACCGGAGTCTGCTCTCGAAGGAACCGCACCGAATACGAGCCGTCGTCCTCATGGGGCTCGCGCCGCTGCTCTCGGCGCTGCTCCTGGTCTACCTCGTCTGGCCGAGCCACTGGACCGTCCGCGAGGGCGACGACGCCTGGCGGGTCCCGTACGACACCGTGATGCTCGTGTCGATCGGGCTCATCTGCTTCTTCATGCTGGTCAACGTCACCTCGATCGCCCACGCCACCCTCGTCGCCCGCGACCCCATACCCGTGCGCCCCGAGCCCGGCACCCGGGTCGCCTTCCTCACCACCTACGTGCCCGGCAAGGAACCGCTCTCCATGGTCCGGGCCACCCTCGAAGGCGCCGTACGGCTGCGCCACGACGGGCCGCTCGACGTGTGGCTGCTCGACGAGGGCGACGACCCCGGCGCCAAGGCGCTGTGCGAGCAGCTCGGCGTCCGGCACTTCACCCGCGCGGGCGTCCCCGAGTGGAACCGCAAGAAGGGTGTCCACAAGGCCCGCACCAAGCACGGCAACTACAACGCCTGGCTCGCCATGCACGGCGACGCCTACGACTTCTTCGCCTCCGTGGACACCGACCACGTGCCGCTGCCGAACTTCCTGGAGCGCATGCTCGGCTACTTCCGCGACCCCGATGTCGCCTTCGTCGTCGGCCCGCAGGTCTACGGCAACTACACCTCGGCCGTCACCAAGGCCGCCGAGTCGCAGCAGTTCCTCTTCCACGCGCTCATCCAGCGGGCCGGCAACCGCTACCGCGCCCCCATGTTCGTCGGCACCAACAACGTCGTCCGCATCACCGCCCTCCGGCAGATCGGCGGACTGTACGACTCCATCACCGAGGACATGGCCACCGGCTTCGAGCTGCACCGGCGGAAGAACCCGCGCACCGGCCGCTTCTGGCGCTCCGTCTACACCCCCGACGTCCTCGCGGTGGGCGAGGGCCCCGCCTCCTGGACGGACTTCTTCACCCAGCAGCTGCGCTGGTCGCGCGGCACCTACGAGACGCTGCTCAAGCAGTACTGGAAGGCGCCCTTCCGCACCCCGCCCGGGCGGCTCCTCAACTACACGCTGATGCTCGTCTACTACCCGATGACGGCCGTCAACTGGTTCCTCGGCATCCTCTCCTGCGTCCTCTTCCTGTGGCTCGGCGCCTCCGGCACCCAGGTCTCCTCCTCGGTCTGGCTGATGATCTACAGCGACGCCGTCGCCCTCCAGATCGGCCTCTACCTCTGGAACCGCCGCCACAACGTCTCGCCCCACGAACCCGAGGGCTCCGGCGGACTCGCCGGCATGGCGATGTCCGCGCTGTCCGCGCCGATCTACCTCAAGTCCCTCGGCTCCGCGCTCCTGCGCACCCGCGGCCGCTTCGTCGTCACCCCCAAGGGCGGCGAGTCCAGCCCCGACCGGCTCCTCACCTTCCGCATCCACCTCTACTGGGCGGCGGTCCTCGTCGCCTCCCTCGTCGCCTCCGTCCGCCTCGGCCACACCCACGCCGCCATGCGCACCTGGGCGGTGCTCGCCCTGGTCATCGCGCTCGCCCCGGTCGCCGTGTGGGCCCTCGGCGAGCTGCGCGACCGGCGCCGGCTGCGGATCCGCGCCGCCGCCCGGGCCCGGGCCCGCGCCCGCGGCCGGGCCCACGCCGCCGCCGGCGTCACCGTCGTCGCCACCCCCGCCACGACCGGGCCGACGCCCACCACGGCGACCGCGCCCACGACGACCGGAGGGAACTGAGCCATGGCCTACCGGCCGTCCCAGCAGTTCAAGAAGACCCTGCTCGGCAGCGGCGCCGTGCTCGTGCTCGCGGCCCTCAACGCCCCGGCCGCCGTCTCCTTCGCCACCGAGAAGTACCACGCGTACAAGATCGCCCAGCCCGGGTACATGCGGAAGTACGGCTCCTGGGGCGTGGTCGACGTGCCCGAGCAGTACCGCGTCAACGCCATCCACGCCGCCCTGCTGCACACCGGCAAGGTGCTGCTCATCGCCGGATCCGGCAACGACCAGAAGAAGTTCGACTCCGGCACCTTCGAGACGATCCTCTGGGACCCGGTGAAGAACACCTTCAAGTCGGTTCCGACACCGGAGGACTTCTTCTGCTCCGGCCACACCCAGCTGCCCGACGGCCGCCTCCTCGTGGCCGGCGGCACCGCCCGCTACGAGGTCCTCGACGGCGAGGTCAGGAAGGCCGGCGGCGGCATGCGGGTCAAGAACGAGAGCCCCGACAAGGCGGTCACCCTCAGGAAGGGCACCGTCTTCCGCTCGCCGTCCGGCGTCGAGTACGTGTCGAAGTTCGACGTCACCGTGCCCAAGGCCAAGCGCGAGTTCGAGATCTCGTACTTCAAGAGCGGCCAGATGAAGCCGTGGAAGACGAAGGTCACCGCCGCCGAGGCCCGGGTCTTCGTCGAGGCGAGGAAGGAGGGCCCGCAGGCGCTCACCACCGAGGCCGCGCAGTACGAGGTCGTCGGCCTCAAGGGCGAGGACGCCGACAACGTCTACGGGCTCGCGCAGAAACTCACCACCGAGAAGCAGGACTTCCAGGGCATCAAGGCCGCGTACGAGTTCGACCCGAAGGCCGAGCGCTACATCCCGGTCGCGCCCATGAAGGACGCCCGCTGGTACCCGACGCTCGTCACCCTCGACGACGGCAGGGTGCTCGCCGTGTCCGGGCTCAACGACGTCGGCGACGTCGTGCCCGGCGACAACGAGATCTACGACCCGAAGACCAAGAAGTGGTCCAAGGGCCCGTTCCGCTACTTCCCCACCTACCCGGCGCTCTTCCTCACCAAGGGCGGCAAGCTCCTCTACACCGGCTCCAACGCCGGCTACGGCCCGGCCGAGAAGGGCCGCGAGCCCGGCCTGTGGGACCTGAAGAAGAACTCCTTCACCCGGCTGGGCGGACTCACCGACCCCGACCAGCTGGAGACCTCCGCCTCCCTGATGCTGCCGCCCGTGCAGGACCAGAAGGTCATGGTCCTCGGCGGCGGAGGGGTCGGCGAGTCGCCCGCCTCCACCGCCCGCACCTCGATCATCGACCTGTCCAAGGACAGCCCCGTCTTCAGCGACGGGCCGGCGCTGCCGCAGGGCACCCGCTACCTCAGCAGCGTGCTCATGCCCGACGACACCGTCTTCACCAGCGGCGGCTCGGGCGACTACCGCGGCCGCGGCGGCAGCGACATCCTCAAGGCCCAGTTCTACGACCCGAGGTCCAACACCTTCAACGAGGCCGCCGCGCCCACCGTCGGCCGCAACTACCACTCCGAGGCGCTGCTGCTGCCCGACGGACGGGTCGCCACCTTCGGCTCCGACCCGCTCTTCGACGACGCCGACAACACCAAGCTCGGCACCTTCGAACAGCGCATCGAGGTCTTCACCCCGCCCAGCCTGCACCGCGGCGGCGCCAACCGGCCGGTGCTCGGCGAGGGCCCGCGGGAACTCGACCAGAACGGCCGCGCCACCTTCAAGACCAAGGACGCGGCCCGGATCGCCAAGGCCCGGCTGATGCGGCCCAGCGCCGTCACGCACACCACCGACGTCGAACAGCGCTCGGTCGAGCTGGGCCTGCGGAAGGGCGCGGACGGGACGACCGTCACCGTGGAGGCGCCCAAGGAGAAGACGCTGGTGCCGCCCGGCTGGTACATGCTGTTCGTGACCGACCAGGACGGCATCCCGTCCGAGGCGAAGTGGATCCAGGTGTCGTGAGGCGCGCGACCGGCCCGGGTCAGGACCTGGCCCGCCGGGCCAGGCCCAGGGCGTAGTCGGGCCACCAGGTGCCGGCGGCCGGGCCGCCCCGGCAGGGGCCGTCCGAGTCGCCGGGCCGCTTGATCCACAGATAGGCGTCGACCAGCTCGTCCCCGGTCCGGTCGGTCGGCGGCACGCCGAGCGCCCGGCCCGGCGGATTGCACCAGGCCTCCTCCCGGTCGCCCGGGAGGGGGCCGTCGCCGTTGCGGCTGGTGTCCACGGTGAAGTGGGCGCCGTCCAGCAGCCGGGACAGACCGGCGCCGAAGCCGCGGACGACGTCGTTGGTCTGGAAGTTGGAGACGTTCAGCGCGAAGCCGTCGGCGCGGGCGACGCCCGCCCGGCGCAGCGGCTCCACCAGCTTGTTCGGGTCGTCGATCCAGGCCGGGTTGCCCGCGTCGAGATAGACCCGGGTGCGCGGCTGCCGCTTGAACCGCTGCACCGCCTCGGAGAGCAGCCGGAGCCGCTCCTCGTGGTACTCGCCCGGGGTGCAGCCGTCCACGACGTGCGGCACCGCGTCCGGCTCCAGGACCACGACCGCGGGCGCGTCGCCGATGGCGGAGGCGAAGGAGTCCACCCACTGGCGGTAGGCCTGGGCGTCGTGCGCGCCGCCCGCCGAGTACATGCCGCAGTCGCGGTGCGGGATGTTGTACGCGACGAGGACGACCGTGCGCCCGTCCCGCGCCGCGCCGTCGACCGCCCGGGTCACGTCCGGCACGGGGTTGTCGCCGGCCGGCCATTCGGCCACCGGCCGCTCCGAGATCCGCCGCAGGACCCTGGCGTCTTCCGTGCGGCCCTGGGCCTCGTACTCCTTCACCTGCCGGGCCGCGTCGCTCTCCGGGTCCACCCAGAACGGCGAGCCGCCGGTGGGCGGCGCGGCCTCGCCGCGCCCCGAGGGCGGCCCGACGGGGGAGGGCGGCCCGTCGCCGTCCGTGCCGCACCCCGTGAGCAGCAGCGCGGCGGCGAGGGCGGCGGTGGCGAGGGAACGACGGCGACGGGACATCCGGCCCCCAGGGTCGGCTACGGGCTACGGGTTACGGGCTGCGTACGGGTACGGCCTGCGGCGCCGAGTCACGCGATACGGCACAGGCCGGGCCATCGTGACATAACGGTCAGTCGTCGTCCTGCTGCGACACCGCCAGCGCGATGCCCAGCGGCGTCCGCTCGTACAGCACCTGGTGCCCGTAACGCCGGGAGGTCAGCAGCCCGGCCGCCCGCAGCACCGACAGATGCGCCGACACCGACGACGGCGCGAGCCCGAGCCGGTGCGCGAGCGCCGAGGTGCCCGCCGGCTCGTCCAGCGCGCACAGCACGTCCGCCCGCGCCCGGCCGAGCAGCCGGGCCAGCGCGTCCGGCGTCCGCTCACGGGGCTCCGTCCACAGCCCGCCGATGCCCCGCGCCGGATAGGCGACGGTCGGCTGCCAGGGAGGATCGAAACCGCTCACCACCTCCGGCCAGATGAACACCGACGGCAGCAGGACGAGCCCCTGGCCGTCCAGCGCGCGGACGTGCTCGCCGCGGTAGTCCACGACGAGCGTGCCCGTCTCCTCCGACCAGCCGAAGGCCGGGTGCAGCTCGTCGAGCAGCCGCTCCAGACCGCCCTCGGCCAGCCGCCGCGAGTGATAGGCGACGTCCGCCTCCAGGAGCGCCCGCAGCCGCGGCCACTCCGGCTCGACCAGCACCGCCCAGGCCCGCTCCAGAAGGTCCGCGAGCCGCGCGAGCGAGGCCGCCGGATCCGCCAGGATCCGCCGGCCCTCCGCGCTCCCGGCCGCCCCCGGCGTGTCCGCCAGCGCCCGCGCGAAGTCCGCGGCGGCGACGGCCGGGTCCGTCGCCCGTACGGCCGCGATCTCCTCGGCGAAGTCGCCGGAGGGCCGCAGCGGCGGGGGATACAGACAGTCCGGGCTGTGCCCGCGCAACGGCATCAGGAGCTGCAGCGGCGCGAGGTCGAGCCCCCGCGCCGCCTTGGCGATCCGCCGCAACCACGGCAGGTGGTACTTCTGCTGCCCCGGCCGCGCGAGCACCCGCACCGCCGACTGCGTCTCCCACAGGGGCGAGATCGCGAACCGGATGCGCAGCGGATCGGCCTCACCGAAGTGCAGGTGGTACGGCACGGGGCCTCCGGAGGCGGGCGGACGGCCAGGATTCGGCCTGAGCCGAAAGTCTAGGGCGCGACCGCGGCCCGCCCGCACCCTGCGTCCATGCCCACGAACGACACCCGGCCGCCCGAGACGGCGCCCCTGCCCGGCCCCGCCCCCGAACCGCCCGGCCCCGCCCCCGAACCGCCCGGCCCAGCCGCCGAACCGCCCAGGCTCGCCCCCGAACCGCCCGCCATCGGCTACCGCGCCGTCTTCGCCGTCCGCGAGTTCCGCTTCGTGTTCGCCGCCCACCTCTGCTCGCTGCTCGGCGTCGTCGTCAGCGAACTCGCCCTCACCGTCCTCGTCTACCACCTCACCCGCTCGCCGCTGCTCTCCTCGCTCACCTTCGCGCTCGGCTTCCTGCCCTACCTCTTCGGCGGCACCGTGCTCGCCGGGCTCGCCGACCGGGTCCCGCCACGGCGGGTGCTCGTCGCCTGCGACCTGCTCTGCGCCGGCTGCGTCGCCCTCATGGCCGTGCCCCTCACACCCGTCGCCGCGCTGCTCGCGCTCCGGTGCGCCGTCGCCGTCGTCGCACCCGTCTTCCAGGGCACGCGGACCGCGACCCTCGCCGACGTCCTCGGCGAGGGCGACCTCTTCGTCCTCGGCCGGTCGCTGCTGCGGATCGTCTCGCAGAGCGCGCTGCTCACCGGCTTCGCCGTCGGCGGCGTCCTGCTCACCGTCGTGCCGCCGCGCGGCGCGCTGCTCGTCACCGCCGCCACCTTCCTGCTCTCCGCGCTGCTCCTCCGCCTCGGCACCGCCCGCCGGCCCGCCCGCGCCGCCGAAGGCGGGCGTGAGGGGTTCCGCGCCACCTGGGGCCTGCTGCGCGACCGGCGGATCCGCGCGCTCCTGCTGATGTTCTGGGTGCCGCCGATGTTCGCCGTCGTCCCCGAGGCGCTCGCCGCGCCCTACGCCGACGAGACCGGCCTCTCCACCGCCGCCCTCGGCCTGCTCATGTGCGCGCTGCCCGTCGGCACGATCGCGGGCGAGCTGCTCGCCGGGTCCGTCCTGGGCCCCGCCGTCCGCTCCCGGATCGTGATCCCGCTCGCCGTCACCGGCACGCTGCCCTTCCTCCTCTACGCGCTCGCGCCCGGCGCCGCCCTCGCCGCCGCCGCGCTCTTCCTGGCCGGCGCCACCGCCGCGTACACCCTCGGCCTCGACGCCTGGTTCGTCGCCGCCGTCCCCGGTGACCGGCGGGGCCGGGCGATGACGCTGATGTCCGCCGGCATGATGACCGCGCAGGGCGTCGGGATGGCCGCGGCCGGACTCGCCGCCGAGTTCGCCGCCGTGCACACCGTCGTCGCCGGCGCCGGGATCCTCGGCACGCTCGGCGCGGTCCTGCTGGTCCTGGAGGTCCGGGCGACCGAAAGGCGAGACGCGGCTGACCGCCATATGACCAGTGGGTAAGGTCGAGGCGTGCCGAAGCCGCTGAGTCTCCCCTTCGACCCCATCGCCCGCGCCGACGAGCTCTGGCAGAAGCGCTGGGGCCCGGTCCCCTCCATGGCCGCGATCACCTCGATCATGCGGGCCCACCAGATCCTGCTGGCCGAGGTCGACGCCGTGGTCAAGCCGTACGGGCTGACCTTCGCCCGCTACGAGGCACTGGTGCTGCTCACCTTCTCCAAGGCCGGCGAGCTGCCGATGTCCAAGATCGGCGAGCGGCTCATGGTGCACCCCACCTCGGTGACCAACACCGTCGACCGCCTGGTGAAGTCGGGTCTGGTCGACAAGCGGCCCAACCCGAACGACGGTCGCGGGACGCTCGCCTCGATCACCGAGAAGGGGCGTGAGGTCGTCGAGGCGGCCACCCGCGACCTGATGGAGATGGACTTCGGGCTCGGCGCCTACGACGCCGAGGAATGCGCCGAGATCTTCGCGATGCTCCGGCCGCTGCGGGTCGCGGCGCACGACTTCGAGGAGTCCTGACCCGCGCGAAGATCGCCCGGAACGTGCGGTTACGCTCGACGGCATGAAATCCAGCGTGCTGACCCGCTACCGCGTCATGGCGTACGTGACCGCCGTCATGCTGCTCGTGCTCTGCACGTGCATGGTCTTCAAGTACGGCTTCGACACCGGCGAGGACGTGACGTTCGCGGTCTCCCAGGCTCACGGGGTCCTCTACATCATCTACCTGATCTTCGCCTTCGACCTGGGCTCCAAGGCGAAGTGGCCGTTCGGGCGGCTCCTGTGGGTGCTGCTGTCCGGGACGATTCCCTTCGCCGCCTTCTTCGTCGAGCGCAAGGTCGTCCGCGACACGCTTCCGCTGGTCAGCGGCGCGCAGCCGGCTCCCGCCGAGGCCTGAGCCGAGGCTCACGACGCACCTCCGCACGCATGTGCGGAGGTTTGCCATCGACATTTACTAGGACGTCCTAGTAAATTCGAAGCATGGACGCTGACGCCATCGAGGAAGGCCGCCGTCGCTGGCAGGCCCGTTACGACAAGGCCCGCAAGCGCGACGCCGACTTCACCACGCTCTCCGGGGACCAGGTCGAACCGGTCTACGGGCCCCGGCCGGGCGACACCTACGAGGGGTTCGAGCGCATCGGCTGGCCCGGTGAGTACCCCTTCACCCGTGGCCTGCACCCGACCGGCTACCGCGGCCGGACCTGGACCATCCGCCAGTTCGCCGGCTTCGGCAACGCCGAGCAGACCAACGAGCGCTACAAGATGATCCTCGCCGCCGGCGGCGGCGGGCTCTCGGTCGCCTTCGACATGCCCACCCTCATGGGCCGCGACTCCGACGACCCGCGCTCCCTCGGCGAGGTCGGCCACTGCGGCGTCGCCATCGACTCCGCCGCCGACATGGAGGTCCTGTTCAAGGACATCCCGCTCGGCGACGTCACGACCTCCATGACCATCTCCGGGCCCGCCGTGCCCGTCTTCTGCATGTACCTGGTCGCGGCCGAGCGCCAGGGCGTCGACCCGGCCGTGCTCAACGGCACGCTCCAGACCGACATCTTCAAGGAGTACATCGCGCAGAAGGAGTGGCTCTTCCCGCCCGAGCCGCACCTGCGTCTGATCGGCGACCTGATGGAGCACTGCGCGGCCGGCATCCCCGCGTACAAGCCGCTCTCCGTCTCCGGCTACCACATCCGCGAGGCCGGGGCGACGGCCGCGCAGGAACTCGCCTACACCCTCGCCGACGGCTTCGGCTACGTCGAACTCGGCCTCTCCCGCGGCCTCGACGTGGACGTCTTCGCGCCCGGCCTCTCCTTCTTCTTCGACGCGCACCTCGACTTCTTCGAGGAGATCGCCAAGTTCCGCGCCGCCCGCCGGATCTGGGCCCGCTGGATGAAGGAGGTCTACGGCGCGAAGACCGACAAGGCGCAGTGGCTCCGCTTCCACACCCAGACCGCCGGTGTCTCGCTCACCGCCCAGCAGCCGTACAACAACGTCGTGCGCACCGCGGTCGAGGCCCTCGCGGCCGTGCTCGGCGGCACCAACTCCCTGCACACCAACGCCCTCGACGAGACCCTCGCGCTCCCCAGCGAGCAGGCCGCCGAGATCGCCCTGCGCACGCAGCAGGTGCTGATGGAGGAGACCGGTGTGGCCAACGTGGCCGACCCGCTGGGCGGTTCCTGGTACATCGAGCAGCTGACCGACCGGATCGAGGCGGACGCCGAGAAGATCTTCGACCAGATCAAGGAGCGCGGGCTGCGGGCGCACCCCGACGGCAAGCACCCGATCGGGCCGATCACCTCGGGCATCCTCCGCGGCATCGAGGACGGCTGGTTCACCGGCGAGATCGCCGAGTCCGCCTTCCGCTACCAGCAGGCGCTGGAGAAGGGCGAGAAGCGGGTCGTCGGCGTCAACGTGCACCACGGCTCGGTCACCGGCGACCTGGAGATCCTGCGGGTCAGCCACGAGGTCGAGTGGGAGCAGGTCCGGGTGCTCGGCGAGCGCAAGGGCCGCCGCGACGAGGCGAAGGTCCGCGCGTCCCTGGACGCGATGCTGGCCGCGGCCCGGGACGGCTCCAACATGATCCCGCCGATGCTCGACGCCGTACGGGCGGAGGCCACCCTCGGCGAGATCTGCGACGTGCTCCGCGACGAGTGGGGCGTGTACGTCGAGCCGGCCGGCTTCTAGCCGTACGGAACCCCCCGTGCGCGACCGGCCGCGCGCGACGGCCGCGCGCATCCGGCCAAGACGCCCCCCTACGACCTGCCGGTCGTGCGGGGGCGTCGTCGTCGGTGGCCGCGGCCGCGTGACCGCGGCCGCCCGTCCACGGCTACGTGTCCACCGCTCGCCGGCTACAGTTCCGCCGCCGCCGTCAGGCCGCCGAGCAGCAGGGCCGTGAGCCGCCGCACCCACGCCTCGTCCACCGGCTCGGCGCTCACCAGGGCGCGGTGGACCAC
>NZ_JBHXFE010000031.1:20891-105583 GCF_042722475.1 Streptomyces sp. NPDC127092
CCCACCCTTCTCGCGCCCCAGAAGACGGTTCCTTTCACCCCCCCCCCCCCCCCCTTCTCCCCCTCCTCGCCCCCCCCAGGTGGGCTGCGCCCCCCCCCCCCCGCGACCACGTCGAAGATGAGGTCGTCGACGGCCGCCACGGTGGCCGGATCGCGCTTGTCGGGGAGCTCGCCCCGCTCCTGTGCGCGCTGGCGGCCCTCCAGGACCAGGCGCTTCTGGCGGTCCACGATCGAGGCGCGGATGCGCTCGCGCAGCGGCTCGTCGCGGGTGGACTCGGCGACCACCGCCATCAGGGCCGTCCTGGTCTCGGGGCGTTCGAGGAGCGCGCCGAACTGCAGCACGACGTTTTCGATGTCGGCCTGGAGGGAACCCAGATCGGGCAGCTCGAGTTCGTCGAAGAGGACGGCGACGGCGTCCACCACGAGTTCGTTCTTGTTGGCCCAGCGCCGGTAGAGCGTGGTCTTGGCGACTCCGGCCCTGGTCGCCACGTCGCCCATGCTCAGCTTGGACCAGCCCAGCTCCACGAGAACCGCCCGGGTCGCCTCCAGGATGGCCGTGTCGGCCTCCGCGGAGCGCGGTCGTCCGGTGCGGTTGCGGGAACGGGTGCGGCTACACATGGACGTCGACCATACCCGCCGGTAGGTATTGCGCCAGAGGCCAGTGATGTGAGGCAGTTCACGGCCCGACTCTCCCCGCGGGGCGGGGCTCACCATTACGCTACGACCCGTAGCGAAAGGCATGAGCAGCCCTCGCGACAACCACTGCGCCAGGTGGGGACCCGGCGCACAAGAACAGCGGAACACGCAGGCGGAACCGTGCTGTCCGGCCACCGGGCGGCACGGTTCGGCCATGGCTTACCGGTTACGCGCGCGGAGGGGGGAGGATGTAGGCATGCAGCCCCGAAACATGTCCATGAGCGGCGTCGTCGACCTCGCCGCGGTGAAGGCGGCCGGCGAGGCCAAGGCGAAGGCCGAGGCGGCGCGCGCCGAGGCCGCCCGGCACGGCGGTACGGCCGCCGTCGCCCCCTCTGCCCTGGTGATCGACGTCGACGAGGCGGGCTTCGAGCGCGACGTGCTCCAGCGCTCCGCCGAGGTCCCGGTCGTCATCGACTTCTGGGCCGAGTGGTGCGAGCCGTGCAAGCAGCTCGGCCCGCTCCTCGAGCGCCTGGCCGTCGAGTACAACGGCCGCTTCCTGCTGGCCAAGGTCGACGTCGACGCCAACCAGATGCTGATGCAGCAGTTCGGCATCCAGGGAATTCCGGCCGTTTTCGCGGTGGTCGCCGGTCAGGCGCTGCCGCTCTTCCAGGGCGCGGCCCCCGAGGCGCAGATCCGCCAGACCCTCGACCAGCTGGTCCAGGTCGCCGAGGAGCGCTTCGGCCTCACCGGCATCCAGGTCGACCCCGACGCCGAGGGCGCGCCGAGCGCCGGCGTCCCGGCCGGCCCGTACGACGCCCTCCTGGAGGCGGCCATGTCCGCGCTCGACGCGGGCGACCTGGCCGGCGCCGTCCAGGCGTACAAGAACGTGCTCGTCGACGACCCGGAGCACCCCGAGGCCAAGCTGGGGCTCGCCCAGGCGGAGCTGCTGTCCCGGGTGCAGGGCGTGGACCCGCAGGCGGTGCGGAAGAACGCGGCCGACAACCCGGCGGACGTCGCCGCGCAGATCGCCGCCGCCGACCTCGACCTGGTGGGCGGTCACGTCCAGGACGCCTTCGGGCGACTGGTGGACGCGGTGCGCCGCACGTCCGGCGAGGACCGGGACACGGTGCGGCTCCGGCTGCTGGAGCTCTTCGAGGTGATCGGCCCCGAGGACCCGCGCGTGACGGCCGCCCGGCAGGCCCTGGCGAGCGCCCTCTTCTGAGCCGACCGCCGCTTCCCGTACGGGCTCCTGAGGGGCCCGCGGAACGGGACGATTTGGCGACACGGTGACATTCGGCGGCCGCGTTTTACCAAAACTTGGTAATCGCGGCCGCTGTTACTTGCAGTAAATCGAACCCGGAAATCTGTCCGTATTTCTCCGTCCTCATCATCCTTTGTCGCGTCACGCGGCGGCACCCTGCGTTGCCGGACGGTACCGGCCTGTCGTGCCGTGGTTATCAGGCCGTTACTAGCCAGTAACGAACCCCCTTGTGCGGGCGCCGGGAATGGACCACGATCGGCGACGCTCGGTCCGACACCGCACCAGCCCGGCCCACCCGCCGGCTGCGCGCGGCGGAGGGTCCCCACCGGGCGGGCCGGCGGCGACGTCGCCGGTCGTGGACAGGGGGGTTCCTGCTCTCATCGGCAGGGCCTGTCCAATCCGGCCGCGCGGACCGCGCGGCCAGTGGTTGTCGCTCGGGGGTGATCGCCGGTGATTCGGACGCGCGTCGTGCCGCCTGAGCCCTCGGCGCTCTCCTTCCCGAGGACGTAGCACTTCTCCCATCCCAGGACGGGCCCTGGGCCCATCCGGAGATGTACGTCCGAGAAGGAGGAATTCTCATGAAGTCCCAGGTTCGTGGCGGGACCAGATGGAAGCGGTTCGCCGTCGTCATGGTGCCGAGCGTGGCCGCGACGGCCGCCATCGGTGTCGGCCTGGCCCAGGGCGCGCTCGCCGCGTCCTTCAGCATCTCCGGCCAGGAGTTCAAGGTGAAGGCCGACAGCCTCGTCGGCAACGACTTCGTGCAGTACGGAAGCGTTGACGTCGGCAAGGACCTGGAGGGCAAGGACTTCGCCGCTCCGGTCGCCGTGTCCGGCTTCTCCGAGGCCTGGATCACCAAGATGTGCCAGTCCGTCGTGACGCCGAACGTCCCGTTCATCGGTGACGTGACGCTGCAGCTGACGGCCGGCACGGGCGAGGAAAAGGTCTACGCGAAGAACATCTACCTGGATGTCTCCTCGCTGAAGACCGACGCCGAGTTCGGCAACATCGACATCGGCGTGGCCGCCGGCAACCTGGCGAAGGCCCCGGGCAAGCCGGGCATCCAGCCGGGCACCAAGGCCAACCCGTACGGCTTCGGCCAGCGCGCCGAGACCGCGAAGCTCTCCAACGTCGAGCAGAAGGCGTGGGCGACCACCGCCGGCACCTTCAAGCTGCCCGACCTCAACCTGTCCCTGCACCGGGGCAAGTCGGCCGAGTGCTTCTAAGGCAGACGTCCCTCCAGGACTGACGCCCCCAGGGTGAGGGGCCGTCGAGTGCGGCCCCCACCCGCTCCGGCTGTACGCCCTTTTCACCACTTCTCTCAGCAACACCGCTTTCAGGGAGCTGTTTCCATGAGCGCCGAGACCACTGCTTCCAGCGGAGTCCCCCACGAGAACCGGTTCCGGGTCTGGCGGCAGTCCCGGCCCTTCTGGGCGGGCCTGTTCACCATCATCGGCGGCATCCCGATCGCCTACCTCCCGTACGGGGACATGCGCCTCGGCAACGTCACGCTCGCCATGAAGACCACCGCCGGAGCCGGTGCGCTGATCATCGGCGTCCTGCTCATCACGCTCGGGCTCACGATGTGGTTCCAGCCCATCGTCCGGGTCTTCGCGGGTGTCGCGGCGATCGTGCTCGGGCTCATCTCCATCCCCGTATCGAACTTCGGCGGCCTGGTCGTCGGCTTCCTCTTCGCGCTCGTCGGCGGAGGCATGTCCGTCTCGTGGGCACCGGCCGATCCGGCCGCGGCAGAGGCCGAGGCCGAGGAGCACGCCGGGGCGGCCGTGCCGGAGCAGGCCCTGGCGGCGGGCCCGGTGGACGGCGACGGGCAGCCGGAGACCGACCCGGGCGAGCACATGCACGACGGCACGACCGGCACGACGCAGCCCCTGATTCCCCAGCAGGGCTCCGAGGCTCCGGTGGCCGGAAAGACGATCGAAGCCAACGGCGGGAGGAACAGTGCGGGGTGACGAGACACAGTCGGCGGCGCAGACGCCGAGAGGACCGCGCCACGCGGCCCCGCGCAAGTCGCTGCTGACCAAGATGGGCGTGCCCGCGGGCAAGGCGATGGCCCTCGCGGCCATGCCGACCGCGGTGCTCGTGGGCATGGGCCTGGCCCCCCGGCTCGCCCTCGCCGACGACGCCACGGACATCCCGTTCGCCCCCGGTCCGTGCGTGACCCGCTCGGACGAGCCGACGGCCGACGAGACCACCAAGCCCGCGCAGACGGAGAGCCCGAAGCCGACGGCGAGCGCGAGCGCGAGCGGGAAGCCCGAGCCGGAGACCTCGGCCACCACCGAGCCCCGGCCGACGGCCACCTCCGGCGCGACGACGCCGCCGCAGGCGCCCGCGCCCAACGTGACCACCACGGCGAGCCCGGCCCCGACCCCCACGGCGACGAAGTCGGCCAACCCGCTCGACCCGCTGGGCGTCGGCGACGCGCTCAAGGACCTCTTCGACGGACCGGACAAGACCACGGCGGCGCCCACGCCGACCGCGACCACGTCCGCGCCCAGGCCGACGGCGACGGCGACGACCGCCACCCCGGACGCCCCGAAGGAGACGACGGCCCCGAAGACGGACACGGTCACCGACAGGACCAAGGAGGCCATCAAGGCCGCCGCGGACAAGGCCGGTGCCGCCACCGAGGAGCTGTCCGAGGACGCCAAGGGCCTCGACGCCAAGAAGGACGAGGACATCCCCGACGGCGCCAAGCCGCGCTTCCCGTGCCCCGAGGCCGACCCGGAGGCGCTCGCCGCCGCCGAGCTGGAGAGCGGCATGCCGCTCCTCCCGGACGAGGCGTGGATCCTGCAGACCACCCGGCTGGAGCTGCGCGGTCTCAAGTACCACGGCATCGTCGAGGTGAAGACCGCCGGCGGAAAGATCAAGAAGGTCCTCAAGTTCACCGCGGACGAGGTGGACATCAAGGACCTGCACCAGCTGACGGTCCACTCCGACGGTCTGACCGGCCACGTCCGCTCGAACCCGGGGTCGACGTCGACCATGCGCGGCGGCACGGTGACCATGTACACGGAGGAGCTGAAGGGCAACCTCTTCGGCCTCATCCCGGTCACCTTCAGCCCCCAGACCCCGCCGCCGCTCGACGTGCCGTGGGCCGTGTTCACCAACGCCCGCGTCGAGCAGGCCGGCCAGTTCGGCGGCACGCTCAAGGTCCCGGGCCTGCGCAACACCATCGAGCCGAGCTGACCGCCCGCTCACCAGGACCCTTCCGGGAGCCGCACATGACGAGGGCCCCCGTCCGGATCGGACGGGGGCCCTCGTCATGCCTCACTTCTTGTCGCCGCCACCGAGGTGGTGGACCCGCACCATGTTGGTGCTGCCGGGGACACCGGGCGGGGAACCGGCGGTGATGACCATCGTGTCGCCGGCGTTGTA
This sequence comes from Streptomyces sp. NPDC127092, assembly GCF_042722475.1. Lineage (NCBI taxonomy): Bacteria > Bacillati > Actinomycetota > Actinomycetes > Kitasatosporales > Streptomycetaceae > Streptomyces > Streptomyces sp. NPDC127092. The sequence continues at coordinate 26,181 of NZ_JBHXFE010000031.1, forward strand.
GCGCTGGAGCTTGAGCAGCTCCGCGTCGACCAGGTCGACCATCGCGTCGGTGTTGTCCACGAACGGGACGAGGAAGGACTCGACGCCCCAGCTCAGCGTGAGCTGGTTGCGGGTGCCCTCGTCCGTCGTGAAGGCCAGGATCGGCTGGGACGCGCGGTAGCGCGAGAGCCGGCGGGCCGTGTCGCCGGACTGGGTGAAGGCGATCAGCGCCTTGCCGCCCAGGAAGTCGGCGATCTCGCAGGCCGCGCGGGCGACCGAACCGCCCTGGGTGCGCGGCTTCTTGCCCGGGACCAGCGGCTGCAGGCCCTTGGAGAGCAGCTCCTCCTCGGCCGCGGCGACGATCTTCGACATCGTCTTCACGGTCTCGATCGGATAGGCGCCGACCGAGGACTCGGCGGAGAGCATGACCGCGTCCGCGCCGTCCAGGATCGCGTTGGCGACGTCGCTCGCCTCGGCGCGGGTCGGCCGCGAGTTGGTGATCATCGACTCCATCATCTGGGTGGCGACGATGACCGGCTTGGCGTTGCGGCGGCACATCTCGACGAGGCGCTTCTGCACCATCGGGACGCGCTCCAGCGGGTACTCCACGGCGAGGTCGCCGCGGGCCACCATGACGGCGTCGAAGGCGGCGACGACGTCCGCCATGTTCTCGACGGCCTGCGGCTTCTCGACCTTGGCGATGACCGGGACCCGGCGGCCCTCCTCGTCCATCACCTTGTGGACGTCCTTGACGTCGTCGGCGTCGCGGACGAAGGAGAGGGCGACCATGTCGCAGCCCATGCGCAGCGCGAAGCGGAGGTCCTCGACGTCCTTCTCGGACAGGGCCGGGACGTTGACCGCCGCGCCGGGCAGGTTGATGCCCTTGTGGTCGGAGATGACGCCGCCCTCGACGACGATCGTCTTGACCCGCGGGCCCTCGACCTCGACGACGCGCAGCTCGACGTTTCCGTCGTTGATCAGGACCTGGTCGCCCTTGGAGACGTCGCCGGGCAGGCCCTTGTACGTGGTGCCGCAGATGGACTTGTCGCCGGGGACGTCCTCGGTGGTGATGGTGAACTCGTCACCGCGCACCAGCTCGACGGGTCCCTCGGCGAAGGTCTCCAGACGGATCTTGGGGCCCTGGAGGTCGGCGAGCACACCGACGGCGCGGCCGGTGTCCGCCACCGCCCTGCGGAGACGGTCGTACCGCTCCTGGTGCTCTGCCTGGGTCCCGTGGCTCATGTTGAATCGGGCCACGTTCATGCCGGCCTCGATGAGAGCCTTCAGCTGCTCATAGGAGTCGACGGCGGGGCCCAGCGTGCAGACGATTTTGGAACGGCGCATGAGGCGGATCCTATCGGTTTGTTTCACGGCGGAATATTCCGTCTGGTGGAAAGTACAAATGGGCGGGGGGCCGCTCAGGCGTTCACTCCTCCGGGCGACACGCCGCTCACCTGTCGCTCACGAGCGCGTAGCTCTGACGGGCGATCTCCAGCTCCTCGTCGGTCGGTACGACGGCCACCGCGACCCGTGCGTACTCCGGCGAGATGATCCGGGCCTCGTCCGACCGCTCGGCGTTGAGGCCTGCGTCCACCGCGAGGCCCAGCTCCTCCAGACCGGCGACGGCGGCCTCCCGCACGGGCGCCGCGTTCTCGCCGACACCGGCCGTGAACGCCACCGCGTCGACCCGGCCGAGCACCGCGTAGTAGGCACCGATGTACTTCTTCAGCCGGTGGACGTAGATGTCGAAGGCGAGCGCCGCACGCGCGTCGCCCTCGTCGATCCGCCGCCTGATCTCCCGCATGTCGTTGTCGCCGCACAGCCCGACCAGGCCGGACCGCTTGTTCAGCAGGACGTCGACGTCGTCCTCCGACATCCCCGCCACCCGCTTCAGGTGGAAGGTCACCGCCGGGTCGATGTCACCGGAACGGGTACCCATGACCAGGCCCTCCAGCGGCGTCAGGCCCATCGAGGTGTCCACGCAGCGGCCGCCCGCCACCGCCGAGGCGGAGGCCCCGTTGCCCAGGTGCAGCACGATCACGTTCACCTCCTCCGGCGCCTTGCCCAGCAGCCTCGCCGTCTCCCGCGAGACGTACGCGTGGGAGGTGCCGTGGAAGCCGTAGCGGCGGATCCGGTACGCGTCCGCGGTCTCCACGTCGATCGCGTAGCGCGCCGCCGCCTCCGGCATCGTGGTGTGGAAGGCGGTGTCGAAGACCGCGACCTGCGGCAGGTCGGGGCGCAGCGACATCGCCGTACGGATGCCCGTGAGGTTCGCCGGGTTGTGCAGCGGCGCCACCGGCACGAGCCGCTCGATCTCGGCGAGGACCTCGTCGTCGATCACCGTCGGCGCGGTGAAGCGGAGCCCGCCGTGCACCACGCGGTGGCCGATCGCGGCCAGCTCGGGGGAGTCCAGGCCGAGCCCGTCCGCCGCCAGCTCCTCGGCGACCGCCTTCAGGGCCGCCGCGTGGTCGGCGATCGGGCCGCTCTTCTCGCGCTTCTCGCCACCGCCGCCCAGCAGCGGAGTGTGCACCAGGCGCGAGGTCTCCTCGCCGATCCGCTCGACCAGACCGACCGCGAGCCGGCCGCCGTCCTTCATGTCGAGCAGCTGGTACTTGACCGACGAGGAGCCGGAGTTGAGGACGAGGACGCGCGTGGGGGCCTGCGGGCCGGCGGTCGGGACGGGGTGGGTCATGCGGTGGCCTCCTGACCCTCGGCGGGGACCTGGGACTGGATCGCCGTGATGGCGACGGTGTTGACGATGTCGCTGACGAGCGCGCCGCGCGAGAGGTCGTTCACGGGCTTGCGCAGACCCTGCAGGACCGGGCCGACGGCGACCGCGCCGGCCGAGCGCTGCACGGCCTTGTAGGTGTTGTTGCCGGTGTTGAGGTCCGGGAAGATCAGCACGCTGGCCTGCCCCGCCACCTCCGAGCCGGGCAGCTTGGTCGCCGCGACGGAGGGCTCGACGGCCGCGTCGTACTGGATCGGGCCCTCGATCTTCAGCTCGGGACGGCTCTCCCGGACCAGCTTCGTCGCCTCGCGCACCTTGTCGACGTCGGCGCCGGAGCCGGAGGTGCCGGTCGAGTACGAGAGCATCGCGATCCGCGGCTCGACGCCGAAGCGGGCGGCGGTGGCCGCCGACTGCACGGCGATGTCGGCGAGCTGCTCGGCGTTCGGGTCCGGGTTGACCGCGCAGTCGCCGTACACGAGGACCTTGTCGGCCAGGCACATGAAGAAGACCGAGGAGACGATCGACGCGTCCGGCTTGGTCTTGATGATCTCGAAGGCCGGGCGGATCGTCGCGGCCGTCGAGTGCACCGAGCCGGAGACCATGCCGTCGGCCAGGCCCTCCTCGACCATCAGGGTGCCGAAGTAGTTCACGTCCGACACCACGTCGTACGCGAGCTCGACGGTGACGCCCTTGTGGGCGCGCAGCCGCGCGTACTTCTCGGCGAAGGCGTCGCGCAGTTCCGAGGTCTGCGGGTCGATCAGCTGGGTGTCGCCGAGGTCCACGCTCAGGTCGGCGGCCTTCTTGCGGATCGCCTCGACGTCGCCGAGCAGCGTCAGGTCGCACACGTCCCGGCGGATCAGCACGTCGGCGGCGCGCAGCACCCGCTCCTCGGTGCCCTCCGGGAGCACCACCCGGCGCCGGTCGGCCCGGGCCTGCTCCAGGAGCTCGTGCTCGAACATCATCGGGGTGACCCGGCCGCTGCGGGCGACCGAGAGCCGCCTGAGGAGGTCCGCGGTGTCGACGTGGCGCTCGAAGAGGCCGAGCGCGGTCTCCGCCTTGCGCGGCGTGGCCGCGTTCAGCTTGCCCTCCAGGGCGAAGAGTTCGGCGGCGGTGGGGAAGCTGTTGCCCGGTACGGAGATCACCGGGGTGCCGGGCGCGAGGCGGGCGGCCAGGGTGAGGATCTCGTCGCTCGGCCGCTCGTTCAGCGTCAGCAGCACACCGGCGATGGGCGGCGTGCCCGCGGAGTGCGCGGCGAGCGCGCCGACGACCAGGTCGGCCCGGTCCCCGGGCGTGACCACCAGACAGCCCGGCGTCAGCGCGTTGAGGAAGTTCGGCAGCATGGCGCCGCCGAAGACGAAGTCGAGGGCGTCGCGCGCCAGGCCGGAGTCGTCGCCGAGGACGACGGTGGCGCCGAGCGCGTGGGTGATCTGGGAGACGGTCGGCGCGGCGAGGGCCGGCTCGTCGGGCAGCACGTAGCAGGGCACCGGCAGCCGGGCGGCCAGCCGCTCGGCGATCGCCGCCCGGTCGTCGCCCGCGACCCGGTTGACGACCATCGCGAGCACGTCGCAGCCGAGGCCGTCGTAGGCCCGGAAGGCGTTGCGGGCCTCGGCCCGCACGGACTCGGCGGGCTGGCCCTTGCCGCCGACCACCGGGATCACGGAGGCGCCGAACTCGTTGGCGAGCCGCGCGTTGAGCGCGAGCTCGTCGGGCAGCTGGGTGGCGGCGAAGTCGGTGCCGAGGACCAGGACCACCTCGTAGTCCCGGGCCACCGCGTGGAAGCGGTCCACCAGCCGGGAGACCAGCTCGTCGGTGCCCCGCTCGGCCTGGAGGGCCGAGGCCTCGTGGTAGTCCATGCCGTACACGCTGGCCGCGTCCTGGGTCAGCCGGTAGCGGCTGCGGAGCAGGTCGAACAGGCGGTCGGGCCCGTCGTGGACCAGCGGGCGGAACACTCCCACCCGGTCCACCTGGCGGGTGAGGAGCTCCATGACCCCCAGCTCGACGACCTGCCGGCCGTCCCCGCGGTCGATCCCGGTCACGTACACGCTGCGCGTCACGCCGTGCTCTCCTGTTCGCATCGCTACGGGTTGTCCGTCAAGCGAGTGTGTTCAAAAACCATCGATAGGGTGGCAATGCCCTCTTGACAATACCCCTGCGGCTGGATAGGACGCCCGCTGGGCGAAGGGCCCGAAGGAGTGGGACCAAAGGCCCCGGAAGGCCCTTCCACGCCGGACGCGCGGAGCAGCAGCGAGCGCGCCCGCACCGCCGACCGTGTGAGAATCGACGCGGCTCACACGTACCACTACCGAGCAGGAGACAAGGCACGATGCGCATCGGAGTTCTGACAGCGGGCGGCGACTGTCCCGGCCTGAACGCAGTGATCCGGTCGATCGTCCACCGGGCCGTGACGCACTACGGAGACGAGGTCATCGGCTTCGAGGACGGCTACGCGGGCCTGCTCGACGGGCGCTACCGCCCCCTCGACCTGAACGCCGTCAGCGGCATCCTCGCCCGCGGCGGCACCATCCTCGGCTCCTCCCGCCTGGAGCGCGCCCGCTTCGCCGCCGCCTGCGACAACGCCAAGGAACTCATCGAGAAGAGCGGCTTCGACGCGCTGATCCCGATCGGCGGCGAGGGCACGCTCACCGCCGCCCGGATGCTGGCGGAGGCCGGCGTGCCCGTCGTCGGCGTCCCGAAGACCATCGACAACGACATCTCCTCCACCGACCGCACCTTCGGCTTCGACACCGCCGTCGGCGTCGCCACCGAGGCCATGGACCGGCTCAAGACCACCGCCGAGTCGCACCAGCGGGTGATGGTCGTCGAGGTGATGGGCCGGCACGCCGGCTGGATCGCCCTCGAGTCCGGCATGGCCGGCGGCGCCCACGGCATCTGCCTGCCCGAGCGCCCCTTCGACCCGGCCGACCTGGTCAAGATGGTCGAGGAGCGCTTCGACCGCGGCAAGAAGTTCGCCGTCATCTGCGTCGCCGAGGGCGCCCACCCGGCCGACGGCACCATGGACTACGGCAAGGGCGCGATCGACCAGTTCGGCCACGAGCGCTTCCAGGGCATCGGCACCGCCCTCGCCTACGAGCTGGAGAAGCGCCTCGGCAAGGAGGCCCGGCCCGTCATCCTCGGCCACGTCCAGCGCGGCGGCACCCCGACGGCGTACGACCGCGTGCTCGCCACCCGCTTCGGCTGGCACGCCGTGGAGGCCGTGCACCGCGGCGAGTTCGGCAACATGACCGCGCTGCGCGGCACGGACATCCAGATGGTCCCGCTCGCCGAGGCCGTCACCCAGCTGAAGACCGTCCCCGAGGACCGGATGCGCGAGGCCGAGTCCGTCTTCTGACGGCCGGACTGCCGGACGGCGGGAGGCGGCGGGAGGCAGCGGGAGGCGGAGAGACGGCGGTACGCGGCGGTACGGCCTTCCGGCCCGCGGTACGGGACCTCCGTCCCGAATCCGCCCGGTTGTCCGACCGGCGATCCACCCTGCGATCCACCCGGTGATCCCCGTTTTCCGTCCCGGGAAGCGCGCACACGACCAGCGGCCCCGACCGTCCCCCCGTGGACGATCGGGGCCGAATCCATGCTTGAGCCAGGCGCCGCGATCAACAAGGCTTGAGCCTGTCCCGGACATGTCCCAACCCCGTCCGGGCCGGTCGGACGAGGGGAGCGGCGCGCATGACGACGGGGGAGACGGCTCCCGGCCCCAGAGGGGCACGGAACCCGGCCGAGTTCGTCGCGCGGCTGCAGCTGCTGAAGGACTGGTCCGGACTCACCTACCGCGAGCTGTCCGCCCGCTCCGCCGCACTCGGCGACGTGCTGCCCCGCTCGACCGTCGCGAACATGCTCGCCCGCGCCACGCTCCCGCGCGAGGAACTCCTCGCCGCCTTCGTGCGCGCGTGCGGGGTGGACCCGGACGGACAGGCGGACTGGGAGGCGGTACGCAAGGAGCTCGCGGCGCGCGGGGCGTACGGGGCGGGGACGGCCGAGGCAGGGACGGCCGAGGCGGGGACAGCCGAGGCGGGGACGGCCGAGGCGGGAGCGCTCGTCGGCGCGCGCGCCGGGGCTGACGCGGAAGAGCTCGCGGAGGCGGGGCTCGGCGCCGGGGGTGAGGCGTTCGGCGACGGCGGGGCCGGAGGCGGGGGCGGACCGCTCGTGTGGCCCGGTTCCGAGGGCCGTCCGGCGGCCGGGCCGCCGCCCCGCGAGGACGGGCCGACCCCGGTCCCTGACCCGCGCTCCCGGCTGCGCCGCACCCTCGTCGGCGCGGTCGGTGTGGCCGCCCTCCTCCTCGCCGCCGCCACCGTCATCGCCTTCGTACGCGAGGACGCCCCGGCGCACGGCCGGGCACACGGCCACGCCCCCGCTCCCGCCCCGGCCCCCGGGCTTGCCGCTCCCGCCGAGGGACCGGTCCACATCCGGGTGATCGGCTCCGGGCTCTGCCTGGGCGAGCGGCGCGGCAGCCGCAGCGGCCAGATCCACCAGCGTGACTGCGCGGGCGCGGACGTGCCGCTCTACTCGCTGAAACGTCTCCCCGGCGACCGGTGGCGGATCGTCTCGGATCACCCCGACTACGGCCCCGGCTGCTCCGGGATACCCTCCGGCGGCCGGATGCCCGACGCCGCGCTCGAGGACTCCGAGTGCGGCGACCCCAGCCGCGTCGAGCGCTTCGCCCTGGAGCCGTACGGCACCCCGGTCGCCGGCTACCGCATCGTGCCGGCCGGTTCCGCGACCTCCGGCAGCTGCGTCACGGTCACGGGCGACCGTACGGCCGAGTGGTCCCGGCTGGCCCAGGCGCCCTGCACTCCGGACGCCGCCGGCCAGCTGTTCTCCTTCGACCGCCGCGCCTAGGAGGCGTCCGGCGAGGGGAGGGCGCCGAGCTGGCGCAGCTGCGTGAGGACGTCGACCACGCCCCTGATCTCCGTGATCCGGCCGTCGACCACGCGGAAGATGAAGATCTCGCCGTAGGTGACGGTCCTGCCGGTGGGCGGCAGGTCCCGGTAGGGCCCGAGGTGGGTCCCGGTGACCGTGTTCCGCGAGACGACCCTGTCGCCTTCCGTCACCGTCTCCTCGACGGTGACGTGGATGTCCGGGAAGGCCCGCAGGAGCGCCTCCCACACCCTCTTCAGGGCCTCCGCCCCCGTCGCGCCCATCGGCACCGGCGCCCGGAAGTCCACGTCCGGTGCGACGAACTCGTCGATCGCCCGCGCGACGAGATGCGGGTCCCCGCTGTTCATCGCCGCGTGGAAACGGTCGAGCATCGCGATGTTCCTGCTGCCGGTTTCCGTTGCCGTCATGGCCCGTCTCCTCCTGTCGGATGGCCGTCCCGGCATGAGGACGAGACAGCCACCCGCTCTGTGACACGGGCTCAGGGGCCGACGGCCGCCCAGAAGTGGTCGGTGATCTCGTCGAGGTACGCCCTGCCCTCGTCGCCCGTCGCCCCCGAGGCGCCCCAGCTGCTCGTGGCCGCCATCTTGGCGTGGTAGTCGGTGTGCAGCCGCTGCAGCGCGTTCTCGACCGCCCGCCTGGGCAGCGGCAGCAGCTTCCCGACGGGTTTCACGTAGGCCTGCCAGCGGGTGGTGGCGGCGTCGCGCAGCAGCTCGGCCAGTTTGTCGTCGCCGCCGGTCGCGGTGAGCAGCGCGCGCGGGTCCAGGCCGAGCGTCGCGGCGAGGGCGGCGGTCTGCCGTTCGTTGCCGCGCCAGGTGCCCGACTCCTCCATGCGGAGGTACGCGGCCGGGTCCAGGCCCACGCGGCGGGCCAGGTCCTCGGGGGCGATGCCGCGGGCGATCCGGTGCTCGCGCAGGGTGGTCGCGGCGACGAGGAGGTCGACGGGCGAACACCACAGCACGCCGGCGAGGGCGCCGAGCTCCTGCGCGGTGGGCGCGAGGCGCCCGCGCTCCCAGCCGATGACGGTCTCGGGAGTGACGTACATGCCGTACTGGGCGCGGAGCCCGTAGGCGACGTGCTCGGGGGCCATGCCGAGCCCTTCGCGCAGACGGCGCGCGGCGAGGGCGTTGAAGGGAGGGGAGGGTTGGTGCACCCGGCCACGGTAGGAGCGGAGGGTGACTCCTGGCTACGGTGCGTTCACCCAACGCTTCCGGTCGTAGGAACGTGGGAACCGCTCGGTAACCGTCGGCCCGTCAGGCCCGCGGCGGACGACCGGGCGCGTCGAGCCAGCGGTACTGCAGCTCGGGGCGGCCGATCTGCCCGTACTGCGGGGCACGGGCCGCCCGGCCCGCCGTGACCAGGTGCTCCAGATAGCGGCGGGCGGTGATGCGGGAGATGCCGACGGCCGCGCCCGCCTCCGCCGCCGTGAGCCCGTCGGGCGCGCCCCGCAGCGACCGGGTCACCGCCTCCAGGGTGGGCCCGCTCAGTCCCTTGGGCAGCGCCGCCGGCTGGGGTGCGCGCAGCGTGGCGAGGGCCCGGTCCACCTCGTCCTGGCCCGAGGCCTCACCGGCGGCCGCGCGGAACTCCGCGTACCGGACGAGCCGGTCGCGCAGGGTCGCGAAGGCGAAGGGCTTGAGGACGTACTGGACGACGCCGAGCGACACGCCCTCGCGCACGATCGCGAGGTCGCGCGCCGAGGTCACCGCGATGACGTCCGCCGCGTGGCCGGCGGCCCGCAGCGCCCGCAGCAGCTGGAGGCCGTGCCCGTCCGGCAGGTAGAGGTCGAGCAGCAGCAGGTCCACCGGAGTGCGGTCGAGCATCCGCACCGCCTCGGCGCGCGAGTGCGCCACCCCGACCACGCTGAAGCCGGGCACCCGCCCCGCGTACAGGGCGTGCGCGTCGGCGGCGACGGGATCGTCCTCGACCACGAGCACCCGGATGTCCCGGCCCGCCGTCGTCACGCGACCACCTCCGTGCGGGCCGCGGCCAGGGGCACCCGTACGGTGAACTCCGCGCCGCCCAGCGGGGACCGCGCCAGCGTCAGGGTGCCGGAGGCCCGGGTGACGGCCTGCTGGACCAGGGCCAGGCCGAGGCCCCGCCCCGGACCGCGCGTCGACCAGCCCCGGTCGAGCACGGCGGCCCGGTCCTCGGGGCGCACCCCGGGCCCGCTGTCGCCGACCTGGAGCAGCAGCTCCCCGCCCTCGGCCAGCGCGGTCACCACCACACGGGCCCCCCGCGCCGCCACCTCGGCCCGCGGCTCGGCCAGTACGCCGGCGGCACCACCGTCGCCCGGGGCGGCGTGCGCCGACGCCGGAAGGCCGGGGGCCGGCAGGCCGGGTGCCGCGGTGGTGGGCTCCGCGAGGGCCGGCTCTGGAAGACCGGGGGCCGGCAGGCCCGGTGCCGCAGGTGTGGGCAGGTCGGGTGCCGTGACGGTCGGCGTCGCGAGGGCCGGCTCCGGCGAGGCCTGCGGCGCGAAGGCAGGTGCGCCGACCGCTGCCTCGACCGCGTTGTCGACGAGGTTGCCGAGGATCGTCACCAGGTCGCGGGCCGGCAGCGACACCGGCAGGACGCCGTCGTCTATGCGGCTGTCCTCGGTCAGGACCAGCTCCACGCCCCGTTCGTTGGCCTGGGCCGCCTTGCCCAGGAGGAGGGCGGCGAGGACCGGCTCACCGACCGCGGTCACCACGCGGTCGGTGAGGGCCTGCGCCAGTTCGAGCTCGGCCGTGGCGAAGCCGACCGCCTCGTCGACGCGCCCCAGTTCGATCAGGGAGACCACGGTGTGGAGCCGGTTCGCCGCCTCGTGCGCCTGGGAGCGCAGCGCCTCCGTGAAGCCGCGCTCCGAGTCCAGCTCGCCCGAGAGCGCCTGGAGTTCGGTGCGGTCCCGCAGGGTGACCACCGTGCCGCGACGCTCGCCGCCGACCACCGGGCGGGTGCTGAGGACCAGGACCCGCTCGTCCGTCAGATGCAGCTCGTCCACGCGGGGCTCCGAGGACAGCAGCGCCCCGGTCAGCGGCGCCGGGAGCCCGAGCTCCGCCGCCGAGCGGCCCACCACGTCCTCCCCGGCCAGGCCGAGCAGCTCCCGCGCCCCGTCGTTGATCAGTGCGATCCGCCGCTGCCCGTCCAGCATCACCAGGCCCTCGCGCACCGCGTGCAGGGCCGCCTCGTGGTAGTCGTGCATCCGGCTCAGCTCGGTCGCGTTCATGCCCTTGGTGTGCCGGCGCAGCCGCGCGTTGATCACGTACGTGCCCGCCCCGCCGAGCGCCAGCGCCGCGCCCGCCATGCCGAGCAGCGCCGTGACCTGCTCGCGTACCTGCTGACTGATCCGCTCGATGGTGATGCCGGAACTGACCAGGGCGATCACCCGGCCGCCGTCCCGGTCGTCGAAGACCGGCGCGACCGTGCGCACGGAGGGGCCGAGCACGCCCATGTGGGTCTCGGAGAAGGTCTCGCCGCGCACCGCCCGGTCGATGTGCCCGAGGTACGTGCGGCCGATCTGCTCCGGCTCCGGGTGGGTCCAGCGGGTGCCGTCCGGCGCCATGATCACCACGTAGCTGACGCCCGCGTCGCGCCGCAACGCCTCGGCGTACGGCTGGAGCGAGGCCGTCGGGTCCGTCGTGCCCGCAGCGCGTGCCGCCGCCACCACCGCCGGCGAGGCGGCGACGGCCGTCGCGGTCGCCGTCGACTGCCGGCGCGCGGTCTCCTCCGCCTGGGCGCGGTCCGTCACGTACGCGAAGACGGCGCAGCCGACGACGACGGCGGCCACGAGCACGACCTGCATCGCGAACAGCTGACCCGCGAGGCTGCGGGGACGGGGGAGGGGGAGGCGCATGCGAGCAAGTGTGCCTGGGGCGGCGGACGAGCCCGTACGGGCGTGCCCGAATCGTTCCGCTAACGAGACGAACGCCCTGCCCAGGGCCGGGCCGGCCGTCCGCCCGAGCCGGAACGGCACTCCGCTGCCGGCCCGGGACGGCAGCCCGCCCCGAGCCGGATTCGCGCCGTCGATCCGTCGGCCGTGAACGAAACGTACGCAAGCGTGACCCCGGTCACAGGCGTGATGGATAGTCGCGGGGATCCACCGGGACGTGGACACCCTGAGTACGAGGAGGACCCCGTGGCCGCAAGACGGGACCGCACCCACTATCTGTATCTGGCCGTGATCGGCGCCGTCCTGCTCGGCATCGTCGTCGGCTTCGTGGCTCCCGGCGTCGCCGTCGAGCTCAAGCCGCTCGGCACCGGCTTCGTCAACCTGATCAAGATGATGATCTCGCCGATCATCTTCTGCACGATCGTGCTCGGCGTCGGTTCCGTGCGCAAGGCCGCCAAGGTCGGCGCCGTCGGCGGCCTCGCCCTCGGCTACTTCCTGGTCATGTCGACCGTCGCCCTCGCCATCGGCCTGGTCGTCGGCAACATCCTGGAGCCCGGCTCCGGCCTCCACCTGACCAAGGACCTCGCCGAGGCCGGCGCCAAGCAGGCCGAGGGCGCGAGCGAGGGCACCGCCGACTTCCTCCTCGGCATCATCCCGAAGACGCTCGTCTCCGCCTTCACCGAGGGCGAGGTGCTGCAGACCCTGCTCGTCGCGCTCCTCGCGGGCTTCGCGCTCCAGGCGATGGGTTCGGCGGGCGAGCCGGTGCTGCGCGGTATCGGCCACATCCAGCGACTGGTCTTCCGCATCCTCGCCATGATCATGTGGGCCGCCCCGGTCGGCGCGTTCGGCGCGATCGCCGCCGTCGTCGGCGCGACCGGCGCCGCCGCCCTGAAGTCGCTCGCCGTCATCATGATCGGCTTCTACGTCACCTGCGCGCTGTTCGTCTTCGTGGTGCTCGGCACGCTGCTGCGGCTGGTCGCGGGCGTGAACATCCTGTCCCTGCTCAAGTACCTGGGCCGCGAGTTCCTGCTGATCCTGTCCACCTCGTCGTCCGAGTCGGCGCTGCCGCGCCTGATCGCGAAGATGGAGCACCTGGGCGTCTCCAAGCCGGTGGTCGGCATCACCGTCCCGACCGGCTACTCCTTCAACCTCGACGGCACCGCGATCTACCTGACGATGGCCTCGCTCTTCGTCGCCGAGGCGATGGGCAACCCGTTGTCGGTCGGCGAGCAGATCTCCCTCCTCGTCTTCATGATCATCGCCTCGAAGGGTGCGGCGGGCGTCACCGGCGCCGGGCTCGCGACCCTCGCGGGCGGCCTCCAGTCGCACCGCCCCGAACTGGTCGACGGCGTCGGCCTGATCGTCGGCATCGACCGCTTCATGAGCGAGGCCCGCGCCCTCACCAACTTCGCGGGCAACGCGGTCGCGACCGTGCTCGTCGGCACCTGGACCAAGGAGATCGACAAGGCGCGGGTCTCCGAGGTGCTGGCCGGCCGCGTCCCCTTCGACGAGACGACGCTGGTCGACGACGGCCACGGCGACCCGTCGGCCGTCCCGGACCAGCGGGCCGACGAGGGCGAGGAGAAGGCCCGCGCCGGCGTCTGACAGACCCCGGGTCCCGGGTCTTGAGCCGGATCCGGGCCCCGGCAGCGGAACGCCCCCGCGCACGAGCGTGCGCCGGGGGCGTTCCGTGTGACGGCACCGGCCCGCCCGGCCGGCGTCGGCCGTCCGCCCGCCCGCCCGAGGTCCGTCCGTCCGCCGACGTCCGCCCGCCCCGCGCCCCCGCCGCCGTTCAGGCGTTCAGTTCCGCCAACTCCTCGGCCGTGAGGGCGAGGTCGGCGGCCTGTGCCGAGTCGCGCGCTGTTTCCGGGCGGCTCGCGCCCGGGATCGGGAGGACGTGGCCGCCCGGGCGGGCCAGCAGCCAGGCGAGGGCGACGCGCTGCGGCGAGACGCCGTGTGCCCGCGCCACCCGGTGGAAGGCGCCGAAGCGCGGGTCCGCCTCCTGCGCGGAGCTTCCGTCGAGCGAGCTGCGGGAGATGCCGCCGAGCGGGCTCCAGGGCAGGAAGGCGAGTCCCAGTTCGGCGCAGAGCCGCAGTTCGGGCTCGCTGTCACGGACCGCCGGCGAGTACCGGTTCTGCACGGACACCAGGCGCTCGCCCAGGATCTCCCGGGCCAGCAGGATCTGGTCGCGGTCCACGTTGGAGACGCCCGCCAGCCTGACCGTGCCCGCGTCGAGCAACTCCCGTACCGCGCCGAGGGATTCGGCGTACGGGACGGCGGGGTCCGGCTTGTGCAGCTGGTAGAGGCCGATCGCGTCGCCGCCGAGCCGCCGGGCCGAGGCCTCGGCCGCGCGGCGCAGGTGCCCGGGCCTGCCGTCGACGGTCCAGCCTCCGTCGGCGCTCCGCCCGCGTCCGCCCTTGGTGGCGACGAGCACCGCGTCGCGGTCGCCCCCGTACGTGGCGAGGGCGCGGGCCACGAGCCGTTCGTTGGCGCCGGTCTCGCCGCCCGGCGGGTGGTACGAGTCGGCGGTGTCCAGCAGGGTCACGCCGGAGTCCAGGGCGGCGTGGACGGTGGCGAGGGCCCGGGCCTCGTCGGGGTGGCCCTCGATGGACAGCGGCATCGCGCCGAGTCCGATCGCGCCGACGGTCGTGCCGCCGAGCGTGCGGTACCGCATCACGCCTCCGCCTTCCCGTCCGCCGCGATCCCGGAGACCGTTTCGGAAATCGCCTGCCGCAGCCATTGCGAGGAATGCGAGAAGCGATATCCCAGGCCTTCCGCACGGGAATTGTCCATCGCGTACGAACGGGCGAAGGAGAACGGCGACACCTCGCCCACCTCCACCTCCTGGAAGACGGTCCGGCCGCCCACCAGTTCCTCGATCGCGGTGCAGATCTCCGCCGTCGTCAGCGGGCCGTGGGAATGCGCGTTCACCGGCCCGGTGAACGCGGCCTCCGCCGCCCACGCCAGGAACGCGGCGATCTCCTCCACGTACACGTAGGTGGCCGCCCGGTTCGCCGTCGGCACCGCGATCGGCTCGCCCGCCGCGATCCGCCGCGCGTAGTGCCCGACGCGGCCGGTGAAGTCGTCGGCGCCGCCGAGGACGTGCGCCACCCGGACCGAGGCCCACGGGAACTCCGCGCCGGCCGCGAACACCGCCTCCGCCTGCCGCTTTCCCTCCCCGTAGTGCGCGTCGAGGAACTCCGGTTCCTCCCACGGCAGTCCGAGGTCCACGGGGACGGTCGCCGGATCGACGGCGCCCTCGGCGACCGGGTCGGCCGAGTCCTCGTACTCGTACACCTCCACCGTCGAGGTCATCACATAACGCCGGGTCCTCCCCGCGAAGACCCGCCGCGCGATGTCCGCCTGGCGCGGGGTGTAGCAGACCTGGTCGATCACGACGTCGAATTCCCGCCCCGCGAGAACCCTTTCCAGCGCCGTTTCGTCATTGCGGTCGGCAATCAGCGGAACCGTCCCCGCATGCGCGGGTGCGGAACCGCGGTTGAGAACCGTCACGCGATGTCCGTCGGCGAGCAGCCGCGTGATCAGTCGCTTTCCGAAATAGCGCGTCCCGCCGATGATCAGAATCTCCATGCCTCAAGTGTTACGTTGTGGCCTCGCCGACTGAAGGGGGAAACATGGGAGTCCAGGCGGTCACACCGAAGGAACCACGGCCCGCGCGCCCGGCCACCGTCGAAACGACGGCGGGCGCCTTCGACCCCATCGACCGGCAGATCCTGGACCTCCTCCAGAGCGACGGCCGCATCAAGCTCAGCGAACTCGGCCGCCGCGTCCGGCTCAGCCCGGCCGCCGTCACCGAACGGGTCCGCCGCCTGGAGGCCTGCGGCGCGATCACCGGATACGGCGCGCAGGTCGCCCCCGCCCGCCTCGGCTACGGCATCCAGGCCTTCATCCGCGTCAACCCGCACGGCGGCTACAACCTCAGGCACCCGCGCACCCTCGAACTGATCGCCCGCCCCGAGATCCGCGAGGTGCACCACGTGGTGGGCGAGGACTGCTGGATCCTCAAGGTCGCGGTGACCGACACCGTCCACCTGGAGGAGATCCTGGAACAGACCTCCGCCCTGGGCCGGACCACGACGTCGATCGTGCTGTCCTCACCGGTGGAACGGAAACCGCTGCTCCCGCCCGGGGCCTGACCCCGCCGGCCTCCCGGAAACCGCGCCGGGAGCCCGCCGCTTGCCCTGACGCGGACGTCAAGGCTTACGTTCGGAGGCATGCGAATCGGCGAGCTTGCCGAGCGGGCGGGCACGACCACGCGGACTCTGCGCTACTACGAGTCCCGGGGCCTGCTCACCGCCCGGCGTACGGAGAACGGCTACCGCACCTACGACGAGGACGACCTGCGGCTGCTCCAGCAGATCAGGACCCTGCAGGACTTCGGGTTCGAGCTGGAGGAGACGCGGCCGTTCGTGGACTGTCTGCGGGCGGGCCACCCGGCGGGCGACGCGTGCCCCGCGTCCCTCGCCGTCTACCGGCGCAAGCTCGCCGAACTCGACGGGCTCATCGACCAGCTGCAGAACGTGCGCGCCCAGGTCGGGGCGCAGCTGCTGCGCGCCGAGGCGGAGCTGGCGGGCGGGCCCGAGCCGCGGTGCGAACTCGCGCCCGGACACGACGAGCGGACCGAAACGGGAGGGTGAGGAAGATGATCGCAGCGAAGGGTGTGGCCGAGGTCACCGACGCCGACTTCGAGGCGGAGGTGCTCGGCGCGGACCTGCCGGTCCTCGTGGAGTTCACGGCGGACTGGTGCGGCCCGTGCCGCCAGCTGGCGCCGGTGCTGAGCGCGGTCGCGCGGGAGGAGGCCGGCCGGCTGAAGGTCGTCCAGATCGACGCGGACACCAACCCGGAGACCGTCACCAGATACGGCGTCCTGTCGATGCCGACCATGCTGGTCTTCCGGGCCGGCGAGCCGGTGAAGTCGATGGTCGGCGCCCGCCCGAAGCGCCGGCTCCTGGAGGAGCTGTCCGACCTGCGCTGACCCGGTAACCCGGGTGAGGCGGCGCGGCCGTTCTGCCAGAATCGCTCCGGTGTACGAGACGCATGTGACGGTCCGGTGCCGGACCGAGGCGGAGCGGGACCGGCTCGCCGGCTGGGCCGCGGACCGGGGCCTGAAGCTCACCACCATCGTCCTGGCCCGCGGCCGGACGCCCGTCCAGCCGATGCTGACCCTGCCCGACCGCACCGGTCACCCGGAGGTCGTGGCGGGGCTGCGGGACGCCGGCTTCGAGCCGGTGCGGGTCAAGGTCGAGACGGTGCCATGGAGCGCGGAGCCCGCGGGGCCGGGCGGCGGCTACTACGAGCACCACCTGAAGCTGGCGCTGCCCGCCGCCTACGACCGGGGCGGGCTCGAAGCCCTCGTCGTGCCGCACGGCGCGCACGTCTCGTGGAACGCCCGCCGGGTCCTCCCGGGCCCGGGAGGACGGCACGAGCGCTTCGTCACCCAGCGGCACCCGGGGCCGGCCGACGCGGCGGGCACGGCGTGCGACGGGCTGGTCGCCGCGCTGGCCGGGGCGGGGTACGAGGTGGTCGCGGAGGAGCGGGAGTTCGTCCTGTCCGACAGTGACCTGTCGCTGGACGAGGGCTGGCTGGAGGAGGCCGTATGAGCGGGACACAGGACGGGACGCGGGGTGGGCCGGCGGGGGGACTGCCGGGCACGCGGGCGAGTCCCGCGCCGACTACGAGCGCCGCAGGGACGGGCTGCCGCGCACCCTGACCGCCGGTATCGGCGACGCCGCCCTGCGGCACCAGGTCTTCGACCCGGCCCTCAAGCACTTCGGGCGGGCCTTCGGGCCCGGCGACGGGGTGATCGAGGACCCGGCGCTGCGGGCCCGCTGGCAGGAAGCCCGCGTCACGGCCCTTGACCTCGTCCTCGCGGCGGTCGCCGGCTCGCCGTGGGCGGACTCCCTGGTGCTGCGCGGCAGCATGCTGATGTCCGCCTGGTTCGGCGACGCCGCCCGTACG
This sequence comes from Streptomyces sp. NPDC127092, assembly GCF_042722475.1. Classification (NCBI taxonomy): domain Bacteria; kingdom Bacillati; phylum Actinomycetota; class Actinomycetes; order Kitasatosporales; family Streptomycetaceae; genus Streptomyces; species Streptomyces sp. NPDC127092. Next base: position 43,619 of record NZ_JBHXFE010000031.1, read on the forward strand.
CCCAAGGACATCGACTTCGTCGTGGTCCCCGAGACCTGGCGCGTCGAGGAGCCCCGTACCGCGGACATGCTCGCCGGCATCGCCGAGGCCGCCGAGCGGCTCGCCGAGGAGCGGGGCACGAACCTCTCGATCTCGGCGGCCGGTGCCGTCTCCGAGTACATCTGGACGTACGAGCGGGTGCCGGGCCGCCGTCTGGTCATCCCGTGGGCGGCCCCCGGGCTGCCCGGCGGCCAGGTCCAGCTGGACTTCGTCTTCGACGAGCCGCTTCCGCTGCCCGCCGAGCCGGCCGAGGTCGCGGGTGTGGGCCTGATGGCCGCGAGCCGCGAACTCTCCCTCGCCTGGAAGCTCATGTGGCTGCTCAGCGACATGTACCCGCAGGGCAAGGACCTGTACGACGCGGTGCTGCTGGCCGAGAGCTGCCCGCCGCCCCTCGCGCTCGTGGAGCGGCTGCTGCGAGAGGCGGACGAGTGGCCGGGGTACCACGACGAGCCGCTGAGCCTGCGGATGTTCGAGGCCGTGCTCGGTGAGGTCGACTGGGACGGCTTCGACGACCCGCACGCGGAGACCGCGGAGGCGCGCCGCGAGCTCGGCCCTCGCCTCCTCGCGGTTCTCTCCCCGCTCTTCGAGGCGTCCTAGCCGCCCCACAGCGCGGTCGAGTGGCCGTCCACCAACTCCCGTACTCGGCCGAGGAGTTCCCCGGTCGGCATCGGGTCCAGCCGTCGTCCGTCCCGCAGTCGTACCGCCACCAGGTCGCCGGCCGCCTCCTTCGCGCCGATCACCGCCTGGTACGGGACGAGCCGGGCCGCGCGGACGCGGGCGCCGAGGGTGCCCTGGGCCTGGTCCAGGAGCTCGGCGCGCAGGCCGAGTTCGGCGGCTCGGGCGACGAGGCGGGCGGCGGCGCCGTGTTCGTCGTCCGAGACGGGCAGGACGGCGAGCTGGACCGGGGCGAGCCAGGCGGGGAAGGCCCCCGCGTGCCGCTCGACGAGGTGGGCGACGGCGCGTTCGACGCTGCCGATCACGGAGCGGTGGATCATCACGGGGCGGTGCCGGGCGCCGTCGGGGCCGATGTAGTGCAGGTCGAACCGCTCGGGCTGGTGGAAGTCGACCTGGACGGTGGAGAGGGTCGACTCGCGGCCGGCCGGGTCGGCGACCTGCACGTCGATCTTGGGGCCGTAGAACGCGGCCTCGCCCTCCGCCTCCTCGTAGTCGAGCCCGGAGGCGTCGAGGACCTCCCGCAGCAGGGCGATCGACCGCTCCCACTTCTCGGGCGCGGCGACGTACTTGCCGCCGGGTCCGGGCAGCGACAGCTGGTACCGCACCGGCACGATCCCCATGGCGGCGTGCGCCTCCCGGATCAGCCCCAGCGCTCCGGCGGCCTCCTCGGCGACCTGGTCGAGGGTGCAGAAGATGTGGGCGTCGTTGAGCTGGATGGCCCGTACCCGGGTGAGCCCGCCGAGGACACCGGACAGCTCCGACCGGAACATCCCGCCCAGCTCGGCCATGCGCAAGGGCAGTTCGCGGTAGCTGTGCGCGCGGGAGCGGAAGATGACGGCATGGTGCGGGCAGAGGCTGGGCCGCATCACGAACTGCTCCCCGCCGACGTCCATCGGCGGGAACATGTCGTCGCTGTAGTGCGCCCAGTGTCCGGAGATCTCGTAGAGCTCGCGCTTCCCGAGCACGGGCGAGTACACGTGCCGGTACCCGGCCCGCCGCTCGGCCTCGCGTACGTACTCCTCCAGCGCCTGCCGTACGGCGGCGCCGTCGGGCAGCCAGTACGGCAGGCCGGCGCCGATCAGCGGATCGGTGTCGAACAGCTCCAGCTCGCGGCCGAGCCTGCGGTGGTCGACGGCGTTCGGGGACTCGCTCATGGTCGTTCCTCGTTTCGGCGGGTGGGCGAGTCCGGCCGGCACGACGAAGCCCCGGGGCACTCGCCCCGGGGCTTCGGACAAAGACAGCTGTCAGCGCGCCGGGACACTCTCCGGCGTCGTCGTGAGATCGGCAGCGCGCTTCATGGCCCGGACGCTAGCAGGGGCCCGGGCGCGCCCGCACCCGGTTATCCGCGCGGTGCGAGCACGTTCCGTACGTCGGCGAAGGCCGCCTCGCTCAACAGCGGCCGCCAGCGGGTGAAGAGCCGCAGCAGCGGATCTCCCCAGCGGGTGCGGAATTCGGGGTTCACGGCCGCCAGGTCCAGTTCGTTGGCCGCGGTGATCTCGGCGAAGTCCGCCCGCTGCCGGGCGGTCGGGGTGAAGGTCTCGTCCGTGAAGCGGTCGCGGAAGGGGCCGGCCGGGTCGGGCAGCGCGGTGTACGAGAAGTCGCGGTCGCAGCTCGCGTAGAAGTGGACGAGGTTCTCCGCCTCCTCGCCGATCACCGCCGCCAGCTCCGGCCGGCGTTCCCGGGGGAGCAGGCTTTCGTCGAAGCCGTCCGTGCCGTAGAAGGCGTGGCAGAGGCCGGCGAGGCGGAGGGCGGGGCGGGCGCCCCAGGCGGCGAGGCGGGTCTCGACGCGGTCGAGGTGGGACAGGAGGGTGCCGCCGGGGTGCGGCACGGTGTCCGCGCCGTGGGTGAGCAGCAGCGCGCGGGCCGCCGGGAAGGAAGGTGCGTCATTCGTCATGGGGACACGAAAACACCCCGGACTAGAATTGACAGCCGGGGTGATGTTCCACGTATATTAGTGAGTTCCGTTTCCGGGCATACCGGAAACGCGGAGCACTTCACTAAAAGCACAGTATCGCGCCGGGAGTCGAATTGTCAACCGAAGAATTTCGGAACGAGCAGAAATTCATCACCGAGCTTTACGCACGACTCGACGACCTCCGGGACCAAGCCGAGGCCGGTGTCGCGGCGGCGCTCGGCACGCCCGGTGCCGGCAACGCCCAGGCGCGGCTCGAGCGCGACGTGCTCGTCGCCGAGCAGTCCGGCCTGCTCGCCGCCCTGAACGCGGGCGAGAGCGGCCTCTGCTTCGGGCGGCTCGTCTTCCGGGACGGGCGCGACCACCACATCGGGCGGATCGGGATCCGCGAGGACGACGCCCAGCGCACGCCCCTCGTCGTCGACTGGCGCGCCGACGTCGCCCGGCCCTTCTACCTCGCCACCGGCTACGAGCCCATGGGTCTCCGGCGCCGTCGGCACATCACCACCCAGGGCCGCGAGGTCGTCTCGCTCCACGACGAGGTGCTCGACCTCCACGACTCCACCCGCACCGGCCACGAGAACCGCGACGCCGACGAGGTCCTGCTCGCCGCGCTCGACGCCGCCCGCACCGGCCGCATGCACGACATCGTGCAGACCATCCAGGCCGAGCAGGACGCCATCATCCGCTCCCCGCACCGCGGCGTCCTCGTCGTCGAGGGCGGCCCCGGCACCGGCAAGACCGCCGTCGCGCTGCACCGCGCCGCCTACCTGCTCTACGCGCACCGCGAGCAGCTCGCCCGGCGCGCCGTGCTCATCGTCGGCCCCAACCCCGCCTTCCTCGGCTACATCGGCAACGTCCTGCCCTCCCTCGGCGAGACCGGCGTGCTGCTCGCCACCCCCGGCGAGCTCTTCCCCGGCGTCCGTGCCACCGGCACGGACACTCCCCGCGCCGCCGCCGTCAAGGGCTCGCTCCGCATGGCCGAGGCGCTGGCCGCCGCCGTCCGCGACCGGCAGCAGGTGCCCGAGCGCGGCGAGCCGCTGATCGTCCCGCACGAGGACGGCGACCTGGTCATCGACTGGGACATGGCCCTGGAGGCCCGCCACAAGGCCCGCGAGACCTTCCTGCCGCACAACCTGGCCCGCCCCTACTTCGTCTTCGCGATCCTCGACGCGCTCGCCGAACAGCTCGCCGACCGCATCGGCGCCGACCCTTACGGCGGCCCCAACTTCCTCGGCCCCGACGACCTGGCCCTGCTCGCCAAGGGCGTCGCCGCCAACCCCGAGGTGCACGCCGCCCTCGACACCCTCTGGCCGCCGCTCACCCCGCAGGAGTTCCTCGCCGACTACCTCGCCGAGCCCACCCACCTCGACGACGAGGAGGACCTGGCGGCCATCCGGCGGCCCGCCGGCGCGGCCTGGACGGCCGCCGACGTGCCGCTGCTCGACGAGGCCGCCGAGCTGCTCGGCGAGGACGACTCCGCCGCCCGCGCCGCCCAGGAGGCCGAGCGGCAGAAGCAGATCCAGTACGCACAGGGCGTCCTCGACGTGTCGTACGCCTCCCGCACCTACGAGTTCGAGGACAAGGAGGAGGTCGACAAGGACGCCTCCGAGGTGCTGTCCGCGCACGACATCATCGACGCCGAGCGCTTCGCCGAACGGCACGAGGAGGCCGACCACCGCAGCGCCGCCGAACGCGCCGCCGCCGACCGCACCTGGGCCTTCGGCCACATCATCGTCGACGAGGCCCAGGAGCTCTCCGCGATGCTGTGGCGGCTCCTGATGCGCCGCAGCCCCACCCGCTCCATGACCCTGGTCGGCGACCCGGCGCAGACCGGCGACCCGGCCGGTGTCGGCGCGTGGGACGAGATCCTCGCGCCGTACGTGGAGGACCGCTGGGAGCTGGTCAGGCTCGGCGTCAACTACCGCACCCCGGCCGAGATCATGGCCGTCGCCGCGGACGTGCGCCGGGAGGACGACCCGGAGTTCGAGCCCCCGAGCTCCGTCCGCTCCACGGGTGTGGCGCCCTGGGACCGCACCGCGGAGGACCCGGTGAAGGAGACCGCCGACGCGGTGGCGGCGGAGCTGCGGCCCGAGGGCCGGCTCGCCGTCATCGCGCCCGCCGAGCTGCACCCGGAGCTGATCGCCGCCCTGCCCGGCGCCTCCTACGGGCCGAAGCCCGACCTGACCCGGCCGCTCGTCCTGCTCGACCCGCGCCAGGCCAAGGGCCTCGAGTTCGACACGGTCCTCGTCGTCGACCCGGACGGCATCCGGGCCGGCGCCACGCACGGCACCAACGACCTGTACGTGGCGCTGACCCGGGCCACCCAGCGCCTGGGCGTGATCAGGCGGGCCTGAGGCTCATGCCGGCCTGAGCCACACGGTCGCCAGCGGCGGCAGCGTCATCCGCACGCTCGCCGCCCGGCCGTGCCACGGCACCGACTCGGTCTTCACCGGGTCGGTGCCCACCACGCCGCTGCCGCCGTACCGCACCGCGTCCGTGTTCAGCACCTCCGACCAGGCCGCGAAGGTGTCCGGCACCCCGAGCCGGTAGTCGTGCCGCACCACCGGCGAGAAGTTGCACACCGCGAGCAGCGGCGAGCCGATCGCGTCGAAGCGCAGGAACGCGAAGACGTTGTCCTCCGCCGCGTCGCCCGCGATCCACTGGAAGCCCTCCGGCGAGGTGTCCCGCTCCCACAGCGACGGCGTCGCCGTGTACACCGTGTTGAGGTCGCGCACCAGGTCCCGTACGCCCCGGTGGTCGCCGGCCGAGTGGTACGTCTCGTCCATCAGCCACCACTCGGGGCCGTGCTCCGCCGACCACTCCGCGCCCTGCGCGAACTCCTGCCCCATGAAGAGCAGTTGCTTGCCCGGATGGGCCCACATGAAGCCCAGGTAGGCGCGGTGGTTGGCGCGCCGCTGCCACCAGTCGCCCGGCATCTTCGACACCAGGGCCTGCTTGCCGTGCACGACCTCGTCGTGGGAGATCGGCAGGATGTAGTTCTCGCTGTACGCGTACACCATCGAGAAGGTCATCTCGTGGTGGTGGTACTTGCGGTGCACCGGGTCCTTCGCGACGTAGCCGAGGGAGTCGTGCATCCAGCCCATGTTCCACTTCATGCCGAAGCCGAGCCCGCCGAAGCCGCCCGGCCCCACCTGGTCGGTCGGCCGGGTCACGCCGTCCCAGGCGGTCGACTCCTCGGCGAAGGTGATCACGCCCGGGCAGCGCTTGTACACGGTGGCGTTCATCTCCTGGAGGAAGGCCACCGCGTCCAGGTTCTCCCGGCCGCCGAACTCGTTCGGCAGCCACTCGCCGCCCTCGCGCGAGTAGTCCAGGTACAGCATCGACGCGACCGCGTCGACCCGCAGGCCGTCGAGGTGGAACTGCTCGCACCAGTACACCGCGTTGGCGACGAGGAAGTTCCGCACCTCCTTGCGCCCGTAGTCGAACTCGAGCGTGCCCCAGTCCGGGTGCGCCGAACGGCGCGGGTCCTCGTGCTCGTACAGCGGACGCCCGTCGAACTCGGCGAGGGCCCAGTCGTCGCGCGGGAAGTGCGCCGGCACCCAGTCCATCAGGACGCCGATCCCGGCCCGGTGCAGCGCGTCCACCAGGTGGCGGAAGTCGTCCGGGGTGCCCAGGCGGGCCGTCGGCGCGTAGAAGCCGGTGACCTGGTAGCCCCACGAGCCGTGGAAGGGATGCTCGGCGACGGCCATGAACTCCACGTGCGTGAAGCCGAGATCGCTGACGTACGCGGGCAGCTGCTCGGCGAGCTGGCGGTACGTCAGGCCCGGGCGCCAGGACGGCAGGTGGACCTCGTACACGGACAGCGGCGCCTCGTGGTGCGGGCGCGCGCCGCGCCGCGCCATCCACTCCGCGTCCTGCCACACGTGGTGGTCGGCGGTGACGACGGAGGCGGTGTTCGGCGGGCACTCGGTGCGGCGGGCCATCGGGTCGGCGCGCAGCGTGTGCGAGCCGTCCGGGCGGGCGATGTCGAACTTGTAGACCGCGCCCTCTCCGATGCCCGGCACGAACAGCTCCCACACGCCGGTCGCGCCGAGCGAGCGCATCGGCAGCGCGGTGCCGTCCCAGTACGTCCAGTCGCCGGTGACGCGGACGCCGCGGGCGTTCGGCGCCCACACCGTGAACCGGGTGCCGGTCACTCCCTGGTGGGTCATGACCCGGGCTCCGAGCGCCGTCCACAGCTCCTCGTGGCGGCCCTCGCCGATCAGGTGCAGGTCGAGCTCGCCGAGAGCGGGCAGGAAGCGGTACGGGTCGTCGACGGCCAGCTCGTCGCCGTCGTAGCGGACGCGGAGCTCGTACGCGGGAACCTTGCGCAGCAGCGGGACGAGGGCGGAGAAGATGCCGTCGCCCTCGTCGTGGAGTTCGACGCGCCGCCCCCTGGGGAGCAGCACGGCGACCGACTTCGCCCACGGGCGCAGCACCCGCACGGCGATCCCGCCCTTCACCGGGTGCGCGCCGAGCAGCCCGTGCGGGTCGTGGTGCTCACCGGCGAGCAGCCGGGCCCGGTCGCCCGGGTCGAGCGGGGGCGCCTGGCGCACGGCGGCCCGGTCCGGCGTGGCCTCCGCCCGGGGAGCGGGCGTCTTCGGCTTGCGGGCTGTCCTGCCTGCGGATCGGGCGGTCACGGGGATGCCTCCTGGAGGGGGAGAGGGGGATGGGCAGAGGGGGGTGGATGGAGTCCACCGGGCGCACCCGGCGGATTCCACGCAAGCGCAACGGCGCCGGGAGCGCACCGGACACTCGGCCGAACGGGCCCCGTCCTGTGCCCCGCAGGCGGGACGCGGCCGCGTCCCGGCCGGGACTGGGCCGAACGGGGGACACCCGCCGGACGGGTGACCGCCCGGCGGGCGCCGCGGTCACGCGCGGGTCGCCAGACGCTCGATGGCCGCCATCGGGACCGGCAGCCAGTCCGGCCGGTGGCGGGCCTCGTACACGACCTCGTAGACCGCCTTGTCGGTCTCGTAGGCGTGCAGCAGGGCCGGGTGGTCGCGCGGGTCCGTGCCCGCGGCCTCGGCGTAGCCGGTGCAGTAGGCGGCCCGGCAGCGGGCCGCCCACTCGGCGTTCCAGGGCCGGTGGGTGCGGGCCGCGTAGTCGAAGGAGCGGAGCATGCCGGCGATGTCGCGGACCGGCGGCTGCGGGCTGCGACGCTCGTCCAGCGGCTTCGCCGGCTCGCCCTCGAAGTCGATCACCGCCCAGGCCCCGTCGGAGCCGCGCAGCGTCTGTCCGAGGTGCAGGTCGCCGTGGATCCGCTGGAGCGGACCCGCGCCCAGCGCGTCACCGGCCGCCGCGAACACCGCCCGCAGCCCCGGCACGTACGGCAGGAGCGCGGGCACCGCCTGGGCGGCGGCGTGCAGCCGGGCGTCCATCGCGGCCGCCAGGTGCGCGGCCCGGTCGCGCCGGATCCGTTCGGTGGGCAGGGCGGTGGCGAGGGCCAGATGGACCTCGGCCGTCGCCCGGCCGAGGGCGCGGGCCTCGGTGGTGAACTCCCGCCCGTCGGCGAGCGCGTCGAGGGCGAGCCGCCACCCGTCGCGCGAGCCGCGCAGGTACGGCTGCAGGACGCCCAGGGTGGCGGCGCCCGTCTCGAACCAGGCGACCGGCGCCGGGACCCGTTCGCAGCCGGCTCCGGCGAGGGCGAGCGGCAGTTCCAGGTCCGGGTTGGCGCCCGGGCTGACCCGCCGGAAGATCTTGAGGATGAACGAATCTCCGTAGACGAGGGACGAGTTCGACTGTTCCGCGTCCAGCATCCGGGGCGCGAGCGCCGGTGGCAGCGGGGCCGTGGCGTGGAAGCGCAGCGGGCCGATCCGGCCGGGGCTGCGCAGCCGTTCGTAGAGCAGGCCGGCGAGGCGCGGGTCGCGCAGTCCCTCGTAGACGGCCCGCCCGGCGAGCGGGCCCTGGCGGATCCGCCCGATCAGGGCGGGGGCCAGGCGCGGCGGCAGCTGGGGCCGCACGCCGAGGAGCAACTGGTAGCAGTCGGCGGGTGTTCCGGCCGGGCGGCCCGGCTGTTCGACCCGTACGAGCAGATGGAGGAGTCCGGGTCCGGTGCCGTCCAGCGGCAGCAGCTCGGTGGCCGCGTCCAGGGTGAACCCGGTGACCCGGCGGCCCTTGCCGGCGAACCAGCGCTGCCGGGGCAGCCAGGTGTGCAGCAAGGGTGTGAGCGAGGCGAGGAGGGCGTCCGGGGCCCGGGTCGTGGATGCGGTCTCCGGCATGGCATCGCGTCCTTTCCCCGGGGTGCGCAAGGGGTATCCGTAAGCGTTCAAATGCGCAGAGTGTCCCGGATGGCGGCTTCGGCTGTCCGGCTGTGCGGGACGTGTCGGAAGGGGAAGATCCGTATGGGCCCGACAAGAAGGCCCGTATGGACCTGAGGTGACCTGAATCGTGTGTGGGACACAGTTCCCGGTGTGGGGCGGCGGAAACCGCCCCACACGGGACAGAACTGAACTGACGGTACTTCAGGATCGCTTGAGGCGGAACCAGTAGAACCCGTGCCCGGCGAGCGTGAGCAGATACGGCCACTGGCCGATGGCCGGGAACTTCACCCCGCCGATCAACTCCACCGGTTTCACGCCGTCGAAGCGGCGCAGGTCGAGTTCGGTCGGCTGCGCGAAACGGGAGAAGTTGTTCACGCAGAGGACGAGGTCATCGCCGTCCTCACGGAGGAAGGCGAGCACCGCCGGGTTGGACGAGTGCAGTTCGGTGTACGAGCCGGTCCCGAAGGCACGGTTCTGCTTGCGGATCTCGATCATCCGCTTCGTCCAGTGCAGCAGCGAGGACGGCGAGGCCATCCCCGCCTCCACGTTGGTCACCTGGTAGCCGTGGACCGGGTCCATGATGGCCGGCAGGTAGAGCCGTCCCGGATCGCAGGAGGAGAAGCCCGCGTTGCGGTCCGGGGTCCACTGCATCGGGGTGCGCACGCCGTCCCGGTCGCCCAGCCAGATGTTGTCGCCCATGCCGATCTCGTCGCCGTAGTACAGCACCGGCGAGCCGGGCAGCGAGAAGAGCAGCGCGGTGAACAGCTCCATCTGCTTGCGGTCGTTGTCGAGGAGCGGGGCGAGCCGTCGCCGGATGCCGATGTTGGCCCGCATCCGCGGGTCCTTGGCGTACTCGGCGTACATGTAGTCGCGCTCTTCGTCCGTGACCATCTCGAGGGTGAGCTCGTCGTGGTTGCGCAGGAAGATGCCCCACTGGCAGCCCGCCGGGATCTCCGGGGTCTTGGCCAGGATCTCGGAGACCGGGTAGCGGGACTCGCGCCGCACGGCCATGAAGATGCGCGGCATCACCGGGAAGTGGAAGGCCATGTGGCACTCGTCGCCGCCCGAGCGGAAGTCGCCGAAGTAGTCGACCACGTCCTCGGGCCACTGGTTCGCCTCGGCGAGCAGCACCCGGTCCGGGTAGTGCTCGTCGATCTCCCTGCGGACCCGCTTGAGAAGGGCGTGGGTGGCGGGCAGGTTCTCGCAGTTGGTGCCCTCCTCCTGGTAGAGGTACGGCACGGCGTCGAGCCGGAAGCCGTCGATGCCCAGGTCGAGCCAGAAGCGCAGCGCGGAGAGGATCTCCTCCTGGACCGCCGGGTTCTCGTAGTTGAGGTCCGGCTGGTGGGAGAAGAAGCGGTGCCAGTAGTACTGCTTGCGGACCGGGTCGAAGGTCCAGTTGGAGGTCTCGGTGTCGACGAAGATGATCCGGGCGTCCGGGAACTGCTTGTCGTCGTCGGCCCAGACGTAGTAGTCGCCGTAGGGTCCCTCGGGATCGCTCCGGGACTCCTGGAACCACGGGTGCGCGTCGCTCGTGTGGTTCATGACGAAGTCGATGATCACGCGCATGCCCCGCGCGTGGGCCGCGTCCACGAACTCCACGAAGTCGGCGAGGTCGCCGAACTCCGGGAGCACCGAGGTGTAGTCGGCGACGTCGTAGCCGCCGTCCCGCAGCGGGGACTTGAAGAACGGCGGCAGCCAGAGGCAGTCCACGCCCAGCCACTGCAGGTAGTCCAGGCGGGACGTGATGCCCTTGAGGTCGCCGACTCCGTCGCCGTTGCTGTCCTGGAAGGAACGGACCAGGACCTCGTAGAAGACCGCCCGCTTGAACCACTCGGGATCGCGGTCCTTGGCGGGGGTGTCCTCGAAGGTGTCGGGGACGGGCTCGTTGACTGTCATGATGTGGGTGACCCTCCGGTCTGCGGGGACGGTCGCAGGACGAGTACGTGTGCGGGCGTGACACCCGGCTCGAGGCGCACGTAGTTGGCCCTGCCCCAGTGATAGGTCTCGCCGGTGAGCTCGTCGCGCACCGGCACGGTCTCGTGCCACGCGAGGCCGAGTTCCGGCATGTTCAACGAGACCGTGGCCTCCTGGGTGTGGTGGGGGTCGAGGTTGGCGACCACCAGGACGGTGTTCGGACCCGAGCGCTTGGAGTACGCGATGACGGCGTCGTTGTCCGTCGCGTGGAAGGTCAGGTTCCGCAGCCGGCGCAGGGCCGGGTTGCGGCGCCTGACCCGGTTCAGGGTGGTGATGAGCGGGGCGATGGAGGCACCCGAGCGCTCCGCCGACTCCCAGTCGCGCGGACGGAGTTGGTACTTCTCCGAGTCCAGGTACTCCTCGCTGCCCTCCCGCAGCGGGGTGTTCTCGCACAGCTCGTAGCCGGCGTAGAGGCCCCAGGTCGGCGAGAGGGTCGCGGCGAGCACCGCGCGCACCTCGAAGGCCGGCCGGCCGCCGTGCTGGAGGTAGGCGTGGAGGATGTCCGGCGTGTTCACGAAGAGGTTGGGCCGCATGTGCGCGGCGGCGTCCCCGGACAGCTCCGTCAGGTACTCGGTCAGCTCCGCCTTCGTGTTGCGCCAGGTGAAGTACGTGTACGACTGCTGGAAGCCGATCGCGCCGAGCGTGTGCATCATCGCGGGCCGGGTGAACGCCTCCGCCAGGAAGATCACGTCCGGGTCGGTCTTGTTGATCCGGCCGATCACCCGCTCCCAGAACACCACCGGCTTGGTGTGCGGGTTGTCCACGCGGAAGATCCGCACCCCGTGGTCCATCCAGTGCCGCAGCACCCGCACGGTCTCGGCGACGATCCCGTCCATGTTGTCGCCGGCGTTGTCGAACGCGATCGGATAGATGTCCTGGTACTTCTTCGGCGGGTTCTCGGCGTACGCGATCGAGCCGTCCGGGCGGCGGGCGAACCACTCCGGGTGCTTCTCCACCCACGGGTGGTCGGGCGAGCACTGCAGCGCGAAGTCGAGGGCGATCTCCAGGCGCAGCTCGCGCGCCCGCGCCACGAACGCGTCGAAGTCCTCGATCGTGCCCAGGTCCGGGTGGACCGCGTCGTGCCCGCCCTCCGGCGAGCCGATCGCCCACGGCACGCCCACGTCCTCCGGGCTCGCCGACAGCGAGTTGTTCGGGCCCTTGCGGTGGGTGACGCCGATCGGGTGGATCGGCGGCAGGTAGACGACGTCGAAGCCCATCGCGGCGATCGCCGGCAGCCGCTCGGCCGCCGTGCGGAACGTGCCGGACACGGTCCGCCCGCGGACCTTCCGCACGCCCTCGGAGCGCGGGAAGAACTCGTACCAGGAGCCGAAGAGCGCCCGCTCCCGCTCCACCCGGAGCGGCAACGCCGGTGACTTCGACACCAGTTCGCGCAGCGGATGGCGCTCCAGGGTCTCCAGGACCCGGGGCGTGAGCGCCGCCGCGAGCCGGACCGCGGCCGGCCGGGACTCGTCGCGCAGCGTGTCCGCGACGGCGAGCACGGCCTCCCGGCCGCCGCCCTTCTTCGGCACGCCCTTGGCGGCCCGCTCGTGCAGCTCGGCGCCCTCGGCGAGGACCAGTTCGGAGTCGATCCCGGCCGGGATCTTGATCTTCGCGGTGCGCCGCCAGGTCGTCAGCGGGTCGCTCCAGGCCTCGACGGCGTACGTCCACGAGCCTTCGGCGTCCGGGGTGACCTCGGCGCCCCAGCGGTCGGTCCCGGGCGCCAGCTCGCGCATCGGGATCCACGGACCCGACCGGCCCGACGGGCCGCGCAGCACGACATTGGCGGCGACGGCGTCATGCCCCTCACGGAAGACGGTGGCCGTGACCTCGAAGGTCTCGCCCACCACCGCCTTCGCGGGGCGGCGGCCACAGTCGACCAGCGGGCGGACGTCCAAGACGGGAATACGTCCCATGAGCGGATTCACGGCATCACCTGACGGTTCGCGAGGGTGCGGGTGGTGTGCGCTCTTTCTAGCTCCGTCGGCGGCCGGTTAGTTGCGGGCATGGCCGCTCCTGTGCGCGTTCACTCGAATGGCGGGTCTAGAGGGAGTACGAAGGGGTACGGAAAGGAGCCTTCCCCCGGTTTTCGGGTGGGCAATCCGGCGCTTTGTTAACTACTAGGGCGTAGCCGGACCGGCAAGAACTCCTCCCGGACAAGAAACCGGCCCCGTCCTTGTGGGACGGGGCCGGTGGTGTCCCGGGTCCGGTCCGTGGCTCCGGACCCGGGAGGTGTGCGGGGCCACGCGACCGGCGCGCGGCGGGGCGGTCACGCCGCGGGGGCGGACTCCGGCCCGACGGGAGGTCAGGCGGTCGGGGCAGGCGGCAGGCAGGGCGGTCGGGGCCCGTCCGACGCCAGGTCAGGCGGGCTGTTCCTCCGTGTCGCTCGACCACACCTGCCAGGGCTGACGGGTCACCCACTCCTCCACCGGGGCCGGCGTCACGCCCAGGGCCTCCGCCGACACCCCGTCGTCGCCCGCCATCAGCAGCGGGTCGCCGCCCGTCGCCATGTAGTGGTAGATGCCCGCCACCCCGGCCGCCGTCTCCGGTCCGAGGAGCTGCGCCAGCCCCCGCTCGAAGTGCTCGGGCCGCAGCGGCACGTAGCGCACCGAGCGCCCCAGGCCCCGCCCGAACGCCGCCGCCAGGTCGGCGCCCGTCAGCGAGAGCGCCCCGCCGATGTCGAAGACCCTGCCCTCCAGGCCCTCCCGGGTCAGCGCGCCGTACGCCGCCTCCGCGAGGTCCCGGTGCGAGATCCACGCGGTCGGCGTCGCCGACGGCAGCGGATAGGCCAGCACGCCCTCGTTCACCAGGCCCGGCCCGTTCCACGGCGAGAACAGGTTGTCCAGGTACACCGGCGGCCGGACCACCACCAGCGGCAGGTCACGGCCGCGGAAGACCTCCTCCGCGGTCCGGCGGGTCTCGAACGCCGCCACCGTCGTCGCCGCCTGCGGCACCCGGGTGTTGGTGTTGAAGACCAGCCGCTCGACGCCCGCGTCGAGCGCCGCGTCCGCGATGTGCGTCGCGTACGCGCGGACCCGCTCGGCCTCGTACACCAGGGGCAGGGTGACGAACGCGTGCGTGACGCCCTCGAACAGCCGGCGCACCGCCCCCGCGTCCGCGAGCTCGCCCGCCACGAACTCCGCCCCGGGCAGCGGCGGCCGGTCGCCCTCCGGGCGCCGCGTCAGCGTACGGACCCGATGGTGCCGCTCGGCGAGCAGCCGCGCCACGGCACCGCCCTGGAAACCGGTCGCTCCCACGACCGCCACCCGCATCGGATTCTGACTGGACATGTGTCGATGAGGCCCTTCGATAGGCTGTGACCGCTGCCGGTTCCGGTTCCCTTCCAGGCTGGTCCCGGCTTTTCATCCGTTCAATTAACAAACAGGGGCGGAAGTTGAGGGATCGTCCATGGCCACCGTGGGAACCCAGGGCACTGACCGTCAGGCCGACCGCGCCACCTGGTCCGAGCGCAGCGAGGCCGAGCACGAGGACCTCCTGAGCGAACTCCTCAAGCCGCTCCGGCTCACCGGAGTCTTCGACAGCCGCTGGCACGTCAGCGCCCCCTGGGCCATCGAGGGCGACGCCGAGCAGAGCTGCGCCGTGCTCCACTACATCGTCGAGGGCGGCTGCTGGATCACCGGCGACGGTCACACCCCGATCGAACTGCGGGCCGGCGACCTCATCGTCTTCCCCACCGGCGTCGCCCACCGGCTCTCCGACTGCCCCGACCGTCAGGGCATCCCGCTCAAGGCCGTGCTGCCCGAGCGCAAGGCCGGCACCTCGGGCGAGATCCGCATCGAGGGCACCGGGGCGGAGAGCCGGCTGCTCTGCGCCGGACTCCACTACGACGCCAGCGCCGCCACCGGCCTCTACCGCGCGCTGCCCTGGGCCCTCGTCCTCGACCGCGCCCAGGTCGACCGCGAGCCGCTGCTCCGCGACACCCTGCGGCTGCTGGCCTCCGCCGACCGGCCCGTGGAACCCGGCGACCGGCTCATCACCCTGCGCGCCTTCGAGATGGCCCTGGTCCTGGCACTGCGCCCGCTGCTCCGCGAACTCGCCGGGAACCCCGCCTCGCTGCCGGTGCTGCGGCACCCCGGCATCAGCCGGGCCCTGGTGATGATCGCGACCCGGTTCGCCGAGCCCTGGACCATCGACTCGCTCGCCCGCGAGGTCGGCATGTCCCGCTCCGCGTTCACCGCCGCCTTTCGCGAACTCGTCGGCGAGTCGCCCGCCCGCCACCTCACCGCCCGCCGCATGCAGGAGGCCGCCCGGCTGCTCACCGAGACCTCGCTCCCGCAGTCGGCGGTCCCGGCCCGGGTCGGTTACCAGAGCGCCGTCGGGTTCCACCTCGCCTTCCGCAAGTGGTACGGCATGACGCCGGGCGAGCACCGGTCCGGGGTCGCCAGCGCCGCCTGACCGGGGCCGCCGCGCGGCCGGCGTCCGAACCGGGCGTTTCCTCCCGTCGGCCTGGCCGGTTCTTAAGGAGCCCTGGACGGACGTTCATTGCCCTCGGGGGCACGCGCCGGGAGGCTCGGGACGGCACAGCCGCACCACCACCCCCGTGCACCCCGAGGAGAGGCGACCACCGGTGACCAGGTCCGGGCAGGAGTATCTGGAGGCCCTGCGCGACGGGCGGGAGGTGTGGCTGGACGGCGAGCGCGTCAAGGACGTCACCGTCCACCCCGCGTTCCGTTCGGCGGCGGCCTCGTTCGCCCGGCTCCACGACCTCGCCGCCGACCCCGCCCACGCCTCCGTCCTGCGCGCCGGCGGCGTGCACCGGGCCTACGCCGTGCCCCGCTCGTACGAGGACCTGGTCGCCCGGCGGCGCGCCTACAAGCTGTGGGCGGAGGCCAGTTACGGCTTCCTCGGCCGCACGCCGGACTACATGGCCTCCGGCGCCGCCGGGTTCGCCGCCGTCCCGGACGTCTTCACCGGAGAGGGCTTCGACGGCGCCCCGAACGCCCTGGCCTTCCACCGCCGGCTCGCGGAGTCCGACCTCTTCTGCGCCTTCACCATCACCAACCCGGCCTCCGGCACGGGAGAGGACGACCTGCTCGTCCGGGTGGTCGAGGAGCGCGACGACGGGATCGTGGTGCGCGGCGCGAAGACCGTCGGCACCGGCGCCGTCTTCGCCGACGAGATCCTCGTGGGCACCATCGAACCGCTCGCCGCCGACGACACCGAGCACGCCCTCGCCTTCTCCGTGCCCGTCGACACCCCCGGCCTCCGGCTGGTCTCCCGCACCTCCTACGAGCAGCGCGCCCGCTCCGTCTTCGACCAGCCGCTGTCCGCCCGCTACGACGAGAACGACGCGCTGCTCGTGTGCGACGACGTCTTCGTGCCGTGGGAGCGGGTGCTCACCTACCGGGACCCGGCCACCACCGCCGGCATGTGGTGGCGCACGCCCGCCTACCTCAACTTCACGCACCAGTCCGCCACCCGCTTCTGGACCAAGCTGGAGTTCCTCACCGGCCTCGCGATCCTGATCGTCCGCTCCAACGGCACCGACAAGCTGCCCGCCGTCACCCAGGCCGTCGGCCGGCTCCTCGGCATGGTCGCCCAGGCCAAGGCCTTCGTGCTCGGCGCCGAGGCCTCCTGGGAGGAGGTCGACGGCGGGCGCGGCGGAGTGCGGCCCGGGCAGGAGATCTCCTTCGCCCAGCGGATCATGGCGGGCGAGATCCACCCCCGGGCCGTCGCGGACATCCGGCTGCTCGCGGGCGGCGCGCTGATCCAGCTCCCGGCGAGCGGCCGTGACCTGCTCCACCCCGAACTCGGGCCGCTGCTGCGGAAGTACGTCCGCACGCCCGGCGAGACCGCCGAGGACCGGATCAAGCTCCTCAAGCTGGCCTGGGACGCGCTGGGCTCCGAGTTCGCCGGCCGGCACGAGCACTACGAGCGCTTCTACCAGGGCGCCCCGCACGTCTACCTCACCATGCAGACCTGGGCGGGCGGCGCCGACGACTGCGAGGCGCTGGCCCGCGCCTGCCTCGACGGCTACGACCTGGGGACCGTCCGGTGAGCCCCGCCGCGGCGCCCCGGGGCGCCCTGGGCGTGCTCGCCGCCACCCAGCTGCTGCTGATCATGGACACCGCGATCGTCAACGTCGCGCTGCCCTCGGTCGGCGCCGACCTGGGCTCGGGAGCGGCGGGCCTGTCCTGGGTCGCCAACGCCTACCTCATCACCTTCGGCGGGCTGCTGCTCCTCGGCGGACGCGCCGCCGACCTGCTCGGCCACCGGCGGCTCCTCCTCGCCGGGCTGGCCCTCCTCGCCACCGCCTCCGCGGCCGGCGGGCTCGCCCCGAACCCGGCCGCCCTGGTCGCCGCCCGGGCCGCGCAGGGCACCGGCGCGGCGCTCGCCGCGGCCGCCGCCTTCGCCCTGCTGCTCGTCCTCTTCCCCGACGGGCCCGCCCGCCACCGGGCGCTCGGCGTCTTCGCGGCGATGGGCGGCCTGGGCGGCGTCCTCGGCACGGCCCTCGGCGGCGCCCTCACCGCCCTCCTCGGCTGGCGCTCCACCTTCTGGCTCAACGTCCTCGCGGCGGCCGCCCTGGCGGCCCTGACCCCGGCGGTGCTGCGCGGAGCGCCGCCCCGCCCGGGCGGCTCCGCCGGCTCCGCCGCTCCCGCCCGCCGGCCCGGGTTCGACCTGGCCGGTGCCGTCACCGGCACCGCCGGCCTCGGGCTCCTCGCGTACGCGCTCGTCGGCGGCGGCGAGCACGGCTGGCTCGCTCCCGCGACCCTCGCCACCGCCGCCGGCGGGCTCGTCCTGCTCGCGGCGTTCGGTCTCGTCGAGCGGCGGGCCGCCGCACCGCTCGTACCGCCCGACGTGCTGCGCAGGCCCGTCCTGCGGCGGGCCAATCTGCTGGCGGGGCTGGCCCAGACGGCGCTGTTCCCGATGTTCTTCCTGGTCAGCCTGTACCTGCAGCACGTGCTCCACCACTCGCCGCTCGGCGGCGGACTCGGGCTCCTGCCGCTGTCCCTGGTCGTCGTCGCCGTCGCCCCGCAGACCGGGCGGATCGTCTTCCGGCTCGGGCTCGCCCGCACCATGACCCTCGGCTTCGTGCTGCTCGCCGCCGGCACGGCCTGGCTCGGGCTCGCGCTCTCCGCCGACGGCGGCTTCGCCGGGACCGTGCTCGCGCCCAGCCTGGTCCTGGGCCTCGCCCTGCCGCTCGTCGTCGTCACCACGAACGTCGCCGCCACCGCCGACGCGCTGCCCGAGGAGACCGGGCTCGCCTCCGGACTCGTCAACACCAGCCAGCAGTTCGGCTCGGTGCTCGGACTCGCCGTCCTCGTCGCCGTCGCCACCGCCGTCACCGGCACCCCCGGCACCACCGGAACCCCCACGCCCGCCGCCGAGACCGGCGGCTTCCGCGCCGCGCTGCTCTGCGGCGCGGCCCTCGCAGCCGTGGCCGCACTCCTCGCCGTACGGCTGTGTCCGCCCGCCCCCGTCACGGCGCCACCGCGCCGCGACCGGGTGGGCGAGCCGCGCTGACCGCCGCCCCAGCGGTCAGCGCCCACCCCGACACCTCACCTACCTCTCCCGAGGGGGCTTCCGTGACGCTGTACGAACTCGTCGTGCCCGGACTCGACGAACGAACCGACCCGCGCTACCGGGTGGCCGACATCCGCGCCGCCGACCCGCTCGGCGCGGACGCCGTGATGGCCGCCGTACCCGCCATGAACGCCGACGCCGACACCGCCGCGCTCGCCGTCGCCCTGCGCGCCCTCGTCCCCGACCCGGAGCTCGCCGCCGGCTGGAGCGTGGTCGACGCGCTCGCCGCGATGCGCGACCTGGGCGTGCTCCTCGGCTCGCTGAAACGTCACGGCATCCAGCCCGTCGCCGCCGTCCCCGAGGTCCTGCCGGTCCTGGAACTCCTCGGCCGGCGCACCGACATGGTGCCCCGCGACACCGTCCACCACTACACGGCCTGGAACCCGCCCGGCCCCCGCCGCCGCACGTACACCGGGCACCCGATGGAGGCCCACCTCCAGGAAGCCGTACGGATGTCCTTCCCGGCCCTCGTCGCCGCCCTCGACGCCTGCGCCAGGACCGCCCGGCTCGAACCGTACGACCCCGGCTTCGCGCTCGCCCTCGACCGCACCGCCCACCACGTCCAGTCCCTGGTCGACGCCATCGACCTCACCGTCGCCCAGGTGACGCCCGAGTACTTCGCCCGCACCCTGCGCCCCTACTTCGAGGAGATCGACGTGGCCGGGCGCGCCTACCTCGGCCCCGCCGCCGCCCAGGTCCCGCTCTGGCTGGTCGACCTGACCCTCTGGCAGTGCGACCGCTCCGACCCGGCCTACGACGCCTTCCTCGCCGAGTCGCTCCCGTACGCCCTGCCGTCCTGGCGCGACTTCCACGCCCGGCACCACGGCGGCGTCTCCGCCGTCAGCAAGCTCTCGGCCGCCCTCAGCTGGGAGAGCGGCGACCGGATCCCGCCGCAGCTCGCCGCCTCCGCCGACTCGCTCGCCCGCGTCCTGCGCATCCTCAAGTCCTTCCGCGCCCGCCACTTCACCCTGGCCCGCAAGGCCTACCGCGACGACCTGCGCCTGTACGAGGAGGGCAGCGGCGGCGCCCCCGTCGCCCTGCTCCGCACGCTCCTCGACCTCACCCGCGCCAACGAGACGCTGGTGCGCCAGACCCTCTGACCCCCGGAGAACTCCCATGGCCCCCCACACCCCGCACGTCGTGATCGCCGGCGGCGGCATCGCCGGGCTCACCGCCGCGCTCGCCCTGCACGCCGTCGGATTCCCCCGGATCACCGTCGTCGAGGCCGCCCGCGCGCCCCGGCCGGCCGGCGCGGGACTCAACCTCATGCCGGGCGCCGTCCGCGAACTCGACGCGCTCGGCCTGCTGCCCGCCCTGGAATCGGGCGCCGCCCTGCGCACCCGGGAACTGCGCTACTACCACCGCTCCGGCGGCCTGATATCCCGCGAACCGCGCGGCCTCGGCGCCGGATACCGCTGGCCCCAGCTCTCCGTCCACCGCGCCCACCTCCAGCGCGTGCTCGGCGACGCCGTACGCGAGCGGCTCGGCCCCGCCGCCGTCCTCACCGGCGTCCGCGTGACCGGCGTGGACGTCCGCCCCTGCGGGCAGCCGCTGTTGCGCCTCGAGCACCGCGACCGCGTCGGCCGGCACGGCCGGGCCTCGCTCGAACCCGACGTGCTCGTCGGCGCCGACGGCATCCGCTCGGCCGTCCGCGCCGCGCTCAACCCCGGCGAGGGCCGCCCGCCGTGGAACGGCATGCTCGTCTGGCGCGGTGTCTCCCGGATGCCCGCCCGCACGGCCCCGCCCTTCATGCTCATCGCCGGCGACGACCGCCAGAAGGCCGTCGTCTACCCGATGAGCCCGCCGGCCGACGGCAGCGTCCTCGTCAACTGGGCGCTCGCCCGGCCCGCCGGCACCGCGCCCGACCCGGGCGACCTCGGCGACTGGAGCCGCGCCGTCGACGTGGAGACCTTCCTGCACCACTACGAGGGCTGGGAGTTCGACGGCGTCCGCGTCACCGACGTGCTGCGCGCCGCCGACACCGCCCACGCCTACCCGATGGTCGACCGCGACCCGCTCGACCGGTGGAGCCACGGCCGCACCACGCTCATCGGCGACGCCGCCCACGCCATGTACCCGATCGGCTCCAACGGTGCCAGCCAGTCGGTCGTCGACGCCCGCGCCCTCGCCCACGCCCTCGCCGCCCACCGCGACCCCGCCGAGGCACTGCGCGCCTACGAGGCGGACCGTCGGCCCATCACCACCGCGCTCCAGGAGGCCAACCGGCGACAGGGTCCCGAGGTCGTCATCGACCTCGCCCACCGGCGGGCCCCGCACGGCTTCACCGACGTCCACCAGGTCATCCCCGCCGAGGAACTGGCCGCCATCGCCCGCCGCTACGCCGCCACCGGCGCCTTCGACCCGGCCACCGTCAACCAGGGCTCCCCCTACGGGCCGCCGCACCTCCCCGCGCGCGCCGTGGTGGGACCCGCGGGCGTCGCCTAGGCTCCAGGGCGGAACCGCGGAGGCACAGCGTGGTGCTTCCGCTCCGCTCCGTCACGGCCTGCGAAGGTGGAACACGTGAAGGCAATCCGTCGATTCACCGTGCGTCCCGTCCTCCCCGACACCCTTCGACCCCTCGCCGACCTGGCGCACAACCTGCGCTGGTCCTGGCACGACCCCACCCGCGAACTCTTCGAGAGCGTGGACCCGGAAGGGATCCGCGCCGCCGACGGCGACCCCGTCCGCGCGCTCGGCGCCATCGGCAGCGGGCGGCTCGCCGCGCTCGCCGCCGACCAGGACTTCCTGGACCGGCTGCGCGCCGCGGCCGAGGACCTCGACCGCTATCTGACCGAACCCCGCTGGTACCAGGAGCAGCCGGGCGAGCCGCCCGCCTCGGTCGCGTACTTCTCGCCCGAGTTCGGCATCACCGCGGCCCTGCCCCAGTACTCCGGCGGCCTCGGCATCCTGGCCGGCGACCACCTCAAGGCCGCCAGCGACCTGGGCGTCCCGCTCATCGGCGTCGGACTGCTCTACCGCCACGGCTACTTCCGGCAGTCGCTCTCCCGGGACGGCTGGCAGCAGGAGCACTACCCGGTGCTCGACCCCGGCGAGCTGCCGCTCACCCTGCTCCGCGAGCCCGACGGCGCCCCCGCCCGCATCACCCTCGCGCTGCCCGGCGGGCGCAGTCTGCACGCCCACGTCTGGATCGCCCAGGTCGGCCGGGTCCCGCTGCTGCTGCTCGACTCGGACGTCGAGGAGAACGCGCCCGGCGAACGCGAGGTCACCGACCGCCTCTACGGCGGCGGCAGCGAGCACCGGCTGCTCCAGGAGATGCTGCTCGGCATCGGCGGCGTCCGCGCCGTCCGTACGTACTGCCGGCTCACCGGCGCCCCGCAGCCGGAGGTGTTCCACACCAACGAGGGCCACGCCGGCTTCCTCGGGCTCGAACGCATCCGTGAGCTCGGCGAGCGGCCGGGCCCCGGAGGACTCGGGCAGGGGCTCGACTTCGACGCCGCCCTGGAGGCCGTACGCGCCGGGACCGTGTTCACCACCCACACGCCCGTCGCGGCCGGCATCGACCGCTTCGACCGCTCGCTCGTCGCCCGCCACTTCGGCGAGGACGGCGCGCTGCCCGGCGTCGACACCGGCCGGATCCTCGCGCTCGGCGACGAGACGCCGCTCGGCGGCGAGCCCGGACTGTTCAACATGGCCGCCATGGGGCTGCGGCTCGCCCGCCGCGCCAACGGCGTCTCCACCCTCCACGGCTGCGTCAGCCGCGCCATGTTCGCCGGCCTCTGGCCCGGCTTCGACGCCGAGGAGATTCCGCTCACCTCGGTCACCAACGGCGTCCACGCCCCCACCTGGACCGCCCCGGAGGTCGCCCGGCTCCGCCCGGACGCGAGCGACCACGAGCTGTGGGAGCTGCGCCGCACCCTGCGCGAACGGCTCGTCCTCGACGTGCGGCAGCGGCTGCGGGCCTCGTGGCGGCAGCGCGGCGCGGCCGCCGCCGAACTCGGCTGGACCGACGGCGTCCTCGACCCCGACGTCCTCACCATCGGCTTCGCCCGCCGGGTCCCCTCGTACAAGCGGCTCACCCTGATGCTGCGCGACAAGGACCGGCTGCGGTCGCTGCTGCTGCACCCGGAGCGGCCGGTGCAGCTGGTCGTCGCGGGCAAGGCGCACCCGGCGGACGACGGCGGCAAGAAGCTGGTGCAGGAGCTGGTGCGGTTCGCCGACGACCCGCGGGTGCGCCACCGGATCGTCTTCCTGCCGGACTACGGCATGGGCATGGCCCGCGGCCTGTACCCGGGCTGCGACGTGTGGCTCAACAACCCGCTGCGGCCGCTCGAGGCCTGCGGCACCAGCGGGATGAAGGCCGCGCTCAACGGCTGTCTGAACCTGTCCGTCCTGGACGGCTGGTGGGACGAGTGGTTCGAGCCCGACTTCGGCTGGGCGATCCCGACCGCCGACGGTGCCGCCGCGCTCGACGAGGAGCGTCGCGACGACCTGGAGGCCGCCGCGCTCTACGAGCTGATCGAGCGCCGGGTCGCGCCCCGCTTCTACGACCGGGGCCCGGACGGCGTGCCGGCCGGCTGGACCGCCATGGTCCGGCGCACCCTCGCCGACCTCGGCCCCAGGGTGCTCGCGGACCGGATGGTGAAGGAGTACGTGGAGCGGCTCTACGCCCCGGCCGCCGCGGCCCACCGGGCGCTCGGCCCGGACGCGGCGCGCTCGCTCGCGGCCTGGAAGGCCCGGGTGCGCGGGGCCTGGCCGAAGGTGTCGGTCGACCACGTGGAGGTGGGCGACGACCTCCAGGACGCGGAGCTCGGCGCGACGCCGGCCGTCCGGGTCCGGGTGTCGCTGGGTGAGCTGCGTCCCGAGGACGTCGAGGTGCAGGCGGTGACCGGGCGGGTGGACGCGGACGACCGGCTGCTCGATCCGCGGATCGTGGTCCTCAAGCCGGCGGGCGGGCCCGACCTGGAGGGCCGGCTGCCGTACGCGGGCGCGCTGTCCCTGGACCGCACCGGCCCGTTCGGCTGCACGGTCCGGGTGCTGCCCTCGCACCCGCTGCTCGACCACCCGGCGGAGCCGGGCCTGGTGGCACTGCCGGCGGAGACGACGGGGGAGGGGGCGGGAGTCCTGATGCGCTGAACTCCTGTGCCGGAGCGGCGCGTTGATTGGTCTGGACCGGGGTCTTGACGTGTCCATGGGGTGCCTCTACGTTCCACGCTCGACGCGGAGTTCATTCTCCCGACCTGCGTTCACATGACGGAACATCAGCGAACGAGAGGCACCCCCCACATGCGCCTGCGATCCCTGGTCCTGACCGTGACGGCGGCCGTCGCGCTCCTAGCGGCCCCGACGGCCGCCGCCGGTCCCTCCGCCGGTCCGTCCGCCCCCGCGGCCGGCCGCCCCGCCGCCGCGGCGGCGGAGGCACCCGCGGCCTTCACCCACCCGGCGTCCTCGTCAGCGCCGCCCAGCTCGACTTCGTACGGTCCCGGGTCCAGGCCGGGGCCCAGCCCTGGAAGAGCGCCTTCGACCAGATGATGGCGAGCCCCTACGCCTCGCTCACCCGCACGCCCAGGCCCCGCGAGATCGTCGAGTGCGGCTCCTCCTCCAACCCCAACTACGGCTGCACCGACGAACGCCAGGACGCCGTCGCCGCGTACACCCAGGCCCTCGCCTGGTACATCACCCGGGACGCCCGGCACGCCAAGAAGGCGATCGAGATCATGGACGCCTGGTCGGCCGTGATCAAGGACCACACCAACTCCAACGCCCCGCTCCAGACCGGCTGGGCCGGCTCCTCCTGGCCCCGCGCCGCCGAGATCGTCAAGTACACCTACACCGGCGGCTGGCCGAACGCCGGACGCTTCGCGACCATGCTCCGCGACGTGTACCTGCCGGAGGTCTCCGGCGGCGCCGCCCTCACCAAGAACGGCAACTGGGAACTCATCATGACCGAGGCGGCCATCGGTATCGCCGTCCACCTGGAGGACCGCGCCGCCTACGACAAGGCCGTCGCCACCTACCTCGGCCGCGTCCCCGCCTACGTCTACCTCGCGGGCGACGGCGCCCTGCCCGCGCCGCCGCCGAACAGCTCCATCGACACCCGCGACGAGATCGTGAAGTACTGGCAGGGGCAGACCACCTTCGTCGACGGCGTCTCCCAGGAGACCTGCCGCGACTTCGGCCACACCGGCTGGGGCCTCGCCGCCGCCGTCCACACCGCCGAGACCAGCCGCATCCAGGGCCAGGACCTCTACCCGCGGGTCTCCGAACGGCTCCGGCACGCGCTCGGCTTCCACACCAGGTACGAGAACGGGACCGCGGTCCCGTCCTGGCTGTGCGGCGGCACGGTCAGGACGGGCCTCGGCCCGGTCACCGAGGTCGGCTACAACGCCCTGCACTTCCGCCTGGGCATCGGCATGACCAACACCGGGATCTACACCGAGGCGCGCCGCCCCGCCGGGACGGACAACTACTTCGTCTCGTGGGAGACCCTGACCCACGCCGAGAACCCCAGCTGAGCCCTCCGCCCGGCTACGGGACCCTCGCCTTGTCCGCCAGGCGCCCGTCCGCGTAGCACAGCCGGTACACCGGGATCGCCGCCAGCATGGTCGAGCGGTAGTACAGACACTCGTCCATGCCGGGCGGCTCCGCCGGGGCCCGCTGCGGGCGCCCGTCGAGATGACGGTCCGGCAGGTGCTCGGCGACCTCCGCCCGCGGCCGGCCGACGTGGATCCGGGCGTAGTCCTCCGGCTCCAGGAACGTCTGGTGCTGGGTGTACAGGGCGACGCCCGCCATCAGCAGCCCGAGCCCGGCGAGCAGGGCCAGCGGGATCCAGATCGCCCGGGCGAGCCCCCGCCGCACCTGCCGCCGCGCCAGGTCCAGCTCCCGCGCCGACCGGGGGGCGGCGGGCCGCGGGGCCGGCCGCCGCAGCGGCAGCACGGCGGACAGCTCGAACCCGCCCTCGGCGGTGGCCCGGTGCCGCAGCGAACCGCCCGCGAGCCGCACCCGCTCGTCGAGCCCCACGAGCCCCGTACCGCCGGACACCGGCCGGGAGCCCTCGGCCGGGCGGCGGCCGTCGCCGTCGGGGCGGGGGCCGTCGCCGCCCGGCCCCCAGCCGTCGCCGCCCGGGACCGGGCCCTCGCCGTCCGGCCCGCGGCCGTCGCCGACCGGGCCCGCCGGCCCGCTGGTGACCCGCACCCGCACGGTGCTCGCGTCGCCCGTCACCGCGACCGCCACCGGCGCTCCCGGTGCGTGCTTGGCCGCGTTGGTCAGGCCCTCCTGCACCACGCGGCGCAGGGCGCGGGCGGCCATCTCCGACGACGGCTCCGCCGCGTCCTCCAGGGCGACCGCCATGCCGGAGGCGCGGGCCCGGGCCACCAGCTCGGCCACCGACTCGTCCGGCGGCGCGACCGGAGCCTCCTCGCCGTCCTCGCGCAGCACGCCGATGATGTCCCGCAGCCGGGCCGTGGCGTCCGCCGCCGCACGCCGCAGCTCGCCCGCCGCGCGCTGCTGGTCGGGTCCGAGGGCCGGGTCGAGTTCCAGCGCGCCCGCGCGCAGCGCGAGCAGCGCCAGGTCGTGGCCGAGGGAGTCGTGCATGTCGCCCGCGATCCGGGACCGCTCGCGCAGCCGCTCCCGGTCGGCGACCGCCTCCTGCTCGCGCTCCATCCGGTCGGCCAGTTCCCAGCCGCTGCGCACCAGCCGGTCGTACTGCCGCACGTAACGCCCGATCAGCCAGGGCGCGACGACGGCCAGCGCCATCGAGAGCAGCAGCGCGAACCAGTGCGCCAGGGCCACGCCGGTCACCAGGACCAGGACGAGCCCCGCGACCGGAACCGCCGCGAACAGCCACAGGGCCGTGCGGGTCCGCTCCTCCCGGCGCCCGGCGAGATAGCCGAAGGCGACCAGCGGCAGCACCGACGAGGGAGTGAAGAGCTCGGGCGCCAGCGCGAGCGACACCGCGACGGTGAGGGCGAGCGGCGCCACCGGCCACCGCCGGCCCAGCGCCACGCACACCGCGAGCAGCGCCACGCCCACGGCCACCGCGGTCCACGAGCCGCCGTCGTTCGGGTCGGACTTCAGCAGTACCGGTACGCACAGCAGCAGCCACAGCAGGACGTCGAAGGTCCGCTCGAAGCCCTGCCCGAAGTCCCGTCGGCCGGGCCCCTCGGCGCCCTGCCGGGCGGCCCGCTCACGCATCGGGGACCAGACCCGCCTCGTACGCGAGGATCGCCAGCCGCACCCGGTTCCGCAGCCCGGTCCGGCCGAGGACCGCGCTCACGTGCGCCTTGACCGTGGCCTCCACGACGTGCAGCCGCGCGGCGATCTCCTGGTTGGACAGACCCGCGCCGACCAGGCCGACGACCTCCCGCTCCCGGCCGGTGAGCGAGGCGAGCCGGTCGCGCGCCTCGGCGGCCCGGCTGAACCGCGCGCCGCCCAGCGTGTCGATGACCCGCCGTGCGACAGCCGGCGAGAGGAACGCGGCGCCCCCGGCGACCGCCCGCACCCCGGCGATCAGCTCGCGCGGATCGCCGGACTTCAGGAGGAAGCCGCTGACGCCGCTGCCGAGGGCCCGTTCGATGTACGCGTCCTCGGAGAAGGTGGTGAGCATCACCACCGCCGCGCCGGGCGCGGCCCGCCGCAGTTCCTCGGCGGCGCCGAGGCCGTCGAGCCGGGGCATCCGGATGTCGAGGAGGACGACGTCGGGCCGGTGGGTGAGCGCGAGTTCGACGGCCTCGTGGCCGTCCCCGGCCTCGGCGACCACCTCGATCCCTGGATCGGTGGCGAGGATCGCCTTCACGCCGGCCCGGATCATCGCCTCGTCGTCCGCGAGCAGCACCCTGATCATCCGGCCAGCCTACGCAGACGCGCGGACGCCCGGAGGGAACGTTCCCTCCGGGCGTCCTCCGGATCACTTCCGGTGCGACCCGCCCCTTACGGGAAGGTCAGCTTGAAGCTGTTGATGTAGCCGGTGTCGATCGCCGCCTTGTCCTGGACGCGGAGCTTCCAGACGCCGTTGGCGACCTCGGAGGAGGCGTTCACGGTGTAGGTCTGGTTGATGTTGTCGGCGCTGCCGCCGGTGCGGTTGTGCAGGTTGTAGACCGAGCCGTCGGGGGCGATGAGGTCGACGACGAGGTCACCGATGTAGGTGTGGACGATGTTCACACCGACGGAGAGGTTGCTCGGCGCGTTGCCGCTGATGCCGGACACCGTCAGGGACGAGGTCACCGCGGTGCTGTTGTCCGGGATCGAGACGTCGGCGTCGTTGGTGAACACCGTGCCGCCGCCGGGGCCACCGGGACGGGAGCCGACGTTGATGGCGGCCCAGGCGTTCTCGACGGCCGTGACCTCGGCGCTGCCCGCGCCGTAGAGCTCGGTCGCCGCCGCGACGGTGCCCGTGCGGGCGCCGGCGTAGTTGGTGTTGGAGCTGAACTTGGTGGTGAGCGCCTTGAACCAGATCAGCGAGGCCTTGTCACGGCCGATGCCGGTGACGGGCAGTCCGTCGGAGGTCGGCGAGTCGTAGTTCACGCCGTTGATGGTCTTGGCGCCGCTGCCCTCGGAGAGCAGGTAGTACCAGTGGTTCGCCGGGCCCGAGGAGTAGTGGACGTCGATCGAGCCGATGCCCGAGTACCAGGCGTCCTTGGACGAGCCGTCCTTGCTCGGCTTGTCCATGTAGCGCAGCGGGGTGCCGTTGCCGCGGATGTCGATCTTCTCGCCGACGAGGTAGTCGCCCTTGTCGTTGGCGTTGTTGGCGTAGAACTCGACCGCCGCCGCGAAGATGTCCGAGGTGGCCTCGTTGAGGCCGCCGGACTCGCCGCTGTAGACCAGACCGGCGGTGTTGGAGGTGACGCCGTGCGTCATCTCGTGCGCGGCCACGTCGATGGAGGTCAGCGGCTTGGAGTTGTTCGAGCCGTCGCCGTAGGTCATGCAGAAGCAGGAGTCCGACCAGAAGGCGTTGACGTACGCGTTGCCGTAGTGGACCCGGGAGTACGCGCCGACGCCGTCACCGCGGATGCCGGAGCGGCCGTGCACGTTCTTGTAGTAGTCCCAGGTGAGCGCGGCGCCGTAGTGCGCGTCGGCGCCGGCGGTCTCCTTGTTGGAGGGGAGTCCGTTGCCCCAGACGTCGGTGCTGTTGGTGAACAGCGTGCCGGTGCCCGAGGTGCCGCCGTTGAGGTTGTACGTCTTGTGGTTGCCGCGGCCCGTGTCCGTCAGGGTGTACGACGGGGCGGTGCCGAGCGTGACCTGGCCGCTGTACATGGTGTTGCCGGTGCCGGTGTGGACACCCTCCCACTCGTACAGCTTCTGACCGGTCCTGGCGTCGGTGACGACGTGCAGCTCGCTCGGCGTGCCGTCGTGCTGGATGCCGCCGACGACCGTCTCGTACGCGAGGACGGGCGTGCCGTTCGCGGCCCAGACGACCTTGCGCGGGGCGCGCTCGGCCTTGGTGCTCTTGGAGCCCTCGGCGTTCGCGAGGCCGACCGCCTGCTTCTCGGCGGCGGCCGGGGCGACGGTCGCCGCGGCGGTGTCCACCTTCGTGATGTCGGCGCGGGTGGCCTTGGAGACGGACGTGGTGGCGCCGGCCTTGGTCTCGGCGACGATCAGGTCACCGCCGAGGACGGGCAGCCCGTTCAGCGTGCGCTCGTAGCGGGTGTGGGTCGTGCCGTCGCGGTCCTGGACCACGTCGCGGACGACCAGCTTCTCCTGCGCGCCGAGGCCGAGCTGCCGGGCCGTCTCGGCGGTGTCCGCCTGCGCGGCCTTGATGAGCGCGGCGCGCTGGGCCGGGGACAGGTCGGCCGGCAGCTTGCCGGGGTTGGCCTTGCCGGCGGCCTGCGCCTTGGGCGCGGCGCCGAACTGGTCGGCGGTGGCGGTGCCGGTCTGGACGCCGACGGCGATCATGGCGGCGGCAGCGATCAGGGCGCCGGTCGCGGTGGCGCGACGGCTGGGCGTGGATCTCACGCAGACTCCTTTTGCGAGGGGGGTACCGGGTGGCTGGGTGGGCCGCCCGGGCAGAGCAAGCAGAGCTGTGGAGCACGTACGGGTGAACTCGTGAACGCGATTGCGAAGAGCCGGGGGAGAGAGTGACAGGTGTGGACGGTGCCTGTCAGGAGCGCGTCAACAAGTTGACCGGAAATCGTCCGTTGCCCGAAAGGGCGTGTTCGTTAAGCGGACGTTTCGTCGGCCGTGACCGAGGCGCCGTCCGCCGTTCTCCGCCGGCCGAACGTGAAGAGCGACTCCAGGGCCGGCCCGAAGTCGCACGCGTCGACCAGGGAATCGAGCGGGGGAGCGGAACCGGCCGACCGGATCACGTCGTACCGTGGCCGGTTCCTTTCCCTCTCGCTGGCGCTGGAGGGTCCTGCTCTCCGGCGCGCCCGCACCCCCAAGCCGCCCTCCGGTCCCATCCCTTGGACACGCGGGCCACCTGAGGTACGGGCCGCCGGTGCCGGTCCTTCCGGGGCCGCCGAGGACGGACGGGCGCGGGAGCGGCCTCAGCCCACCAGGCTGTCCCGCCAGGCCCGGTGCAGGCCCGCGTAACGGCCCTCGCCGCCCACCAGTTCGGCCGGCGAACCGTCCTCCACCACCCGGCCCGCCTCCATCACCAGGACCCGGTCGGCGACCTCGACCGTGGACAGCCGGTGCGCGATGACCACCGCCGTACGGCCCGCGAGCACCGTGTCCATCGCGCGCTGCACCGCCCGCTCGCCCGGCACGTCCAGCGAACTCGTCGCCTCGTCCAGGATCAGTACGGCCGGATCGGCCAGCAAGGCCCTGGCGAAGGCGACGAGTTGCCGCTGGCCGGCCGAGATCCGGCCGCCGCGCTTGCGGACGTCCGTGTCGTAGCCGTCCGGCAGGCCCGCGATGAAGTCGTGCGCGCCGATCGCCTTCGCCGCCTGCTCGATCTCCGCCCGGCTCGCGTCCGGCCGGCCGATCGCGATGTTCTCCGCGACCGTCCCCGAGAACAGGAACGCCTCCTGCGTCACCATCACCACGCCCCGCCGCAGCTCGGGCGTCGACAGGTCCCGCAGGTCGACGCCGTCGAGCAGCACCCGGCCCTCCGTCGGGTCGTAGAAGCGGGCGAGCAGTTTCGCCAGCGTCGACTTGCCCGCGCCCGTCGCGCCGACCACCGCGACCGTCTGGCCCGCCGGGACCGTCAGGTCGAAGCGCGGCAGCACCTCGCCGCCCGTCCGGTACGCGAACCGGACGCCCTCGAAGACCACCTCGCGGCCCGGCGCGCCCCCGCTCCGCTCCGGCAGCGGGCGCGGCGCCGCCGCCTCCGGGACGCCCGGCTCCTGCGCGAGCAGTCCCGCGATCTTGGCGAGCGAGGCCGCCGCGGACTCGTACGAGTTGAGGAACATGCCGAGCCGGTCGATCGGGTCGTAGAGCCGCCGCACGTACAGCACGGCCGCCGCGAGCACACCCAGCTCCAGACCGCCGTCCGCCACGCGCCACGCGCCCCACAGGCACATCCCGGCCACCGCCGTGTTGGCGACGAGCCGCGAGCCCACCACATAGCGGGCCATCTCGAGCAGCGCGTCGCCGTTGCTGCGCGCGTGCCGGTCGTTCAGGACGGCGAACTCGGCGTCGTTGGCCCTTTCCCGGCGGAACGCCCGTACCGGCCGGATGCCGTTCATCGTCTCCGCGAACTTCACGATCACCCCGGCGATCGCCGTCGAACGCTCCGCGAAGACCACGGCCGAGCGGCGCCGGTAGAGCCGTACGAGCAGGTACAGCGGCCCGAAGGAGGCCACCGCGACCGCGCCGATGCCCAGGTCGAGCCAGAGCAGCACGAGCGAGATCGACACGAAGGACAGGACGACGCCGATGAGTTCCTGCAGGCCCTCCGAGAGCAGCTCGCGCAGCGACTCGACGTCGGTGGTGGAGCGGGAGATCAGCCGGCCGGAGGTGTAGCGCTCGTGGAAGTCCACGCTGAGCGCCTGCGCGTGCCGGAAGATCCGCCCGCGCAGGTCGAGGAGCACGTCCTGGTTGATCCGGGCCGCGGCCCGCACGAAGACGTACTGCAGCAGCGCGCCGCCCGCCGCGCACAGCAGATAGCCGAGGGCCACGACGACCAGCGGCCCGTGGTCGCCGACCCGGAAGGCCGGCACCCCCCGGTCGATCGCGTACGCCACCAGCAGCGGACCCGCCTGGAGCGCGGCCTGCTGCACGAGCAGGACGAGCGCGGCGACCACGACCCGCGCCCTGTGCGCGGCCAGCAGCGAGCGCAGCAGCCGGCCGGTGGCGCCGGGGGCGACGGGCAGGTCGTCCTGGTCGAAGGGGTCCGGCTGGTGGGCGGAGCCCGGGTCCGGAGCCTGGGCGGTGCCGGGGCCCGGGGTCTTCGCGTGCGGGCGCCGGGCGGTGCCGGGGTCCGGGGCCTCCGCGTCCGGGCCGCGAGGGGTGCCGGCGTCCGGGGCCTGGGCGGGCCCGGGGGCCGCGGTCTGCGCCGTCGGCGTCCGCGGTCCGCTCGCCTCCTGCCCGGACGCGGTGTCGGTGCCGTCCTTCATCGTGCCCCCTCGTGCTCGTCCGTCCCGCCCGACATCAGCCAGGCGTACTCGGCGCTGGTGCGCAGCAGTTCGTGATGGGTGCCCACCGCCGTGATACGGCCGCCGGAGAGCAGCGCCACCCGGTCGGCCAGCAGCACCGTCGACGGCCGGTGGGCCACCACCAGGGCCGTCGTGTCGCGGAGCACCTCACGGAGCGCCGCCTCGACGCGGGCCTCGGTGTGGACGTCCAGGGCGGACAGCGGGTCGTCCAGGACCAGGAAGCGCGGGCGGCCGACGACCGCGCGGGCCAGGGCGAGCCGCTGACGCTGGCCGCCCGACAGACTCAGGCCCTGCTCGCCGACCTCGGTGCCGGTGCCGTCGGGCAGCCGGTCCACGAAGCCGTCCGCCTGGGCGACGGCGAGCGCGCGCCGCAGCTCCGGCTCGCCGGCGTCGGGCCCGGCGCCCATCAGGACGTTCGCGCCGACGCTCGCCGAGAAGAGGGTCGGCTCCTCGAAGGCCATGGACACGAGGGACCTCAGCCGGTCCCGCGGCATCAGGGTGATGTCCTCGCCGTCGAGGAGGATCCGTCCGCCGGTCGCCTCGTGTAGCCGCGGTACGAGCGCGGTGAGCGTGGTCTTGCCGGAACCCGTCCCGCCGACCAGGGCCATGGTCTCGCCGGGCCGGATGTGCAGGTCGACGCCGTCGAGCACGGGCGGCGCGTCCGCCGGGGCGTCCGGGTAGCGGAAGGTGACGTTCTCGAACCGCACCCCGTCCGCCGTGCCGGACGCCGCCGGGCTGCCGGACGCGGCCGCCCCGGCCGCCTCCGGCTCCTCCGCGGCGTCCATCACCTCGAAGTAGCGTTCCGTCGCCGTCGCCGCCTCCTGGCTCATCGCCAGCAGGAAGCCGATCGACTCCACCGGCCAGCGCAGCGCGAGCGCCGTCGACAGGAACGCCACCAGCGTGCCCGCCGACAGCTCGCCGTCGGCGACCTGCACCGTGCCGAGCACCAGGGCCGCCCCCACCGCCAGTTCCGGCAGGAAGGTGATGAACGCCCAGATGCCGGCGAGCAGCCGGGCCTTGACCAGTTCCGTGCCGCGCAGCCGCTCCGCCAGGGTCCGGAACGCCTCCGCCTGGCTGCGGTGCCGGCCGAAGCCCTTGACGATGCGGATGCCCAGCACGCTCTCCTCGACGACCGTCGTCAGATCGCCCACCTGGTCCTGCGCCCGCCGCGCCGCCACCGAATACCGCTGCTCGAAGACGGAGGAGAGGATCACCATCGGCACGACCGGGGTCAGCAGCACCAGGCCGAGCGTCCAGTCCTGGGCGAACAGCACCCCGTACCCGGCCAGGATCGTCACGCCGTTGACCAGCAGGAAGGTCAGCGGGAAGGCCAGGAACATCCGGACCATCATCAGGTCCGTGGTGGCGCGCGAGAGCAGCTGTCCCGAGGCCCACCTGTCGTGGAAGGAGATCGGCAGCCGCTGCAGCCGCCGGTAGAGGGCGGCCCGCATCCCGGCCTCGACCCCGGCCAGCGGACGGGCCACCAGCCAGCGCCGGAAGCCGAAGAGGACGGCCTCGGCGATCCCGAGCAGCAGCAGGTACAGCGCGCCGAGCCACACCCCGGTCCCGTCGCCGTCCCTGACCGGCCCGTCCACCAGCCACTTCAGGACGAGCGGGATGACGAGCGACAGACAGGACGCGACGATCGCGACGACCGCGGCGGTGAAGAGGCGGACGCGTACGGGCCGTACGTACGGCCACAGGCGTAGCAGCGAGCGCACGGCGGAGTGCTCGGGAGCGGCCTCCGCCGGCTGCTTTTCCTTGGTGGGTGCATGTTTTTCGGGCATCAGGTCCGAGCGTAGGGTTCACCCCTGACATCGCTCATGTGGTTTTCCGGCCACGGGAACATCGTCAGGAGTACGAGGGTGGGGAACACCAACGACCACGGGACCGGGCGCCGCGCCGCCGCGGCCCTGCTGCCGCTGCTGCTCGCGGCGCTCACGGCCTGCCAGTCCGGCGGCGGGCAGGAGCCCGGCGGAGGGGCGAAGGCCACGCCGTCCGCGACGCCCGTGTTCGACGTGCGGCTCGACGACCAGCTCTCGGCTGCCACCCGGGCCACCCAGGCCGCCGGCACCGCCCGCTTCACCTCGACGCTCAGCTACGGCTCCGCCAAGGGCACCGCCGTGGACCGCGCGAGCGGAGAGCAGGACTACGCCCGTGACCTCGCCCGCGCCGGGCGCGAGCTGACGGTCCCGCGCCGCTTCCCCGCCGACGCCGCGGCCGACCTCGGCGCCCGGCCGGGCGAGAAGCCCGTGACCGAGTCGTACGTGGTCGAGGGCAACCAGGTCGACTACCGGACCCGGCAGGGCGGCTGGCTCCGCTACTCCTCGCAGGCCTCCATGGACGTCGTCGACCTCTACGACGGCATCCTCCAGCGGGCGGGCGACGCCGCCCCGTACGGGGGCACCCTCGCCGAGGTGGTCCGGAACGCCGACGCGACGAAGCAGCCGGTCAAGGCGGCCGACGGCAGCCGTACGTACGAGCTGACCGTCACGCCCCAGATCGCCGCGCCCGCGCTCCCGGAATCCCTCCAGGGCCCGCTGAAGTACGACAAGGGCAGCGCGCGGATCGCCCTGACCGTGGTCCTCGACGAGCAGGGCCGGCTCCGCCGGGCGAGCGCCGACTACACGCCCGCGCTCGAGCGGATGCACGAGGAGGGCCTCCTCAAGGGCGTGACCTCCCTCAAGGCGGAGTACTCCCTCACCGGCCTCGGCAGCACCAGGTCGCCCGGCCCGGCGGGCGGGGGCGCGAAGGCCGAGGACGCCGAGAAGGCCCTCACCCCGCTGACCGAGGTGGAGCCCGGCGCCTGCGGCTCGGCCGACACCGGCCTCGGCGGGAGCCTGCTCCTGGTCCGGGTCGTGCCCTGCGGGACCGAGGCCGACCTGCGGGTCTTCGGCCAGGTGAAGGTGAACGAGACCGTCCAGGGCGACCCGGACGGCGTCGCCCAGCGGAAGGCCGGGGACCGCTGCGGCGCGAAGTTCGACTCCGCGCCGCGGGCCTGGGTCGCCGACGCCCGGCCCAGGGGCACCTACTTCACCTACGGCGCGGGCGCCGCCAGCTTCGCGTACACCGGTCCCGACGTCGACGTCGAGGGCGACTACACCTGCTACGTGGTGACGTCCGGCCGGCTCTGACCGTCCACCACCCGCAGCAGCAGCACCGACCGCCCCGCCACGCTGATCGTCCCGCCGCCCCGGTGCACCGTGCCCGGGGCGGCGGACTGCTCCTCCAGGGCGGTGTCCACGACCCGTTCGTACGCCTCCGCCCACGGCGGGCCCGGCAGCCGGTACTCCACCGGCCGGTGGTCCGCGTGCAGGATCGCGAGGAAGCTGTCGTCGACGACCTGCTCGCCGCGGGCGTCCCGGCCCGGTATGTCACGCCCCGACAGGTACAGGCCGAGCGTGGCGGCGGGCGCGTACCAGTCGGCCTCCGTCATCTCGGTGCCCCCGGCGGTGAACCAGGCGAGGTCCCGCAGCCCGTCGGCGCCCTGCGGCCGGCCCGAGAAGAAGGCGCGGCGGCGCAGCACCGGGTGACGGTGGCGCAGGTCGAGCAGCCGTCGGGTGAGGGCGAGGAGCTGGGCGCGGCCCGGGTCCTCGGGGAGGGTCCAGTCGAGCCAGCCGATCTCGTTGTCCTGGCAGTAGGCGTTGTTGTTGCCGCCCTGGGTGCGGCCCATCTCGTCGCCCGCGACGAGCATCGGCACGCCGGTGGACAGCAGCAGGGTGGTCATCAGGTTGCGCAGCTGGCGGCGGCGCAGGGCGTTGACCGCCGGGTCGTCGGTCTCGCCCTCGGCGCCGCAGTTCCAGGAGCGGTTGTCGTGCGTGCCGTCCCGGTTGCCCTCTCCGTTGGCCTCGTTGTGCTTGCGCTCGTACGACACCAGGTCCCGGAGCGTGAAGCCGTCGTGGGCGGTGACGAAGTTGACGGAGGCGTACGGGCGGCGCCCGCCCCAGGCGT
Source organism: Streptomyces sp. NPDC127092 (assembly GCF_042722475.1). Lineage (NCBI taxonomy): Bacteria > Bacillati > Actinomycetota > Actinomycetes > Kitasatosporales > Streptomycetaceae > Streptomyces > Streptomyces sp. NPDC127092. The sequence goes on from NZ_JBHXFE010000031.1 coordinate 79,468, forward strand.
ACAGGTCGCTGGAGCCGGACAGCCGGTAGCCCAGGTCGCGCACGTCCGGCAGCGCGCCGCGCCAGAAGTCCCGCACGGCGTCGCGGTAGCGGTCGTTCCACTCGGTCCACAGCGGCGGGAAGGCGCCCACCTGGTAGCCGCCGTTGCCGACGTCCCACGGCTCGGCGATCAGCTTCACGCGGCGCAGCACCGGGTCCTGGGCGATGACCGCGAGGAACGGGGACAGCATGTCGACGTCGTGGAAGGAGCGGGCGAGGGCCGCCGCCAGGTCGAAGCGGAAGCCGTCCACGCCCATCTCGGTCACCCAGTAGCGCAGGCTGTCGGTGATGAGCCGGAGCACCTGCGGCTGCACGACGTGCAGGGTGTTGCCGCAGCCGGTGTAGTCGGCATACCTGCGGGCGTCGGACTGGAGGCGGTAGTAGCCGCGGTTGTCGATGCCCTTCAGGGACAGGGTCGGGCCCAGCTCGCCCGCCTCCGCCGTGTGGTTGTAGACGACGTCGAGGATCACCTCGATGCCGGCCGCGTGCAGCGCCCGCACCATCCGCTTGAACTCGCCGACCTGCTGCCCGGCCGTGCCGCTCGACGAGTACCCGGCGTGCGGGGCGAAGTAGCCGATGGAGTTGTAGCCCCAGTAGTTGGTGAGGCCGCGCCGCAGCAGGTGGTCCTCGTGCGCGAACTGGTGCACCGGCAGCAGCTCGACGGCCGTCACCCCGAGCCGCACCAGGTGCTCGATCGCGGCGGGGTGCGCGAGCCCCGCGTACGTGCCGCGCAGGTGTTCGGGGATGCCCGGGTGCCGCGCGGTGAAGCCCTTGACGTGCAGCTCGTAGATGACCGAGTCGGGCCAGGGCGTCTTGGGCCTGCGGTCGTCGGACCAGTCGTCGTCGTCCTGGACGACGACGCCCTTGGGGACGTACGGGGCGGAGTCCCGCTCGTCCCGGACGGTGTCGGCGACGTGCTGCTGCGGCCAGTCCCGCACGTGCCCGTACACCTCGGGCGGCAGCCCGAAGCGCGCGAAGTCCCCGTCGACCGCCCGCGCGTACGGGTCGAGGAGCAGCTTCGCCGGGTTCCAGCGGGCCCCGGTCCACGGGTCCCAGCGGCCGTGCACCCGGTAGCCGTAGCGCTGACCCGGCCCGACGCCCGGCACGAAGCCGTGCCAGATCTCATGGGTGAGCTCCGTCAGCTCCACGCGGGTCTCGCGGCCCGCGGCGTCGAACAGACACAGCTCCACCGCCTCCGCCCCGCCCGCCCACAGCGCGAAGTTGGTGCCCGCGACCCCGTCGGGCCCGACCCGGCAGCGGGCGCCCAGCGGTGTCGGCGCGCCCGGCCACACCACCGGCCGGTCCGGCGGCGCCGCCGGACCCGCCACCGGCGGCGCGTCCGGGCGTCCCGCCCGGCCCGGCGCCCTCAGGGCCCGGGCATGCTCGTGTACCGCCTCCTGCTCGGCTGCGCTCGACACCGTCCGGCCTCCCGCGGCTCGCCCCGCTCGGACCCGCGGCGTCCCGGCCGCGGCCCCGCACGTGGTCCTCCCACCTGTTCTGCCCGCGCGGCCGTGCTCCCAACATGCCCCGCACGCACGTTTCCCCTGGAGGGGGGCCGTCGTTGGGCCGGGCGTGAGACATGTACTGAAGCGGGCCGGGTACGCGCTCGCGGTCGCGGGCCTCCTCGTGGGCCTCGCCGGCTGCACCGGAGCGGACGGCGGCGGGGGCGTCGACCTCACCCTGCCGGGCAAGGCGCGGGCACCCGGCGACGTGATCCGGGTCAGCCCGGAGGACGGCGCCCGAGGGGTGCCGGCCGACGGGCCCCTGGAGGTGAGGGTCGACAGCGGGCGCCTGGAACGGGTGACGGTCGTCCAGGTGGAGGACGCGCAGCGGACGGAGGTGGCGGGTGAGATCTCCGCGGACGGACTGCGCTGGCGGCCCCGCCCGGACACCCGGCTCACGCTCGCCGCCAAGTACAGCGTGGACGCGGTGGCACTGGACGGGCACGGCCGCCGCTCGGCCCGGCACACCACCTTCACCACCGTGGTCCCCGAGCACCGGTTCATCGGCTACTTCAAGCCGGAGAACCGGTCCACGGTCGGCACCGGGATGATCGTCTCCTTCTCCTTCAACCGGGAGATCGAGAACCGCGCGGAGGTCGAGCGGGCCGTCCGCATCACCTCCGACCCGCCGGTGCAGGTCGCCGGCCACTGGTTCGGCAGGGACCGCCTCGACTTCCGGCCGAAGGAGTACTGGGCCCCGGGCACCAGGGTGACCGTCGAACTGGCGCTGCGCGACGTGGAGGGCGCGCCCGGCGTCTACGGCATCCAGCGCAAGACGGTCGGCTTCACCGTCGGCCGCTCGCAGGTCTCCCTGGTCGACGCCGAGAAGCACACCATGGAGATCCGCCGGGACGGCGAGCTGCTCACCACCCTGCCCATCACGGCCGGGGCGCCGAAGACCACCACGTACAACGGCAAGATGGTGGTCACGGAGCTGTTCGACGTGACGCGGATGGACGGGCGGACGGTCGGCTTCGGCGGCGAGTACGACATCAAGGACGTGCCGCACGCGATGCGCCTCACCGACTCGGGGACCTTCCTGCACGGCAACTACTGGGCGTCGGCCTCGACGTTCGGCTCGGCCAACGTGAGCCACGGCTGCGTCGGCCTGCGGGACGTGAAGGGCGGCGGCTCGGACACCCCGGCCGGCTGGTTCTTCGACCGGACGCTCGTCGGTGACGTGGTCGAGGTGGTCAATTCGCGCGACAAGCAGGTGGCTCCGGACAACGGCCTGGGCGGCTGGAACATGGACTGGAGCCGCTGGAAGGCCGGCTCGGCGCTGCGCTGAGACACCCTCGCGGGCCGGGCCGCCCCGCGCCCGGCCCGCCGTATCACGCCAACTGGGACTGAACGGTGACATTCGCGAGGAACTTTCGTGTCCTGCGATGTGATTAATTAACGCCGTGCGCGCGGGAGGATGCGCACGGGGGTGGGGCCCAGGCAGTGCCGGGTCGTGCGAGGGGAGAACCATAGTGAACGGCCAGCCGATATCCGGAACGACCGCCGGACGACGGCGTCGTGGCACCCGCCTGGGGGCCCTGGCGACGGGAGCGCTGCTCCTCGTCCTGACGGCGTGCGGCGGCGGCGACGCCGGCGGCGCCAAGGGCGGCCAGGACGGCGCGGGCGCCGGCGGCGGCAAGCAGGAGAACGCGGCCTCCCAGGCCGTCGTGACGATCGCTCCGAAGGACGGCGCCGACGCGGTCGCCACCAGCGGCGCGCTGAAGGTGACGGCCCAGCAGGGCAAGCTGACCACGGTGACGGTCGCCGACAGCGAGGGTCACAAGGTCGAGGGCAAGCTCGCGGCCGACGGCAGCAGCTGGGAGCCGGTCGGGCACCTGTCCGCGAGCACCCAGTACAAGGTGCACGCGGTCGCCCAGGACGCCGAGGGCCGCGAGTCGGCGAAGGACACCACCTTCTCGACGCTCACGCCGAAGAACACCTTCATCGGCCACTACACGCCGGAGAACGGCCAGACCGTCGGCGTCGGCATGCCGGTCTCGATCAACTTCACCCGTGGCATCACCGACCCGGAGGCCGTCGAGCGCGCCATCAAGGTCACGGCCGAGCCGGCGGTGGAGATCGAGGGCCACTGGTTCGGCAACGACCGTCTCGACTTCCGGCCGGAGGAGTACTGGGCCGCGGGCACCAAGGTGACCGTGCAGCTCAACCTGGACGGCGTCGAGGGCCGCCCGGGCGTCTACGGCACGCAGAAGAAGACCTTCTCCTTCACCATCGGGCGCCGTCAGGTCTCCACGGTGGACGCGAGCGCCAAGACGATGAAGATCGAGCGCGACGGCAAGATCATCAAGACCCTGCCGATCACCGCGGGCGCGCCGTCCACGACGACGTACAACGGCCAGATGGTCATCAGCGAGAAGTTCAAGGTGACCCGGATGAACGGCGCCACGGTGGGCTTCGGCGGCGAGTACGACATCAAGGACGTGCCGCACGCGATGCGCCTGTCCACCTCGGGCACCTTCGTCCACGGCAACTACTGGGCGTCCGCCTCGACGTTCGGCTCGGCCAACGTCAGCCACGGCTGCGTCGGTCTGCGGGACGCGCGCGGCGCCGGCGACAGCACGACGCCGGCAGCCTGGTTCTACGACCGCTCGCTGATCGGTGACGTCGTCATCGTGAAGAACTCGAAGGACAAGCAGATCCAGCCGGACAACGGCCTCAACGGCTGGAACATGTCCTGGTCGGAGTGGAAGGCGTAAGCGGCCTCCCACCCCTGTGACGGGACCCGGTGCTGTGAGCAACGGCACCGGGTCCGTTGTCGTTAACGACGGCTAACCTTCGGACCATGACTGTGAACCTCGAAGTCGCCGAAGGCGTCGGCACGATCCGCCTCGACCGCCCCCCGATGAACGCCCTCGACATCGCCACCCAGGACCGGCTGCGCGAGCTGGCCCAGGAGGCGACCGACCGCGACGACGTACGGGCGGTGATCCTGTACGGCGGCGAGAAGGTGTTCGCGGCCGGCGCGGACATCAAGGAGATGCAGGTCATGGACCACGCGGCCATGGTCAGGCGGTCCCGCGCGCTCCAGGACTCCTTCACCGCGATCGCCCGCATCCCGAAGCCGGTCGTCGCGGCCGTCACCGGCTACGCCCTGGGCGGCGGCTGCGAGCTGGCGCTGTGCGCCGACTACCGGATCGCCGCGGACAACGCCAAGCTGGGCCAGCCGGAGATCCTGCTCGGCCTCATCCCGGGCGCCGGCGGCACCCAGCGGCTCTCCCGTCTCATCGGCCCCTCCAGGGCCAAGGACCTCATCTTCACCGGCCGCATGGTGAAGGCCGACGAGGCGCTCCAGCTGGGCCTGGTGGACCGCGTGGTCCCCGCCGCCGAGGTCTACGAGCAGGCGCACGCCTGGGCCGCCAAGCTCGCCCAGGGTCCGGCGATCGCGCTGCGCGCCGCGAAGGAGGCCGTCGACCAGGGTCTTGAGGCGGACATCGACACCGGCCTCGCCATCGAGCGCACCTGGTTCGCGGGCCTGTTCGCCACCGAGGACCGCGAGCGCGGCATGCGCAGCTTCGTCGAAGAGGGCCCGGGCAAGGCCAAGTTCGTCTGAGTGGCCGGATCCGAACGACCGTGACCGCGTTCCGACTGACTTTGGCATATGCCAGAGTCAGTCCCGCGGAATTGTCCGATCCGAGGGGGCGAATCCCCCGGAACGGCCCCGCGCGGGGCCGCGCCCGGCCATGATGGGGGGCATGGCGGGCCTGGAGGGTATGGATCAACCGCGGCAGCGTGGCGGTGCGACCGCCGCACGGTGGATACCGGCCGCCGAGGACGAACAGGCCGCGGAGGCACTGCGGTTGTACGGGAACCCGGCCGAGGAGGACGCCCGGCTGCCGTCCCGTCCCGAGTCCGCCGCGGTCGCCCGCCGGCTCACCCAGTGGGTGGTCCTGCGCCATTGGGCGCTCACCCCGCAGATCGCCGAGCACGCGGTGCTGCTCGTCTCGGAGTTGGTCGGCAACGCCGTCCGGCACACCGGCGCCCGGGTCTTCGCGCTGCGGATGCTGCGGCGCCGCGGCTGGATCCGCGTCGAGGTCCGGGACCCCTCGCGCGGCCTGCCCTGTCTGATGCCGGTGCACGAGCTCGACACGAGCGGGCGCGGCCTCTTCCTCGTCGACAAGCTCTCCGACCGCTGGGGCGTCGACCTCGCGCCGCGCGGCAAGACCACCTGGTTCGAGATGAGGGTGAGCGACCGCTGAGCGACCGCCGGCCGCACGCCGGCCGGGCCGGCGGGTGGTCGTCGGGCGCGGACGCACGAAAGCCCCCGTCCGCCGGGATGGGGCGCGTGGGGGCTTTCGTGTGGTGCGCCGCGGAATGGGGGGGTGTATCCGCGGCAGCTACGACGACCTGGCCCGGGTCAATGGGGGTCGTGTCATCGACTATGGCAGACAGGTGGCCTCGGTGCCAAAAGTCCCTACCGGGGCAGATCCGGACAAAGCCGGACGGTTTACCGATGAATCGTTGGTGACCTACAGCACCCACCTTGTAAAGCATGAATAAATATGGGGTTCATCGCGTGTTTCCTCGCCCTGTCCGCATGGTGGACGGCTGATCGCGACCCGCAAACGTCCTGAATCGGCCCAATCGTTATCTTTCGGGCGTATCGGCCGTTAAATGGTCCCGTGATGCCGACCGACCGCCGCGGTGCCCTCCGGGCGGGCGCGGCCAGCGCCCTCGCGGGAGCCCTCGCCACGGCCTGCGGCACGGAGCCCCGCCCCGAGCCCCGGCGACAGCAGCCCGCGCCCGCCGCACCCGTCGCCGCGCCCGCGCCCCGCCGCTGGCCCGGCCGGCCCGCCGAGATCGCCAACGGCCCCCGCGACCGGCCCCGGGTCGCCCTCACCTTCCACGGCCAGGGCGACCCCGCCACCGCCCGCGCGATCCTCGCTCACGCCGAGCGGGCCGGCGCCCACGTCACCGTCCTCGCCGTCGGCGAGTGGCTCGACCGCCACCCCGACATGGCCCGCCGCATCCTCGACGGCGGCCACGACCTCGGCAACCACACCCAGCGCCACCTCGACATCACCGCCATGACCGAGGCCGAGGCGCACGCCGAGATCGAGGGCTGCGCCCACCGGCTGCGCCGTCTCACCGGCTCCATCGGCACCTGGTTCCGGCCCTCCCGCACCCAGCACGCCACCGAGACCGTCCGGCGGGCCGCCCGCCGCGCCGGATACCCGCACGTGCTCTCGTACGACGTCGACTCCCTCGACTTCACCTCGCCGGGACCCGAGACCGTCGTCGCCAACGTGACCGGACCGATCCGCGACGGCTCGGTCGTGAGCCTCCACTTCGGCTACCCCGACACCGTCGCCGCGCTGCCCCTCCTCCTCGCCGACCTCGACCGCCGCGGCCTCTCCGCGGTCACCACCACGGAGCTGCTCACGTGATGCCGACCCCCGCCACCCGCACGAACCCCCGCCGTACGAAGACCCTGGCCGCCGCCGCGCTGCTCCTCGCCCTCGGCCTCGCCGCCTGCGGCAGCCCCCGCCCGGCCGCCACCGACACCGCCGGCGGCGTCAAGAAGGCCGCCGCCGTGCCCGCCGTACCGAAACCGGCCGCGGCGCCCGCCGGGCTGCCCGGCATGCCGCCCCTGCTCGAGCCCGACGACGTCTACGCCGCCGACCGCCCCAACCAGCTCTCCCCGGTGGTACGGGGCTTCCCGTCCCGGGTCTACGTCCCCAACACCAACTCCAACACCGTCTCCGTCATCGACCCCGCCACCTACAAGGTCGTCGAGACCATCCCGGTCGGCGTCCAGCCGCAGCACGTCGTCCCCTCCTGGGACCTGAAGACCCTCTGGGTCAACAACAACCGTGGCCACACCCTCACCCCGATCGACCCGGCCACCGGCGTCGCCGGCAAGCCCGTCGAGGTCCACGACCCGTACAACCTGTACTTCACCCCGAACGGGAAGTACGCCGTCGTCATGGCCTCGCTCGACCGCGAGCTGGTCTTCCGCGACCCGCACACCATGGACCGGAAGAAGACCGTCCCCGTCTCCTGCTACGGCGTCAACCACGCCGACTTCTCCGCCGACGGGCGCTACTTCGTCGTCTCCTGCGAGTTCTCCGGCGAGCTGCTCAAGGTCGACACCGAGAAGATGGAGGTCGTCGGCCAGCAGAAACTGCCCTTCCAGGGCGCCATGCCGCAGGACGTGAAGATCTCACCGGACGGCAAGACCTTCTACATCGCCGACATGATGGCCCACGGCATGTGGGTCCTCGACGGCGAGAAGTTCACCACCCCGCGGCTGCTGCCCACCGGCAAGGGCTGCCACGGCCTCTACGTCTCCCGCGACTCCAGGGAGATGTACGTGTCGAACCGCGGCGAGGGCACGATCTCCGTCTTCGACTTCACCAGGAACGAGCTCACCAAGAAGTGGCCGCTCCCCGACGGCGGATCCCCCGACATGGGCGGCGTCTCCGCCGACGGCAAGGTGCTGTGGCTCTCCGGACGCTACGACTCCGAGGTCTACGCGATCGACACCACGAGCGGGAAGCAGCTGGCCCGCATCCCGGTCGGCAGCGGCCCGCACGGCCTCGCGGTCTACCCGCAGCCGGGCCGCTACTCACTCGGCCACACGGGCATCTTCCGCTAGGCCGTCTCTTCCGGATCTTGGCCGGGTCCGCGACGCCTGGCACGGCACCTCGCCGCGTTGCCGAAACGCCCCGATAGCTCCGCTATCGCGACGCTCCGGTGCGCCTTGCGATGCTTCCCCTCGGCCCTGGCGGGCCTGGGGAGACCCCATGCACCAGACGCCGCGGCCTATCCGGCCCTGATCCGAAAGAAACGACCTAGACCGCGTCTGCCTCAGCCCGCGACGAGCAGCACCTCCGCGCCCACCGGGCGGTATCCCGCCGCCTGGAAGGTGCGGACGCTGCGGGCGTTGCCCGGGGTGTTCTGGGCCCACACCACGGTGTCCGGAGTCAGGTGGCGGGCCGCTGTCGCGAGCGCCCGCCCCAGACCCCGGTGCCGTACGTCCTCGTCCACCTCGACCGCGACCTCCATGCGGCCCGCCACGCCCCGGCCCATGATCAGCACGCCGCCGTCCGCCGCCCACACCCGGACGTCGTCGCGGTACTTCAGGGCGCGCGCCACCCGCGGATGCTCCTGGTCCTCGATCTCCCGGAGCTCGACCGCCGGCTCGCCCGGCAGCGCGTCCGCGACCGTCATCAGGTCGACCGTGTGCACGTGCCGGCCCGTGCGGGCCATCAGCGCCGCGTGGAACCGCGGGGTCATGCTCGCCACCAGAGGATCCGTCGACGCCGTCGCCAGCTCCGCCCGGATCCACTCCGGGTCCTCGTCCAGGAACACCACCGAGTGCGCCGTGAACGACAGCACTCCCGCGTCCCGGGCGTTCGGCTGGGGCACGATCGTCGTCGAGCCGTCCGGCGGCGGGAACTCCCCGCGCGCCGCGGCCGCCAGTATCTCCGCCACGTCGCTCTTCATGCCCCCATCATCCGGCACCGGGGCGCCCGCTAATCTGGCCCCCGACATCAAGCACCATGAAGGGGCGGAAACAGTGGCGGACATCGAGTCGGCACGTACGGCATTCAACAAGTTCGACGTGGACGGGGACGGCTTCATCACGGCCGCCGAGTACAAGCACGTCATGGCCGAGATGGGCGACTTCAACGTGACCGAGACGGTCGCCGAGGCGCTCATCAAGCAGCGCGACGACAACGGCGACGGCGTCCTCTCCTGGGACGAGTTCTGGGCCCACCTCAGCAAGGCCTGACCCCGGAACCCACCGTCCGGGGCGCGGACGGGCGGCGCCGTACGACCAAGCGTACGTACGTGAGTTGCCGCCCGTCCGGCCCCCGGTGACGATCATGAGGTGACGCTCCCAGGCCCCTTCGGCACCCCGACCCGCCGCCTGACGGCAGCCGTAATCGCCGCAGTCGCCGTCCTCACCGTCGCCCTCCTCGGGGCCTCACTCGCCCAGACCGGCACCGGCGAACTGCAGATCCCCGCCGCCGGCACCACCACCCTGCTGCGCCTCCTCGTCGTCGCCGCGCTCGCCGTCCAGATCGGCGAGATCGTCGGCGTCCGGATCGCCGGAGAGGGCCCGCTGCCCCGCCGCTGGTCCGTCCCGGCCGCCGCCGTCGGCTGCGCCGCCTCCGCGGGCCTCCTCGTGCTCCTCGCCGTGATCAGCGGACTGAAGCTCAGCACCGTGTACGGGCTGCGCGAAGGCCGCCTCTTCCTCGTCACCGCCAACGCCCTCGCGCTCGCCGCCGTCTGCGCGGCCACCAGACGCCCCGCCCTCGCCCTCGGGCCGCTCGCCGCCGCCGTCGTCGCCGAGGCGCTGCGCGCCCACCCGGAGGCGTACACCCCGGCGATCGGCGTCACCCTCACGGTCGTCCACCTGACGGCCGCGTCGCTCTGGTTCGGCACCCTCCTGTACGTGCTGCGCACCATGCGGCTGCGCGGCGGCGCCCGGGACGTCCTGATGCGCTACGCGAAGATGGCCGCCTGGGTCTTCGCCGCCCTCGCCGTCACCGGCACCTGCTCCACCCTGCGCCGCCTCCCGCTCGACGGCGTGTTCACCACCGCGTACGGCAGGGTCCTCCTGGTCAAACTCGCCCTCTTCGGCCTGACCGCCCTCCTCGCCCTCACCGCCCGCCGCCGCATGCTCCGCGGCGAGGACGCCCAGCCGCCGGCCCGGATCGAGCTGTCCGTACTGGCGGCGGTCATGGTCGTCTCGGCGCTCCTCACGGTGGTACCGGACCCGCACTGGCTGCTGCCGTGAGCGGAGGGCTCCCGACGAGCGAAGATCCGCAGGCCGGAGGAGAATAGGAGACGACCCCCCACCTCCTCACCCTCATGTTCACTGCCCTGCGACTGGCGCGTCGAATGCTGACGGCGGTGCTTCTGAGCGCGGCGATCAGCGTGGGGCCGGTCGCTTTCACGCCACCGGCGGCGGCCGAACCGCTGAACGCGGGCGTCTACCTGACCCCGGATTCGGGTCCGGCCGGGACGGACGTGACGGTGGGCGGCCAGGGCTTCGAGGCCTGCGGCGAGGTGACGATCACCTTCGACGGCGGGCATGCCGAGCCGGGCACGGTGAACGTGCCCGAGATCTCCGGCTCCATCACGGTGCCGGACGGCACCCCGGCCGGGCAGCACTCGATCGAGGCGACGTGCGACGAGGACCCCGACACCGGTGACTACTACTACGGCTCGGCGTCCTTCACCGTGACCGGCGAGGGCACGCCGCCGTCGTCCGAGACCCCGGCGCTCCAGCTCGACCGGTCCGAAGGGCCGCCGGGAACGACCATCGGCGTCGAGGGCTCGGGCTTCGGCATGTGCTACGCGGATGACGTCGAGCTCTACGTGGACGAGACGCGGGCGCTGGACTACCACATCGATGTGGGTGCCGAGACGGGCACCTTCAGCGAGCAGATCACGCTCGCGGACGACATCGAGCCGGGCGATCACCGGATCCGGGCCGTCTGCGTCGGCTACCCGGGTGTCTCGGCGGAGGCCCCCTTCGTCGTCACGGGCACGACGACGGAGGCGAACCCCGTCCTCACCGTCGCCCCCGAGCAGGACGTCGCCGGCGCGACGGCAACGGCGACCGGTACCGGGTTCACCTGCACGGAGGCCCAGCTGCTGTGGGACGGCTCCGAGCAGCTGGCCACCGCGACCGTCGACGGCTCGGGCGACCTCGGTGCGGACATCACGGTGCCGGACGACGCGGCGGAAGGCGCGCACACGATCCGGGCGGTCTGCGTGGACCACCCGGAGCAGTACGCCGAAGCCCCGTTCACCGTCACGCCCACGGGTGGCGGAACCGACAACGGCGGAACGGACAACGGCGGAACGGACAACGGCGGGACGGACACCGGTGGCACCGACAACGGCGGAACGGACAACGGCGGGACCGACAACGGTGGCACGGACAACGGCGGTACCGACAATGGCGGCACCGACAACGGTGGGACCGACAACGGTGGGACCGATACTGGTGGTGGGTCCGGTGGGTCGGAGGGCGGGTCCAGTACCCCCGTCGGTGTGGTCGTCGGCGGCACCTCCGGTGCCGCGCTCGCCCTCGCCGCCGCCGCGCTCGTCTACTTCGGGCGGCTGCACCGCGGCCCGCGCTGGGTGCACAAGCACATACGCGCCACCCTGCGGCCCGCCACCGGCGCCACGGCGCTGACCGAGACCCGGCAGCCGGGCGATCCCCCGACCCGCACCACCCGGCTCGACCCGCACGCGGACCCCGGGCGCCAGCGCCTGGAGGGCGACGGCTCCGCGGAGGAGGAGCGATGACAGCGACCGTGATCCCGCCCGTGGCGGCCCCTACGTCCGTCCGCTCGTTCCTGCTCGACGCCGGCGAGGGCCTCGAAGGCCCGCTGCGCGCCCACGGCACGGCCGGCCCGCTGCTCGCTCCCGTACGCGGCAGGACGCCCGCCGCCGACCGGGCCGTGGAGCACGAGCTGGCGACGGTCGTCGACGACTTCCTCGGCCTCGACGTGCTCGACCTGGTGGCCGGCGGCTGGCGCGGCCACGCGGGCCTGCGGTCCGCCGCCCGGCGCACCCGGGACCTGCCCGGCAGCGAGGAGGTCGTCGCCCTGGCCCGCCACAAGATCACCTCCACGCACCGGCCGTACGTCGACCTCTACGTGGACGGCGCGAAGCTCGGCACCCTCGAGGTGGAGCTGAACCTGGTCCTCTGGATCTCCGGCCTGGTCTGCGTGGTCCGCGACGCCTGTCTGACCGCGGTCAGGGCGGGAGACTGCGCGGTCGACGTGAGCCTCGCGGTCCAGAGCACCCCGATCGCCGAACGCCGGGGCAGCCGCCTGGACCTCCCCGGCGCCTTCGCCCTGCGCCGCCCGGTGCCGCTGCTGCGGGACGAACCCCCGGGGCCCCAGGAGGCCCCGACGATCCCGGGCGTCGGGACGATGTGATCAGCCCGCGGTGCGATCAGCCCGCGGCGGGGCGCGTCAGCACTCGATGATGTTCACCGCGAGGCCGCCCCGCGCCGTCTCCTTGTACTTCACGCTCATGTCCGCGCCCGTCTCCTTCATGGTCTTGATGACCTTGTCGAGCGAGACCAGGTGGCTGCCGTCGCCGCGCATCGACATCTTCGCCGCCGTGACGGCCTTGACCGCCGCCATGCCGTTGCGCTCGATGCACGGGATCTGGACCAGGCCGCCGACCGGGTCGCAGGTGAGGCCCAGGTTGTGTTCCATGCCGATCTCGGCGGCGTTTTCGACCTGCTCGGGGGAGCCGCCCAGGACCTCGGCGAGGGCGCCGGCCGCCATGGAGCAGGCGGAGCCGACCTCGCCCTGGCAGCCGACCTCGGCGCCGGAGATGGAGGCGTTCTCCTTGAAGAGCATGCCGATCGCGCCGGCGGCGAGGAGGAAGCGGACCACGCCGTCCTCCTTCTCCTCTTCGGAGGCCCCGCCGGCCGCGAAGTTCATGTAGTAGTGCAGGACCGCCGGGATGATGCCCGCCGCACCGTTCGTCGGGGCGGTGACCACGCGGCCGCCCGCCGCGTTCTCCTCGTTCACGGCCATCGCGTACAGAGTGATCCACTCCATCGCGTGCGCGGCCGGGTCGCCCTCGGAGCGCAGCTTGCGGGCCGAGGTCGCGGCGCGGCGGCGGACCTTCAGGCCGCCCGGCAGGATGCCCTCGCGGGACATGCCGCGCGAGACGCAGGCCTGCATCACGCGCCAGATCTCCAGGAGGCCCTCGCGGATCTCCGTCTCCGTGCGCCAGGCCTTCTCGTTCTCCAGCATCAGGGAGGAGATGGACAGGCCCGTCTCCTTGGTGAGGCGGAGGAGCTCGTCGCCCGTGCGGAAGGGGTACTTCAGGACCGTGTCGTCCGGGATGATGGGGCTCTCGCCCGCGACCGCGTCCTCGTCGACGACGAAGCCGCCGCCGACCGAGTAGTAGGTCTTCTCCAGGACCAGCGCGCCCTCGGCGTCGTACGCGAAGACCGTCATGCCGTTGGCGTGGTACGGCAGTGCCTTGCGGCGGTGCAGGATCAGGTCGTCGTCGAACGAGAACGGGATCTCGTGGGCGCCGAGCAGGTTGATCCGGCCGCTCTCCTTGATCCGCTCGAACTCGTCGTCGGCGGTCTCCACGTCCACCGTGCGCGGCGAGTGGCCCTCCAGGCCGAGCAGGACCGCCTTCGGGGTGCCGTGGCCGTGGCCGGTGGCGCCGAGCGAGCCGTACAGCTCCGCCCGTATCGCCGCCGTGTGGGCGAGCAGCCCCTCGTTCTTCAGCCGGCGGGCGAACATCCGGGCCGCGCGCATCGGGCCCACCGTGTGGGAGCTCGACGGACCGATGCCGATCGAGAACAGGTCGAAGACCGAGATGGCCACGGGGACTCCTTGTGGGGCTAGACGCCGTTGTCTGCCGGGGTGGTGCAGAACAAGCAGGAAGAGCGGTACGGGGGCGTTGAGGGGGCGCAAAGCGGTGGGGCACCACACTCACCGTCCAGTGTGCGTGGTGCCCCGGAGCTTTCGTACGTACGAACCCTGGAACTAAAGGGTACGAAATTACTACAGGCCGGGGTACAGCGGGTGCTTCTCGGCCAGAGCGGTCACGCGGGCCTTCAGGGCCTGCGCGTCGAAGCCGGGCTTCAGCGTCTCGGCGATGATGTCGGCGACCTCGCGGAAGTCCTCGGCCTGGAAGCCGCGGGTGGCGAGGGCCGGCGTGCCGATGCGCAGGCCGGAGGTGACCATCGGCGGGCGCGGGTCGTTCGGAACGGCGTTCCGGTTGACCGTGATGCCCACCTCGTGGAGGCGGTCCTCGGCCTGCTGGCCGTCCAGCTCGCTGTCGCGCAGGTCGACGAGGAGCAGGTGGACGTCCGTGCCGCCGGACAGGACGGAGACGCCGTGCTGCGTGACGTCGTCCTGGACCAGGCGCTCGGCGATGATCCGGGCACCGTCCAGCGTGCGCTGCTGGCGCTCCTTGAACTCCTCCGAGGCGGCGACCTTGAAGGAGACGGCCTTGGCCGCGATCACGTGCTCCAGCGGGCCGCCCTGGAAGCCGGGGAAGACCGAGGAGTTCAGCTTCTTCGCGAACTCCTTCTTCGCCAGGATGATGCCGCCGCGCGGGCCGCCGAGCGTCTTGTGCGTGGTGGAGGTCACCACGTCCGCGTACTCGACCGGGTTCGGGTGCAGACCGGCGGCGACCAGGCCGGCGAAGTGGGCCATGTCGACCCACAGGTACGCCTCGACCTCGTCGGCGATCCGGCGGAACTCGGCGAAGTCCAGCTGACGCGGGTACGCCGACCAGCCGGCGATGATCACCTTCGGGCGGTGCTCCTTGGCGAGGCGCTCGACCTCGGCCATGTCCACCAGACCGGCCTCGTCCACGTGGTACGCGACCACGTTGAACTGCTTGCCGGAGAAGTTCAGGCGCATGCCGTGGGTGAGGTGGCCGCCGTGCGCCAGGTCGAGGCCGAGGATCGTGTCGCCGGGCTGGGCGATCGCGAACAGCGCGGCCTGGTTGGCGGAGGCGCCGGAGTGGGGCTGCACGTTGGCGTACTCGGCGCCGAACAGGTCCTTGATCCGGTCGATCGCGATCTGCTCGGCCACGTCGACGTGCTCGCAGCCGCCGTAGTAGCGGCGGCCCGGGTAGCCCTCGGCGTACTTGTTGGTGAGGACCGAGCCCTGGGCCTCCATGACCGCGACCGGAGCGAAGTTCTCCGAGGCGATCATCTCGAGGGTGGACTGCTGGCGGCGGAGCTCGGCGTCGACGGCGGCGGCGACGTCGGGGTCCAGCTCGTGGAGAGGGGTGTTCAGAAGCGACATGAATCGATCCCTAGGGGGTCTCGGTTAGCCGGCGGTGAAGGCGGTGTACTCGTCGGCGCTGAGCAGGGCGTCGGCCTGGCTCTCGTCGGAGAGGCGCACCTTGAACAGCCAGCCGCCCGCGAACGGGGCGGTGTTCACCAGCGCCGGGTCGTCCACGACGTCCTGGTTGGCCTCGACGACCTCGCCGGACACAGGGGCGTACAGCTCGCTGACGGACTTGGTCGACTCCAGCTCGCCACAGGACTCGCCCTCGGTCACGGTGTCACCGACCGCGGGGAGCTGGACGTACACGATGTCGCCGAGCGCGTTCGCCGCGTGCTCGGTGATGCCGACCGTGGCGACGCCGTCCTCGACGGCCGACAGCCACTCGTGCTCCTTGCTGTAGCGCAGCTGCTGGGGGTTGCTCATGACCTGATTCTCCTGGATCGGGGGAGTACTGATGAACGTGGGTCTTACGGGGTGAGACACGGACTGAGACGGATGCGTCACGTCCGGCTCATGTCCGGTGCCTGAGGAGCCTCGGCCCCATGGTCACTTCTGGCGCTTGTAGAACGGCAGCGCCACGACCGTGTACGGCTCGTGCGCGCCGCGGATGTCGACGCCGACGCCCTCCGTGCCGGGCTCGGCGAAGGCCGCGTCCACGTACGCCATGGCGATCGGCTTGCCGAGGGTCGGGGACGGGGCGCCGGAGGTGATCTCGCCGACGACCTCGCCGTTCGCGACCACGGACATGCCGGCGCGGGGCACCCGGCGGCCCTCGGCGACCAGGCCGACCAGCTTGCGCGGCGGGGCGGTCTCGGCGCGCTCGGCGGCCTTCTCCAGGGCCTCGCGGCCGACGAAGCGGCCCTCGTTCGTGGTCTTCTCGAACTTCACGACCCGGCCGAGCCCGGCGTCGAAGGGGGTGAGCGCGGTGGTCAGCTCGTGGCCGTACAGCGGCATGCCCGCCTCCAGGCGGAGCGTGTCGCGGCAGGACAGGCCGCAGGGGATCAGGCCGACGCCCTGGCCCGCCTCGGTGAGCGCCTGCCACACGCCCTCGGCGTGCTCCGGCTTCAGGAACAGCTCGAAGCCGTCCTCACCCGTGTAGCCGGTGCGGGCGATCAGGGCGGGGACGCCGGCGACGGTGCCCGGGAGGCCCGCGTAGTACTTCAGACCGTCCAGGTCGGCGTCGGTGAGCTGCTTGAGGATGCTGGGGGACTCGGGGCCCTGGACGGCGATCAGCGCGTACGCGTCGCGGTCGTCGCGGACCTCGGCGTCGAAGCCCTCGGAGCGGGCCACGAGCGCGTCGAGGACGACCTGGGCGTTGGAGGCGTTGGCGACGACCATGTACTCGGTCTCGCCGAGGCGGTAGACGATCAGGTCGTCGAGGATGCCGCCGTCCTCCTGGCAGATCATCGTGTAGCGGGCGCGGCCGTTGCCCACGGTGGAGATGTTGCCGACCAGGGCGTAGTCCAGGAGGTCAACGGCCTGCGGGCCGGTGACGGTGATCTCGCCCATGTGGGAGAGGTCGAAGAGGCCCGCCTTGGTGCGGACGGCGTTGTGCTCGTCGCGCTCGCTGCCGTACCGCAGCGGCATGTCCCAGCCCGCGAAGTCGGTCATGGTCGCGCCCAGCGAACGGTGCAGCGCGTCGAGGGCGGTCAGACGGGGGGCAGTGCTCATCGGGTGGCTCCCGGGTCCCAGGGCGTGCAGGGCACGACAGACAAGACGGTGAGGACGATCCTCCCCATCTGTCATGGAACCTGAGAGGTTCACCGAGAGCATCTCGTCACCGAGAGTTCGGCTTGCACCTTGGGTGGGGACGCGACAGCGCGACCCGCTTTTCAGATCTGCCTCATCCACGCGGTACGGGGCCTGAGAGATTCAAGGGAGGTACTTGCTCCTTCGGCGCCCGGGCGACGCGGCGCGACTGCGCCGGCGACCGGAACTCTCCCGCGCGGATTCGAGCGGCCGGTATGCGGTTGTGCGCGCTCGGGCGAGCGCGTGGCGCGCTCATCATTGCACGGCGGATCCGCGCGGCAAATCGCTTGTGCCGCATTACCGTCTCTTTACACTTCGTGGGCAAGGGTCTCCGCAGACCCGACAGGGGGAGAAGCGATGACGATCCAGCGCACCGGTGTCGCGGCCGCGGCCACGAACACCGGGATACCGCCCCAGCGGGCGGTCGCCCGGGCCCGCACGCGCGAGCGCGCCCGCACCCGGCGCCGCGCGCGGCTGCTGCGCGACCTGCGCGAGCGCGAGGGCCGCAGCCCCCGCGTGCTCACGTACGCGGCGGGCGACGTCGTGGTCGTCTCCGGGCTGCCCGGCGCCGGGAAGTCCACGCTGATGAGCCGGGCCGCCGAGGGCCGGGCCGTCGACTCCCAGCACACCCGGGAGCGCTGGGAGCAGCGGCTGCCCCGCTTCCTGCCGTACGCCGTCTACCGTCCGTTCGCCCGGATCGCCCACTACGCGGGCCTGCGCCGAGCCCTGCGCACCGGCGCCGGGGTGATCGTCCACGACTGCGGCACCCAGTCCTGGGTGCGCGGCTGGCTCGCCCGCGAGGCCCGCCGGCGCGGCGTCGCACTGCACCTCATCCTGCTCGACGTCGACCCCGACACCGCCCGGGCCGGCCAGCGGGAGCGCGGCCGCGGCGTCTCCTCGTACGCCTTCGCCCGGCACCGCCGTGCGGTGGGCCGACTGGTGCGGACCGCCGAGGCGGGCGCGCTGCCACCCGGCTGCGCCTCGGTCACCCTGCTCGACCGCGCTGCCGCCGACACCCTGCGGAAGATCGGATTCCGCGACGTGGCGTGAACCACTCCGGCCCCTTCGGGCGTCCTTTCCGGTCACAGGGCCGCCGGAGCGCCATTAAGGTGCATACGGCCTGTCCGGCGGATCCGCGCCGGGCGCCGGGAAAGGGCCGCGAAAGGGCCGGGAAAGGGGACGACGAGGACCGTGGACGTGACGTGGCCGGGCAATGAGCTCGAGGAAGTACTGGCCGCCTCCCTCGGCAACCCCTCCGCCGGAGGCCGTCTCGTCGAGGTCCTCGGCCGCAGCCCGATCTGGGTGCCGCTGCCCAACGGCGGCGGACCCGACAGCACCGACCTCGACCTGCCCACCATGGAGATCGAGGGCGGCGCCTACGTGCCCGTCTTCAGCTCCGAGCAGCAGTTCCTCGCCTGCGTCGGCGCCCACATGTCGTACACCGTCGCCCCGGCCCGCGACTTCGCCCGCGGTCTGCCGCCGCAGCTCGGCATCGCCGTGAACCCCGGCGGCACCGTCGGCGTCCCGCTCCCGCCGCCCGCCGTGGCCGAGCTCTGCCGGGCCGGCCGCACCGCCCTCGACGGGCCGGCGACCGGCGGCCGGGTCCGCCTCTTCGAGCCCGACTGGCAGGACGACCCGGTCGACTTCCTCGCCGCCGCCTCCGCCGAGTTCGAGGCCACCGGCGTCGTCCACTCCGCCCGGCGTGCCCTCGCCAGCGTCGAGGGCACCGAACCCGCCCTCTTCGTCGGCGTCCAGCTCACCGGCCCCGAGGCCGACCGGAACGCGCCGCTCGACGCCCTCGGCCGGGCCCTCGGCCGCGTCGAGGTCGCCTGGCCGGTCAACCTGATCCTGCTCGACGTGGCCCAGGACCCGGTCGGCGACTGGATGCTGGACAAGGTGCGCCCCTTCTTCCAGCGCGCCGCCGTGTGACGGACCCCCCGTCTAAGCTGAACTTCCAGTCGGGCCTCCAGCAGTACCCACGCTGAACCCCGAGCCGAACCGATCCACGAGCCGAGCCGTACGAAAGAGGGGCGGGACCCACGGTGAGCGCGTCAGGCACCGCCGCGACCGGACAGGTCGAGCACATGCTGCGCCAGGTGGCACCCGGGCGTCACGACGCCTACGAGCAGCTGCTGCACGCCCTCGCCGGCTCCGAGGTGTGGATGCTGCTCTGGCAGGGCACTCCCGGCTCGCCCGACGCCCAGTACGGCAACATGGAGGTCGACGGCTACGGCTACGCGCCGTGCGTCACCTCCGCCCAGGAGCTCGCCGCCTCCGGCTGGAACCGGGCCCACGAGCTCGTCACCGGCATCGAGATCGCCCGCGCCCTCTTCCCCGACCGCTGGGGCATCTGGCTGAATCCGCACGCGCCCGGCGGCGGTGTCGGCATCCCGTGGGCCGACCTGCGCCGCATCGCCACCGGCCTGGACCGGATGCCCGCGGGACCGCTGCGGCTGTCCGAACCCGCCGTCGAGATCCCGCAGTTCTACGCGCTGCTCACGCAGAACGCCCACCGCACCCCGGCCGTCCGCTCGCTGCGCCGCGCCTGGGTGCAGCCCGCGCTCGGCTCCCCGTACCTCGCCATCGGCCTCGACCTGTACGACTCCTCGCCGGCCTCCGTCGAGGCCGTCCGGGCGATGATGCACCAGACGGTCGCCGCCGTCCCCGACGGGCTGCCCGTCTCCACGGTGGCCATGTCCGACACGTACGACCCGGTCGCGATGTGGCTGTACGCCCACGCCCGTCCGTTCTACGACCGGGACGCCCACGCCGCCGCACCGGGCGCCGCGTCTCACCAGTCGGGATACGGCTACCCGCCCGCGCACCACCGCTGAGCCGCCGCGGAAACGCCGCGGAAACCTCCCCGAAATCCCTTGCCGAGCTGAGCTTTTGGCTCCGCTTTCGGACGGCGACGCTGCGATGTCCCGCATCCGCCCGATTTGCCAACTGTCCGGGTCTCAGCTTGATATCACCGCTATGCGGACTGTTCTCTGCCGCGTCACTCGCCAGTAGCGTTCGGCCGGTCAGACCGACCACACATGGCGACCCAGGGGTGGACCCATGCGAATATTCACGTCCCGGTCAGCCCGGGCTTTGACGGCGGCCCTCGCGGTCGGCCTCATCGCCACCGGCTGCGCGAGCGAGCGGGGCAAGGACGGGGGCAAGGACGGAGCGAAGGACACCTTCGTCTTCGGTGCCCCCGGTGACCCGGCCTCCCTCGACCCGTCGCTCGCCGCCGACGGCGAGACCTTCCGCGTCACCCGGCAGGCCTTCGAGGCGCTGCTCGAGCACGAGTCCGGCGGCAGCAAGCTGGTCGGCGGTCTCGCCGAGAAGTGGTCCAGCAACCCTGAGGGCACGGTCTGGACGTTCAACCTGCGCAAGGGCGTGAAGTTCCACGACGGCGAGGCGTTCAACGCCGCCGCGGTCTGCGCGAACTACGACCACTGGTTCAACTGGAAGGGCACCTACCAGTCCTCCGCGATCTCCACCTACTGGCAGGACATCATGGGTGGCTTCGCGAAGAACGAGGACAAGGAAGCCCCCGCGCCGAACTACAAGTCCTGCACCGCGAAGGACGAGAACACGGCGGTCATCGAGGTCCTCAAGCCCTCCGCCAACCTGCCCGGCGGCTTCTCGCTCCAGGCGCTCGCGATCCACTCGCCGAAGGCGATCAAGGAGTACGAGAAGCAGGAGGCGAGCGCCAAGGGCGACGCCATCACGTACCCCAAGTACAGCCAGGAGGCCGGCACGGTCGCCGGCACCGGCCCGTACAAGATCACGAAGTGGAACAAGGGCAACAAGGAAGTCAGCCTGACCCGCTTCGACGACTACTGGGGCGACAAGGCCAAGGTGAAGAACCTGGTCTTCAGGACGATCGACACCGAGGAAACTCGTAGGCAGGCGCTGCAGGCGGGGGACATCGACGGTTACGACCTCGTTGCCCCGGCCGACATCAAGACGCTCGAGAGCGCCGGCTTCAAGGTGCCGACCCGTGACGTCTTCAACCTGCTCTACCTCGGCATGACGCAGACGAAGAACCCGGCGCTGCAGAAGCCTGAGGTCCGCCAGGCCATCGCGCACGCCGTCGACCGCGAGAACATCGTCAAGACCCAGCTGCCCGCGGGCGGCAAGGTCGCGACCCAGTTCATGCCCGACACGGTCGCCGGCTGGTCCGAGAACGTGAAGAAGTACCCCTTCGACACGGCCAAGGCCAAGCAGCTCCTCGCCTCCGCCGGCGCGAGCGACCTCTCGATCGAGATGTGCTACCCGACCGAGGTCACCCGCCCGTACATGCCTGCCCCGCAGGACATCTTCGAGCTGATCAAGGCCGACCTGGAGAAGGCCGGCATCAAGGTCACCCCGAAGCCGCTGAAGTGGAACCCGGACTACCTGGACGCGGTCGAGGCCGGCTCCTGCGCCCTGCACATGCTGGGCTGGACCGGTGACTTCAACGACGGCTACAACTTCATCGGCACCTGGTTCGCCGAGCCCGACAAGCAGTGGGGCTTCAAGGACGACAAGGTCTTCAACGCGGTGAAGGCGGGCTCGCTCCAGGGCGACCCGACCAAGCGGACCGACCTCTACAAGGCCGCCAACGAGGCGATCATGGACTACCTGCCGGGTCTCCCGCTGACGTCCTCGCCGCCGGCCATCGCGTTCGGCAAGAACGTCAACCCGCCGAAGGTCTCCCCGCTCACGCAGGAGAACTTCGCCGAGGTCTCCTTCAAGTAACACCCCGTAAGCGGTCCGCCCGGTCACGCGTTCCTCCGTGACCGGGCGTCCGCGCATCCGACTCCCGAACAACGCAAGAAAGGGGCACGCGGGGTGTTGCGACTCGTCGTACGACGACTTCTCCAGCTCATACCCACCCTGCTCGGCCTGTCGGTTCTGCTGTTCCTCTGGCTGAACCGACTGCCCGGCGGACCCGCCTCAGCGATCCTGGGCGAGCGGGCGACCGAAGCCGACGTCGCGCGGATCAACCGCGCACTGGGACTGGACCAGCCGGTCTACGTCCAGTACGGGCGCTTCCTGAAGCGGCTCGTCAACCTCGACCTGGGCACCTCGGTGCAGACCGGACAACCGGTCTGGGACGAATTCGTGCTGCGGTTCCCCGCCACGGTGGAACTCAGCATCACCGCCATGATCATGGCTACCGCCGTCGGTATCCCGCTCGGCTATGTCGCCGCCCGCAGGCGCGGCGGCTGGCTCGACGTGGCCTCGGTGTCGGGCTCGCTCGTCGGCATCTGCATCCCGGTCTTCTTCCTGGCCCAGTTGCTCAGGGGCGCCTTCGGCGGCGTCTTCGGCACCTTCGGCCGCCAGTCCACGGGCCTTGACGCGACCAGCGTGACCGGCTTCGCCGTTCTCGACGGGATTCTCACCGGCGAGTTCGACGCCGCCTGGGACGCGCTCATGCACCTGGTGCTGCCAGGCATCGCGCTGGCCACCATCCCGCTCGCGGTCATCGTCCGCATGACCCGCGCCAGCGTCCTGGAGGTGCTCGGGGAGGACTACATTCGCACCGCCGAATCCAAGGGTCTGGAGCGCCGGGTCGTCCGCGGCCGGCACATCTTGCGCAACGCGCTGCTGCCGGTCGTCACCGCCGTCGGTTTGCTCACCGGCAGCCTCCTCTCAGGCGCGGTGCTCACCGAGTCCGTCTTCTCCTTCGGTGGAATCGGCTCCTTCATCCGTACCGCCATCGACGCCCGCGACTACCCGGTGCTCGTCGGCTTCATCATGTTCATCGCGATGGTGTACGTGCTGATCAACATGGTCGTGGACCTTGCGTACAGCGTCATCGATCCGAGGGTGCGGGTGCACTGATGAGCCTGGTATCCACCAATACGTCGAAGATCGACCGGCTCGCCGAACTCACGGCGAAGACCGAGACGGCGAGCGGCGCCAGCCTGTGGCGCGAGGCGATGCGGCGGCTGCGCGCCAGCAAGATGGCCATCATCGGCGCCGTGATCATCGGCGCGTTCGTCCTGCTCGCGGTCATCGGACCGTGGATCGCCCCGCACAGCCCGACCGACCAGACTTGGCGTGGTGAGGTCTTTGCCAACCGGGGTGCGTTTGTCGGCGCGCGTGCCGAGAATTGGTTCGGACTGGACCATCTGGGCCGCGACACGTTCTCCCGGATGCTTGTGGGCGCCCGCCAGACTCTCTTGGTCGGCGTGGTCTCCATGCTCATCGGCCTTCTGATTGGCGCCGTGATCGGCCTCATCTCGGGCGCCGCGGCGACACTCGGCGGCCGGGCTGGACAGCGGATCGACGATGCCGTCATGCGTGTCACCGACATCCTTTTGGCGCTGCCCTCGCTGCTCCTCGCGGTCTCCGTAGCTGCCGTGATGGGCCAGTCGCTCACCACGGTAATGATCGCCGTCGGCGTCGTGCAGATCCCGGTCTTCGCCCGTCTGCTGCGCGGATCGATGCTCGCCCAGGGGGGCAGCGACTACGTGCTCGCCGCTCGCTCGCTCGGCATCCGCAAGCGGCGGATCGTCTTCACGCAGATCATGCCCAACTCGCTGAGCCCGGTGATCGTCCAGGCGACGCTCAGCCTCGCCACCGCCATCATCGAGGCCGCCGCCCTCTCCTACCTCGGACTCGGCAACCCCGATCCGTCGGTCCCCGAGTGGGGGGTCATGCTCTCGCAGGCGGAACGGTTCTTTGAGCACGCACCCATGATGTCCGTGTATCCGGCGGTCGGCATCATCGTCACGGCCCTCGGCTTCACCCTGCTCGGCGAGGCCATGCGCGAAGCGCTCGACCCGAAGCTGCGAGGTTAGTCATGCCACTGCTCACCGTGGACGAACTCACCGTCACCTTCGGCGGCCGCGGCCGCAAGGACGCCCGGGCGGTCAACGGCGTCTCCTTCAGCGTCGACCAGGGCCAGGTCGTCGGCCTCGTCGGCGAGTCGGGCTGCGGCAAGTCCGTGACCTCGCTCGCCCTCATGGGCCTCCTCCCGGCCAAGGGCGTCACGCTCGGCGGGCGCGCCGACTTCGACGGCACGGACCTGCTCACGCTCAGCCCCGGCAAGATGCGCGACATGCGCGGCCGCGACCTGGCGATGATCTTCCAGGACCCGCTTTCCTCGCTGAACCCGGTCGTCCCCATCGGCGTCCAGGTCACCGAGATCCTCCAGCGCCACCGGGGCCTGAAGGGCGAGGCCGCCCGCAAGGAGGCCGCCCACCTGCTCGACCGGGTCGGCATCCCCGACCCGAACCGGCGGCTCAAGGAGTTCCCGCACCAGCTGTCCGGCGGCATGCGGCAGCGCGCGCTCATCGCCATGGCGGTGGCCTGCGCCCCCCGCCTGCTCATTGCCGACGAGCCGACGACCGCGCTCGACGTCACCATCCAGGCCCAGATCCTCGAACTCCTCAAGGAACTGGTCGACCAGGAGGGCACCGCGCTGCTGATGATCACCCACGACCTGGGTGTCGTCGCCGGCCTGTGCGACCAGGTGAACGTGCTCTACGCCGGCAAGGTCGTCGAATCCGCCGCCCGCCGCGAGCTGTTCGCCCACCCGACCCACCCGTACACCCACGGGCTGCTCGGCTCCATCCCCCGGCTCGACGCCCCGCGCGGCGAGCCGCTGCACCCCATCCGCGGGTCCATCAACGACCAGATCGCCTGGGCCGAGGGCTGCGCCTTCGCGCCGCGCTGCGACCGGTACGAGATGGACTGCCTCACCGGCACGCCCGCACTGACCGAACCGCGTGAGGCCGGACACCGCGCCCGCTGCGTCAACCCGGTCCTGGCCACCACGGAGGTACCGGCATGAGCCTGCTGGAACTCGACGGAGTGAAGGTCCACTTCCCCGTCAGGAAGGGCGTCTTCTTCGACCGCACGGTGGGACACGTCTACGCCGTCGACGGCGTCTCGCTGTCGGTCGAGGCGGGCCAGACCTACGGCCTGGTCGGCGAGTCGGGCTGCGGCAAGACGACCCTCGGGCGCGCGGTGCTGCGCCTGGTCGACGTCACCGACGGCTCGGTTGTGCTCGACGGCACCGACGTGGCCAAGCTCTCCGAGAAGGAACTGCGCTCCTTCCGCCGCCGGCTCCAGATGGTCTTCCAGGACCCGCTGGGCAGCCTCAACCCGCGGCAGAACATCGAGTCGATCCTCAGCGAGGGCATGGCCGCGCACGGGATCGGCGCGAACCAGGACGAGCGCCGGGAGAAGATCAAGGAGATCCTGGCGAAGGTGGGCCTGCCCTCCAACGCCCTCTCCCGCTACCCGCACGAGTTCTCCGGCGGCCAGCGCCAGCGCATCGGCATCGCGCGGGCCCTGGTCCTCGAACCGGACGTCATCATCTGCGACGAGCCGGTGTCGGCGCTCGACGTCTCCATCCAGGCCCAGGTCATCAACCTCCTGGAGGAGCTCCAGGAGTCGATGGGCCTGACCTACCTGGTCATCGCGCACGACCTGGCCGTGGTGCGGCACATCTCGGACGTCATCGGCGTGATGTACCTCGGCTCGCTGGTCGAGGAGGCGCCGAGCGACGCGCTGTACGCGGAGCCCATGCACCCGTACACCAGGGCCCTGATGTCCGCGGTCCCGGTCCCGGACCCCGAGGTCGAGGAGCGCCGCGAGCGCATCCTCCTCCACGGCGACCTCCCGTCCCCGGCCAACCCGCCGGCCGGCTGCCGCTTCCACACCCGCTGCCCCTGGGCCCAGGCCACGCGCTGCGCGACCGAGCGCCCGGAGCTGACGGACCTCGGCGACGGCCACAAGGTGGCCTGCCACTTCGCCCGCGAGATCGCCGAGGGCACGATCACGCGCGCGGGCGAGGAGCCCTCCGCGCCCGCCGACGCCCCGGCGGAGATCCCGCCGCAGGCGACGGGGGAGCGGGCGGAGGCCGAGACGGCGGATGCCGCGCCGGACGCGGACGCGGCGGAGGACGCCGAGCCGGCCGACGCGAAGGCGAAGGCGGAAGCCGAGGTGGCGGACGCCGAGCCGGCGGATGCCGCGCCGGACGCGGACGCGGATGCGGCGCAGGACGCCGAGCCGGCCGACGCGAAGGCGGACGACGCGCCCAAGGCGTGACCCGTGGGTGAGGCCC
>NZ_JBHXFE010000032.1:0-57220 GCF_042722475.1 Streptomyces sp. NPDC127092
GGGCCGTCACTCCCGAAGGGGTGACGGCCCTTCGTCGTGGTGCGGTGGCGGCGCGGGCCGGCGCGCCGTGCCGACCGGCCGCGCGCTAACGCCGGAACGCCTCGATGATCCGCGCGTAGCTGTCCCCGCCGTGGCCGGCCGCCACCGCCTGCCTCATCAGCTCCAGGTGCAGCTCCGGGAGCCGGTTGTCGACGCCGCGGGCCTCGCCCGCGTGCAGCAGGTGTCGGATGCCCGCGACCTGGACGTCGATGGTGGCGTCGTCGCCCGGGTACTCCCCCGCGTCGATCTGGTCGGCGTACGTGGTGAGGAACCAGGACACCGTCCGCAGCCAGCGCACCGCCACCGGCGTGAACTCCTTGGCCGGCACCCCGTCGGCTCCGGTCAGCGCGGTCGCGTGCAGCCAGCCGCCGAACACCGACCACATCAGGCCGAGCAGACCGGCGTCGTAGAGCGAGGCGAGGCCCGCGTCCGGACCCAGGTCGACCGGGTCGCCGAGCACGGCGAGCGTCGGACGGTGCGCGGCCAGGAGCTCGGGACCGCCCGCGTAGAGGATCATGCTGTCGCTGTCGCCGACGCCGGGCGGCGTGGTCATGATCCCGCCGTCGAGGTAGCCGATGCCGTGCCCGGCGGCCCACTCCGCCTCCGCACGGGCCTGCTCGGGCGAACCGGAGGTGAGGTTGACGAGGACCTTGCCGCGCAGCGCGCCGGCGAGCGGGCCGAGGAGGCCGCGGACGGCGTCGTCATCGAGCACGCAGACCACGACGAGCTCGCTCGCCGCGACCGCCTCGGCGACGGTGGCGGCGTGGCGGGCGCCGCGCGCGACGAGCGGCCCGGCCTTCTCGGGGCTGCGGTTGAAGACGGTGGTGGAGTGGCCGGCGTCGAGGAACGCGCCCGCGAGGGCGGCGCCCATCTGCCCGAGGCCGATGACGGTGACGTTCTCCTTGTGCATCTCGTTCATGGCTCCACGCTCGCAGCGCGGCGAGCGCGCCGACAGCGGCGTAACTGACGTCCGCCGCACGGTTCCTGCCACGGTGTCAGTGGTCTGCCGTACCGTCGTGGGCATGAGCGCTGGAGTCGTCGCCGTCGTCCTCGTGCCCGAGGAACAGGGTGCCCTCTCGCCGTGGGACCTGTACGAACTGTCCACGGTGTCCATGGTGTTCGGGATCCCACACGCCGACCTGTCCGACCCCTGGTACGAGCTGCGGGTCCACGGCCCCGCTCCGTACGGGACCCACGGCGTCGACGCGGTCGCCGGCGCGGACACCGTGATCGTGCCGTCGGTGCCGCTCGCGATGGCCGAGGGCCGTCAGGAGCTGCCCGCCGAGCTCGTCGCGGCACTGCGGGAGGCGGACGCGGCGGGAGCGCGCATGGTCTCGATGTGCACCGGCGCCTTCGCGCTCGCGGCGGCGGGTGTCCTGGACGGCCACCGCGCCGTCGTCCACCGGAACTACGCTTCCGCGCTGGCCGCCCGCCACCCGCGGGTCACCGTCGACGCCTCGGCGCTGTACACGGACGAGGGGCGGGTGTTCACCAGCGCGGGCGCCGCCGCCGGCCTGGACCTGTGCCTGCACCTCGTGCGGAAGGACCTCGGCGCGGGCGTCGCGGCCGCCCTCGCCCAGCGCCTGGTCGTGCCCGCCGTCCGGCCGGGCGACCGCCCGCAGTACGTCGAGGCACCGGTGCCCCCGGCCGAGGAGGACGGCCTCGGGACGGCCCTCCAGTGGGCCGTGGAACACCTCCACGAGCCGCTGACGGTGGAGGAGCTGGCCCGCCGCGCCCACATGAGCCCGCGCACCTTCCACCGGCGGATCCGCGAGACGCACGGCACGACGCCGCTGCAGTGGCTCCTCGGCGAGCGCGTGGCCCGGGCCCGCACGCTCCTCGAATCCACCGACCTGCCGGTGGAACGCATCGGCGAGCAGAGCGGCCTGGGCTCCGCGGCCAACCTGCGACGCCACTTCACCCGCACGGTCGGGGTGCCCCCCGGCGCCTACCGGCGGTCGTTCGCGCTCAGGCCTTCGGGGCCACCTTCGAAAGGCCGTTGATGATGCGGTCCATGGCGTCGCCGCCGGTCGGGTCGGTGAGGTTGGCCAGCATCTTCAGCGTGAACTTCATCAGCAGCGGGTGGGTCAGTCCGCGCTGGGTGGCGATCTTCATGATCTTCGGGTTGCCGATGAGCTTCACGAAGGCGCGGCCCAGCGTGTAGTAGCCGCCGTAGGTGTCCTTGAGGATCTGCGGGTAGTTCCGCAGGGCCAGCTCGCGCTGGGCGGGGGTCTGGCGGGCGTGGGCCTGGACGATGACGTCGGCGGCGATCTGGCCCGACTCCATCGCGTAGGCGATGCCCTCGCCGTTGAACGGGTTGACCAGCCCGCCGGCGTCGCCGACGAGCAGCAGGCCCTTGGTGTAGTGCGGCTGCCGGTTGAAGGCCATCGGCAGCGCCGCGCCGCGGATCGGGGTGGTCATGTTGTCCGGGGTGAAGCCCCAGTCCTCCGGCATGGAGGCGCACCAGGCCTTGAGGACCTCGCGCCAGTCCAGCTCGCGGAAGGCGGAGGAGGAGTCGAGGATGCCGAGGCCCACGTTGGAGGTGCCGTCGCCCATGCCGAAGATCCAGCCGTAGCCGGGAAGCAGCCGGTCCTGCGGGCCGCGCCGGTCCCACAGCTCCAGCCAGGACTCCAGGTAGTCGTCCTGGTGCCGCGGGGTCGTGAAGTACGTCCGCACGGCGACGCCCATCGGCCGGTCCTCGCGCCGGTGCAGGCCCATCGCGAGGGACAGGCGGGTGGAGTTGCCGTCGGCGGCGACGACGAGCGGCGCGTGGAAGGTGACCTCGCGCTTCTCCTCGCCGAGCTTGGCGTGGACGCCGGTGATCCGGCCCGTACGGTCGTCGATGACGGGGGCGCCGACGTTGCAGCGCTCGTACAGGCGCGCGCCCGCCTTCTGCGCCTGCCGGGCCAGCATCTCGTCGAAGTCGTCACGCTTGCGGACGAGTCCGTAGTCCGGGTACGAGGCGAGGTCCGGCCAGTCGAGCTCGAGCCGCACACCGCCGCCGATGATCCGCAGCCCCTTGTTCCGCAGCCAGCCGGCCTCTTCGGAGATGTCGATCCCCATCGCGACGAGCTGCTTGGTGGCGCGCGGCGTGAGCCCGTCACCGCAGACCTTCTCGCGCGGGAACGCGGTCTTCTCCAGGAGCAGGACGTCCAGCCCCGCCTTGGCCAGGTAGTACGCGGTGGTCGAGCCGGCCGGGCCCGCCCCGACGACGATCACGTCTGCGCTGTGCTCGGAGAGGGGCTGCTGCTCGCTCACGGCGTGGTCTCCCGGGGGCTCGGTGGTACGTGGGACGGTGCGGTCCCGAGTCTATGGGGGCCCGTGACGGACTGTCCGGAGGGCCACCCTTCGGGCATGATCGTCCGTCGTGACCCTCAATCGCACACACATACGAAGAGGGTGGCTGTACGCCGCCGTCCTCGCCCTGTTCGGCTCCGCGTTCCTCGTCCTGCCCGCGAGCGCCGAGGCCGTCCCCTTCGCGGACTGCCCCACCGGCCAGTTCTGCCTCTACGACGGCAGCGGCGGCACCGGCACCCGCACCGACGTCGCCCAGGGCGGCAAGGCCGAACGGGACGCCGGCACCATCCTGTCCGTCAAGAACAACACCGGCATGTGGGCCTGCGCGTACTCCAGGCCGGAGTACGGCGGCGGCCACCAGACCGTCAAGCCCGGCAACTCCGACGAGTACGTCAAGGACGGCGTCCGCTGGGTCGTCGGCTCCTACAAGCTGGTGCCCACCCGGGCGCTGTGCTTCACCGGCTACGAGCGCTGCCAGGGCACCCAGCTCTGCACCTTCGCCGAGCGCAACGGGCGCGGCGCGATGACCGTCTTCGACAAGCCCGCCACCGACACCACCACCGGGAACCACGGCAACAGTTACGGCCCCGAGGTCCCCTCCGCGTCCGTGGTCAACCGGACCGGCCGGCACCTCTGCTTCTATCCCACCGCCGACTACCAGGGCAGCTGGACGGACGACAACGACACGGTCTACGGCGCGTACGTCGTGCTGCGCGGCCAGAGCGTGACCGTGCCCAGCCCGTTCGCGGGCACCTTCCGCTCCCACGAGCTCGTCAACGGAACCTCGGAGTGCCAGTGACCACGCCCCTGCGCCCGGCCCTCGCCCTGGCCGCCGCCCTCACCTCGGCCGTCGCCCTGACCACGTCGGCCGCGCCCGCCTCCACGGCGGCGGACGGTGTGCAGAGCCCGCTCGCCGCCCACTGGACGGAGAGCCCGGTCAAGGGCGCGGACAAGCTCCCCGCCGGCATCACGGTCACCAACTGGACCGAGAAGACCCTGGAGAACCGCACCAGATCCCGCCTCCTCCAGGTCGTCGAGATCGACCCCACGGCCGCCCCGCTCGACCTCCAGAGCACCGTCGGCCCGGGCGGCGACGGCCTGGCCGAGAAGGTCGCCGACCAGCTCGCCGGCGTCAGCCCGGTGACCTCCCGCCACCCGCTGGCCGGCGTCAATGGCGGCCTGTTCAAGTCGGAGCCGGCCCACCCCGACCTGAAGAAGGACACACGGCCCCTCACCCTCCAGCACATGGGCGTCTCGGTCACCGACGGCGTCCTGCACAGCGCCGGTTGCTTCGGCCGCTACGGCCAGGGCACCAACGGCGCCGTGATCCAGTACGGCGTCCCGTACATCACCAGGCTGAGCACGGAGCTGAGCCTGACCGCCGCCGACCGCGCGTTCCTGCGCCTCGACGACATCAACCGCGACCCCGGCCGGGCCCGCGGCTGCGCGCGTGACGGCGACGACGAGCACCAGCCCGAGGACCAGGTCAACGACCAGCGGGGCGTCTACACCGACCCGGACGAGGTCGTCCTGTTCACCTCCGACTACAAGTACCCGGTGCCCAAGCCCGGCCTCGACCCGTACGTCACCACCGACGACGACCCCGGCTTCGAGGTCGTCCTCGACTCCGCCGGCAAGGTGACGGCCGCCCGCCCGGGCCGCGGCGGGGGCCAGGGCAACAAGACCGAGGTGTACGTGCCCTCCGGCGGACGCATCCTGCAGGGCGTCGGCACCGGCGCCACCTGGCTGCGCGACCACGCGCAACTCGGCACCGTCCTCACGGTCTCGCAGAAGCTGAAGGACATGACCTTCGGCCGGGAGATCCCGCTGGACCCGTCGGTCGACGTCGTCGGCTCCTTCCACCAGCTGCTGCGCGACGGCGACGTCCCGGCCGCCCTGCCCGACACCTGCAACCAGAAGGGCGCCGGCGCCGACGGCACGGAGATCTGCACCGACTCGCGGGTGGCCCTCGGCACCAACGTGCGCGGCCACACCGTCCTCGTCACCCTCACGGGACAGCCCCAGGACTCCACCACCACGACCCACGAGGACGGGGCCTGGCTGCACGAGTTCGCCGAGCTCCTGGACTCGGAGGAGCTCGGTCTGATCGACGCGCTCAACCTCGACGGCGGCGGCTCGGCCACCCTGATCACCGCCACCACCGACGCCGGCACCGTCGTGCGCACCCCGCCGACGGACCGCGAGGACGGCGTGTACGTGCACCGGCCGGTCGCCGACGCCGTCTACGCCGGGATCAGCGGCTACGGCATGTACAAGAAGCCGTAGACCCCCGCTACTCCGCCTTGAACCCGCGGTGCAGGGCCACGATCCCGCCCGTGAGGTTGCGCCAGGCGACCTTCGACCAGCCGGCCTTCTGCAGCATCCCCGCGAGGGTCGGCTGGTCGGGCCAGGACTGGATGGACTCGGCGAGGTAGACGTACGCGTCGGGGTTGGAGGAGACGGCCCGCGCCACCGGCGGCAGGGCGCGCATCAGGTACTCCTCGTACACCGTGCGGAACGGCGCCCAGGTGGCGTGCGAGAACTCGCAGATGACGACCCGGCCGCCGGGCTTCGTCACCCGGTACAGCTCGCGCAGCGCCTGGTCGGTGTCCTGGATGTTGCGCAGCCCGAAGGAGATGGTGACGGCGTCGAAGACCTCGTCCTTGAAGGGCAGCTTCGTGCCGTCGCCCGCGGTGAACGGCATCCACGGGTGGTTCTTCTTGCCGACCCTGAGCATGCCGAGCGAGAAGTCGCAGGGCACGACGTACGCCCCGGCCTTCACGAACGGCTGCGAGGAGGTCGCGGTGCCGGCGGCGAGGTCCAGGACCTTCTGGGCCGGTCGCGCGTCGACCGCCTTCGCGACCTCCTTGCGCCAGCGCCGGTCCTGGCCGAGCGAGAGCACGTCGTTGGTGAGGTCGTAGTTCGCCGCCACGTCGTCGAACATCGAGGCGACTTCGTGCGGCTGCTTGTCCAGGGTTGCGCGGGTCACTCGCGTTCGCCTCACCTTGTGTCGTACGGGCGGATGACGTTACGCCCGCATTGTCGCAGGGCGGCCCCGCCGCACCCGTCAGCGGGCCCGGTAGACCAGGCGGCCGCCGACCACGGTGGCCACGCAGGTGGAGGCGCCGAGCCGGACGAGGGACGCGCGGTCCGGCACGTCAAAGACCGCGAACCGGGCCGGGCCGCCCGCCACCAGGCGGGGCAGCAGCACGAGCGGCACCGGCGAGAGGGACGGCGGCCCCGGCAGGTTCGGCGGGCGCTGCCCCACCGCGAGCCCGGCGCGGCGCACCGCGTCCAGGGCGGCCCGCCCGCGCAGCTCGCCGGCGACGGCGACCGTCCCGTGCGCGAGGAGCCGCTGCACCCCGCGCCGCGCGCTGGCGCCGAGCCGCACGGGCTCGGCGTGGAAGATCTCCCGCGCCCGCTCGCCGGTGATCGGCTCGGTGCCGTAGGTGTCGGCCTCGCGCGGGTCCGGGTGGTAGGTCTGTTCGAGGAGTTCGGGGCCGTACGGGTTGAGCAGCCCGGGCGTGAGGATGCCGGGCCACCGGCGCAGCCGGGCGTCCTGGTTCGCCGCGGCCAGCTCCTCGTACGGGCCGACGGCCGCGACGAGCGCGCCGTCGACCAGGACCGCGTCCTCGGGCGACGCGTCGGCGACGTGCAGCGTCAGCACAGTCGTGCCCCTTCTCCGGTCCTACTTGGCGTCGAGCAGCTTCAGCTCGGGGTGCGCGGTGCCGCCCTCGATCGCGATCGACGAGATGTGGGAGACCACCCGCTCGTCGACCGGGTCGTTCGCCGGGTCGTCGTGCACGACCAGGTGCTCGTACGTCGTCGCGCGCTGGGCCGGGACACGCCCGGCCTTGCGGATCAGGTCGATGATCTCCATGCGGTTGGAGCGGTGCTTCGCACCGGCCGAGGAGACCACGTTCTCCTCCAGCATGATCGAGCCCAGGTCGTCCGCGCCGTAGTGCAGCGACAGCTGGCCGGCCTCCTTGCCGACGGTCAGCCACGAGCCCTGGATGTGGGCGACGTTGTCCAGGAAGAGCCGCGCGACGGCGATCATCCGCAGGTACTCGAAGATCGTGGCCTGCGTACGGCCCTTCAGGTGGTTGTTCTCCGGCTGGTACGTGTACGGGATGAAGGCCCGGAAGCCGCCCGTCCGGTCCTGCACGTCGCGGATCATCCGCAGGTGCTCGATGCGCTCGGCGTTGGTCTCGCCGGTGCCCATGAGCATCGTCGAGGTCGACTCGACGCCCAGCTTGTGGGCGATCTCCATGATCTCCAGCCAGCGCTCGCCGGACTCCTTGAGCGGCGCGATGGCCTTGCGGGGCCGCTCGGGCAGCAGCTCGGCGCCGGCGCCCGCGAAGGAGTCGAGGCCGGCCTCGTGGATGCGGGTGATGGCCTCCTCGACGGAGACGCCGGAGATGCGGGCCATGTGCTCGACCTCGGACGCGCCGAGGGAGTGGATGACCAGCTGCGGGAACTCCCGCTTGATGGCCGAGAAGTGCTTCTCGTAGTACTCGACCCCGTAGTCCGGGTGGTGGCCGCCCTGGAACATGATCTGGGTGCCGCCGAGCTCCACGGTCTCCGCGCAGCGGCGCAGGATGTCGTCGAGGTCGCGGGTCCAGCCCTTCTTGGTGTCCTTCGGGGCGGCGTAGAACGCGCAGAACTTGCACGCCGTCACACAGACGTTCGTGTAGTTGATGTTGCGCTCGATGATGTACGTCGCGATGTGCTCGGTCCCCGCGTACCGGCGGCGGCGCACCGCGTCGGCGGCGGCGCCCAGCGCGTGCAGCGGCGCCGAGCGGTAGAGGCCGAGCGCCTCCTCGGCGGAGATCCGGCCACCCGCGGCGGCGCGGTCGAGAACAGCTGTGACATCAAAAGACGTGAGTTCGGCGTTCTCGGTCACCGGGTGTGTCCCTTTCGGAGGCGTGCGTACGCGAACCGGTGCGTACTGAACGGACCGAACCAGCCTACGCCAGGGCCTTCGCGCGGATTGGTGCCGGTCCCGAGCCAACCGATCGGCCCCCGGGACCCTCTCCTTCTCCGGAATCCTCCATAACCTCCGTATCGCCCGAATCGCACCCGGAGCACGTCATGAAACGTCGCCGCCGCCCGGCCCGGATCCTCGCGGCCGCCCTCGCCCTCGGCACCACGCTCGGTCTGGTCACGGGCTGCTCCGACGAGGGCGATCCCGTCTCCTTCGACACGCCGCGGAGCGAGCGGTCGGCCCAGCAGCAGGCCGTGCGGCAGCACAAGCCGGGGGCCGGGGTGCCGAGGACCGTCTTCCCCACCGGCCCCAAGGCCTCCTTCACGGTGCACCGCACCCTCGACGACGGCACCAAGATCGGCATGACCGAGCTGCACGGGGAGAAGTCGGGATTCACCGGCCGGGTCTGGGTATGGGCGCCGAAACAGTATTTCGACCCGGCGTACGCCGACAGCGGCTTCCCCGTCCTCATCACCCTGCCCGGCGGAAAGGGGTTCCCCACGAATTACTGGACGGGCAAGGGCATCGACCTCCAGGGGAACATCAGCCGCTGGGTGGACGAAGGGAAGAGCCAACCGTTCATCGTCGTGATGCCCGTTCTCAACCCGAGCGCCGAGTTCTACCACGACGGCAGTGATATACCCGGGCAGCCGAAAATGGGCACCTGGCTGACCGAGGACGTCCCCGATTTCGTACGGGCCAATTTCCGCACCTTCGACTCCCGGGACGGCTGGGCCTTCATGGGCTCGTCCTCGGGCGGCTTCGCCGGACTGAAGTCCGTCCTGCAGAAGCCGGACAAGTTCAAGGCCGTCATCGCCTCCGGCCCGGACACCGTTCCGGACTCCCCGCTCTGGAAGGGGCACGAGGCCGAACGGCAGGCGAACAACCCGGAGAAGCTGGCCGCCGCCCTCGGCCGGAAACCCGACAAGCCGGAGTACCGGACCTACGTGGCCTTCCAGATCGGCACCAAGGAGTCGGGCATGGCCAGGCTCAGGGCCTTCATGCACACGTACACGAAGGGCCCCCTGAAGACCCGGCTCCAGGTCATCCAGGACGGCGAGCACAACGCCCGCTCCTACATGCGGGGCATGAACGACGGGACGATGGCCTGGATCAGCCGGCACATCCAGGGCCCGGTCCCGTCCGAACCGGAACAGCCCACGGCCGGCTAGCGGGCAGGCCGGGGGAGCCGGCGGGGCGCGGGCAGGGCCCCGGGCCGGCGGGCCCGGGGCCGGCCCCTGCGGGCTAGCGGGCTAGCGGGCTCCGAGCAGCTCCACCCGTACGTCCGCGGGAAAACCGGTCGTCGGGCCGGTACGGCGGGCGAACTCCCGCACCCCCGCCAGCTGCTCCGGCCCGAAACGGAAGTCGAGCGTACGGAAGTACCGCTCCAGCAGCTCCGCGTCGAAGGACTCCCAGCGCGCCGCCTGCTCCGCCACCTTGGTGACCTCCTCGAGCGACAGGTCACGCGAGGCCAGGAAGGCCCGGTGGACGTCACGGACGGTCTCCGGCTCGCGCGCCAGGAAGTCCTTGCGGACCGCCCACACGGCGAAGACGAACGGAAGGCCCGTCCACTCCTTCCACATCAGCCCCAGGTCGTGGACCTGGAGCCCCAGCCGCGGCGCGTCGTGCAGCGAGGCCCGCAGCGCGGCGTCGCCGATCAGCACCGCCGCCTCCGCCTCCTGCATCATCAGACCGAGGTCGGGCGGACACGTGTAGTAGTCGGGCGACACGCCGTACGACTCGGCGAGCAGCAGCTGCGCCAGACGCACCGAGGTCCGCGAGGTCGAGCCGAGCGCGACCCGAGCGCCGTCCAGCTCGGCCAGCGGCCGCTGGGAGACGATCACGCACGACATGACGGGCCCGTCACAGCCCACGGCGATGTCCGGCAGCGCGACGAGCTCGTCGGCGTGCCGGAGGTATTCGACGAGCGTGATGGGACCGATATCCAGGTCCCCACGCACCAGCCGTTCGCTGAGCTTCTCCGGGGTGTCCTTCGTCAGCTCCAGGTCGAGCAGCGTTCCGGTCCGGGCGAGGCCCCAATAAAGGGGCAGGCAGTTCAGGAACTGGATGTGTCCCACGCGGGGCCGGCTGCGCCGCTGCTCATCGGCCGCGGCATCGGTTGCATTGTCCACATCGCGAGGCTAGACCCGTCTCGCCTGGCGGACATCGCCGGGGGCGTACGAGCGACACCGCGCCCCGATCCCGTCAGCGCGTGAGAGACGCGCCAAACATTCGGGTGACGTGATCTTTCCCTCTACCGCTCCGAGCACGCTGCGTGCTACGCTCAACGCAAGTTGCAGTTTGGTTTCCCTTGCAGTACAGAGCCTGCGGAGCATGTGACCCGCAGGCTTTTGTAGTTTTCAGACTTGGTTGCAGGTTCTGGAGCAGGGCGACCCTTTGGCCCATAGGAGGGCTCATGGCTACCGGAACCGTGAAGTGGTTCAACGCTGAAAAGGGCTTCGGCTTCATTGCCCAGGAAGGCGGCGGCCCGGATGTCTTCGTCCACTACTCCGCGATCAACGCCTCTGGCTTCCGCTCCCTCGAGGAGAACCAGCAGGTGAACTTCGACGTCACGCAGGGCCCGAAGGGCCCGCAGGCGGAGAACGTCACCCCGGTCTAAGTGACCCCGGGGTCGACGATCGCGATCCTCTAGAGCTGTACCCAAGGAGCCCCGCTCCGTGCGCGAAGCGCACGAGCGGGGCTCCTGCCGTTTCCGGCCTCGTACGAAAGGCGCGGCCGTACGCTGGAGCCATGACCGAACGCAAACCGCCCGGCGTCAGCTTCGAGTCATTCGTGGACAAGCAGATCCGCGAGGCGACCGAGCGCGGCGAGTTCTCCCGGCTCGAGGGCTTCGGCAAGCCGCTCGACGACGACGCCGCGCCGTACGACGAGCTGTGGTGGGTCAGGCGGAAGATGCACCGCGAGGGCCTGTCGGCACTCCCGCCGTCGCTGGCCCTGCGCAAGGAGGCCGAGGACGCGGCGCGGGCCGCACGGGAGGCGGTGTCGGAGTCCCAGCTGCGCCGCGTCCTCGGTGACGTCAACACCAAGATCGCCGAAGCCCTCGCCCGCCCGCCGGCCGGCCCGCCGCTGAACCTGACACTGTTCGACGTGGAGGCGGAAGCGGCGCGGTGGCGCCGGGCACGCCTCCGCGGGTGAGCGCCGGAGGCCGGTCCGCGCGCCGGGGGTGGCTGGCTCTCGCGCCGGGGGGCTGATCCGCGCGCCGAGGGGCTCGCTCTCGCGCCGAGGGGGCTGGTTCTCGTACCGGAGGTGGCTGGTTCTCGCGCCCGGGGCTGGTTCGCGTAGGGGCGTGGAGATACGTTTCCGGGATAGATGGATAGTGGAGGAACCCAAGGCCTCGTCCAGCGCGTCCAGTTGACGCGTACTCATCTACGCTGTGCGCGTTCGACCGACCATCGGGCAGGGACGACCAGGGGGGCCAGACCGGCATGAGCGGCGTGAAGGGCAAGGGAGAGGGCGCGGGCATCAGCGGCATGGAGCCGCTCGCCGCCGGCGACCCGCGCGCGATCGGGCCGTACCGGCTCCTCGGCCGGCTCGGCTCCGGCGGCATGGGACGGGTCTACCTGGCCCGCTCCGAGGGCGGGCGGACGGTCGCGGTCAAGATCGTGCACGAGGAGCACGCGCAGGACCCCCAGTTCCGGGCCCGCTTCCGCCGGGAGATCGACGCCGTACGGAAGGTCGGCGAGCACTACACCGCGCCCGT
Source organism: Streptomyces sp. NPDC127092 (assembly GCF_042722475.1). Lineage (NCBI taxonomy): Bacteria > Bacillati > Actinomycetota > Actinomycetes > Kitasatosporales > Streptomycetaceae > Streptomyces > Streptomyces sp. NPDC127092. Next base: position 12,042 of record NZ_JBHXFE010000032.1, read on the forward strand.
CCTGGACGCCGACCCCGAGGCCGACCGGCCATGGGTGGCCACCGGCTTCGTACCCGGTCCCTCCCTCGAACAGGTCGTACGGGAGCACGGCCCACTGCCCGCCGACTCGATCCTGGCCCTCGCGCTCGGCCTGCTGCGGGCCCTCCAGGGCATCCACGGCGCAGGCATCCTGCACCGGGACCTCAAGCCGTCCAACGTGATGCTCACCGTCGAGGGCCCCCGGGTGATCGACTTCGGCATCGCGCGGGCCCTGGAGCCCTCCGTCGAGTCGCTGCTCACCAGCACCGGCATGGTCGTCGGCTCCCCCGGCTTCATGGCCCCCGAGCAGGTCCGCGGCGAGTCGCTCGGCCCGGCCGCCGACGTCTTCGCGCTCGGCTGCGTCCTCATGTACGCGGCGACCGGGCGGCTGCCGTTCGGGCACGGCGCCAGCAACCAGCACGCGATCATGTTCCAGATCGTGGAGGCCGAGCCCGAGCTCGACCGGGTCGAGTCCGAGGAGCTGCGCGGCTTCATCGCCCGCTGCCTCACCAAGGACCCGGAGCAGCGGCCCGCCATCGCCGCCCTGCTCGCCGACCCGGCTCTCCCGGGCGAGGAGTCCGGCCGCGGCCCCGCCGCGGGCGGCGCGTGGCTGCCGCCCGAGCTCGTGGCACGGCTCGCCCGGCAGGCGGCCCGGCTGCTCGACGTGGAAGCGCTGTCGGAGGAGCTGGAGCGGGAGGCGGCGGCGACGGAGGCCGGCAAGGCGGGTGGGGCCGCGAAGGCCGGCGGGACGGGTGCGGCCGGGGAGGCCGGTGGGGCCGATGGGGCCGGGAAGGCCGATGCGGCCGGGGAGGCGTCCGACACCGGCACGGTGGGACTGCGCCCGAAGGCGCCCGGCACGGCCGGCGCCGCGGACGCGGTCGCCGCCACACCCGCCGCCGTGCGCCGCGAGCCGCGCCGCGCCTCCCGCGTCTGGACGGTCGTCGCGGCCGTCTTCGTCGTCCTCGGCATCAGCGGCACCGTGGTGAAGCTGATCGACGACGGCGCCCGCGAGCGCGATCTCGGAGCCTCACCCGGCGCGTCGAGCAGCGCCCCGCCGCCCGCGACGACCACCACCGGCCCCTCCTCCGCTCCCCCGCCCGGCACGGCCACCACGCCGCCGGGCCAGAACCCGACGGCGGCCCCGCCGCCCGGTGACGCGGCGGCGGGCGGCGGCGGCGCGGTCGGCGGTCTGCCCGCGAGCGGCGGAGGTACGGCCTCGGGCGGCGCTTCCGGCGGTGCCTCCGGAGGGGCTTCCGGAGGGGCTTCCGGAGGCACCGCCTCTGGAGGCGGTTCCTCGACGAGCTCCGGTGGTTCATCGTCCGGCGGCGGTACGACGACCAGGCCGCCGGCGACCACCCAGGCCCCGGCCACCGGCGGCAACACGGTCCCCTCGGGCTTCGTCGGCACCTGGAAGTACACGGCCCAGTACAACATCGGGCAGCCGGAAACGGTCTACATCTACCGGGTGGCCCCCGGCCAGATCGCCGCCAGGATGATCAGCGACACCAACGGAGCGCACTGCGAATACGTGGCCAAGCTGGTCTCGATCACCGACGGCGGCAAGCGCATCAACCTGGGCACCACCACCGTCGACCAGGCCAAGTCCGGCGGGTACCCCTACTGCACGAACGGCGACACGTCGGCGTTCAAGCTCGCGGTACCGAGCGGCATCCTCCACGACGTGGGCCCGTCCCACGGCGAGGGCTACCACTACCACCGTGTCTGAGCGCGTACCGTGACGCCATGAAGAGCGCGGAGCTTCTCCTTGACGCCTTCGGCCGGATCCAGGAGGCCGTGCACGAGGCCGTCGAGGGCCTGTCGGACGACGAGCTGACCGTACGGATCGATCCCGACGCCAACTCCATCGCCTGGCTGGTCTGGCACCTCACCCGGATCCAGGACGACCACATCGCCGACGCCTTCGGGACCGAGCAGGTGTGGACGGCCGAGGGCTGGTCCGGCCGCTTCGGCCTGCCGTTCCCGGAGGACGCCACCGGCTTCGGCCACAGCAGCAAGCAGGTGGCGGCCGTCCGTGCGTCGGCCGACCTCCTGCTCGACTACTACGACGCCGTCCACGCCCGCACCCTCGACCACGTCGGCGCACTCACCGACGCCGACCTTGACCGGGTCGTCGACACCCGCTGGACCCCGCACGTCACCCTCGGCGTCCGCCTCATCAGCGTGGTCGCCGAGGACAACCAGCACGCGGGGCAGGCGGCGTACGTCCGGGGCCTGGTGGAGCGGCGCTAGGGCCAGGCGCCAGACGGCATGTGGCGGTGGCAGGTGACTGGGGGCGCGCGGTGGACGGACGCGCGCCTCTCCCTCTCCCGCGCCACACTCCGTGACCGCCGCGGGAGAGGATTCGTTCCCCGGGCATGAACCTCACCACCACCACCCGCTCCCTCGTCGCCGCCGTCGCCCTGGCCGGCGGCGTCCTCGGCTTCGCCGCCGCCACCGCTCAGGCCGCTCCGGCCACCGCCACCGCCGTGGCCCACGAGGAGGACGGGCCGGAGCCCGTCGAGCTGAACGAGCTCGGCCTGCCGGACCTGGTGGAGGACTGACCACGGGCGACAGCGCGAGACGGCCGGACACCACGAGGGCGGTGTCCGGCCGTTCGGCGTTCGCTCAGGCCTCTTAGTCGTCGTCGGGTGCGTGGACCGCGCCGACCAGGGTCTGGAGCGCGTCGACCGCGCTGCCGTCGTGGTCGCTGCCGGCCGTGCCGCTGCTGCCGTACTGGAGGTTGGCCGCCCGGTCGACCTCCAGGACCGAGTCGGCGTGCGAGTTGTCGATCACGGTGACCAGGCTCCCGCCGGCCGCCGCGGGTGCCGCCCCGGCGGCGGCCAGCAGGACCGCCCCGAGCACCGGCAGCGCGGCCCGGCCCACCCGACCGGCCTGACCCCCCTGCCCGACCCGAACCCTCCGGCCGACCTGGCCGGCCGCGCCGGTCTGGCCCGTCTGGCCGGTCTGGGTGGTCTGGCCGATCTGGCCGGTCTCGGCCCTCCGCGGGCGCGGAATCGACGCCCTCATGCGCCCACCCGCACAGCCTGCTCGGCCTTCCCGCCCCGCGCTGCCCGCGCGACGTGCTCGCGTGCCCCGTGGTGCCGGGCGATGTTCCGCTCCAGGAGCCGGGTCGAAGCGGCGACGCCGACCCCGCTCTCCGGGTCGAAGGACGGCAGCCGCCCGTCGGCGGCCTTCAGCTCGGCCAGTGCCGAGTCCATCGCCGCGTGCGCCGCGAAGAGGCACGGCGTGCTGTAGATCGCCACGTCCACGCCCAGCTCCGACAGCTCGGAGAGCGACAGCCGCGGCGACTTGCCGCCCGCGATCTGGTTGAACAGCAGCGGCTTGCCGTCGACGACCTCGCGGATCCGCCGGATCCACTCCACGCTCCGTACGCCGTCCACCAGGACCACGTCCGCCTCGGTCGCCGCCAGGCGCTGGGCCCGGTGCAGGATGTCGTCCTCGTCCGTCGCGTCCGTACGGGCCACGACCACCATGTCCCGCCGGGTCTGGAGCACCATCTCCAGCTTGGCGAGGTACTCGTCCAGCGGCAGCACCTGCTTCCCGTCCGCGTGCCCGCAGCGCCGCGGCCGCTTCTGGTCCTCCAGGATCACGCCGGAGGCGCCGATCCGCTCCAGGCCCTCCACGACGTGACAGGCCACCTCGGGGTCGACGTAGCCGTCGTCGATGTCGACCAGCAGGTGGTGCCGCGGGAACGCGCCGCGCAGCCGCTGCACGAACGCCACCATGTCCGGCCACGCGATGAACCCGATGTCCGGCAGTCCGTAGTGCGAGGCGGCGAAGCCGAAGCCGGAGACGAACATCCCGTCGTAGTGCTCGGCGGCGACGGACGCCGAGTACATGTCGTAGACGCCGATCAGGGGTGTGGTGCCGGGCGCGGCGATCCGCGCCCTCAGGTCGTTACCGTAGCTGAAGTGGTTCACAGGCTGACTCCTCATCAACACGCTGGCACTTTGCCAAAACAAGATGATTTCGGGAGACAAGCTCGAACCTTCGCTTACGGGCGCTTTACTCACTCTCCAGGAGGACCGTTTTCACCACAGAAACGTCACTGGGCGAGAAACGCGCCGACGACTCCGGGGAGGAGCGGCGAGAACATCAGGTCGTAGTGCGTGGCGCCGGGAACGACCGCGAGGCGGGCGGCGGGCCGGTCGCCGCCGTCCCATCCCGGGTCCTTCAGGCCGCCGCCGAGGAGGCCGAAGAACTCCACCATGTGCGCCGGGCGGATCCCGTCGCCGTCGGCGAAGACCAGCAGCACGGGCGCGGTGACGCCGGCGATCTCCTCGCTCCAGTCGTAGTCCCGCCGGTTCATCGACGCGACCTTCTCCACCAGCACCGGCCAGTCCTCGACGCGCGGCGCGATCCGCGCGTACAGCTCGTACATCGGCGACTGCTTCAGCGCCTCCGCCGCGCCCACGTGCATCTGGTCCATCTGCGCCGTGACCTCGGGGAACCATCCCTCGCGCCGGGCCGGCATCGACACGACCACGAGCCGCCGGACCAGGTCGGGGTGCTGGATCGCCAGCCGCATGGCGGTGCCCGCGCCGAGGGAGTAGCCGAGGACGTCGACGGCCTCGCCGCCGAGGTGCTTGAGCAGTCCGGCGACGTCGTCCGCCATCGCCTCCATCGACATCGGCCGCCCGTCGACGTCCGGCGTCCGCCCGTGCGCCTGGAGGTCGACGGTGATGAAGCGCCGCCCTTCCCCGACCTCCGAGGCGAGGAACGGCTGGAACATCTCCCCGGCTCCGAACCCGCCGTGGAGCAGGACGAGCGGCGGCACGCCCGAGGTGGCGGCGGTGCCGTGCTCCTCGAACCAGAGGGTCATTCCGTTGACGTCGGCGTAGGGCATTTCTCTCGGTCTCCTCTCGGGGGGTACGAGGGGTGGACGGCGGCAGCGCCGAAAACTCATCGGCCCGAGGCCTGCCGTTCGGGACCGGACCTCGGAGGCTGGTGTGTGTGGACGTAACCTCTGGCGCGTGACCAGTGAGAACTTCGTACTCTTCGACGTCGACGGCACCCTCATGGACGCCGTCGAGAACCAGCGGCGCGTGTGGCACGCCTGGGCCGCACGCCACGGGCTCGACGGCGACGAGGTGTACGCCGTCGCGCTCCGGACCCGGCCGGTGGAGACGTTCGCGGCCGTCGCGCCGGGGGCGGACCCGGCCGCGTGCCTGGCGCTGCTGCACGAGCTGGAGGACGAGGACGTACGGACAGGGGCGTACGCGGCCTTCGACGGCGCCGCGGAACTGCTGAAGGCCCTGCCCGCCGACCGCTGGGCGCTGGTCACGTCGAACTACGAGCACCGGGTGCGCGGCCGGTTCGAGCGGACCGGGCTGCCGATGCCGGGGCTGATCGTGGACGCGGCGTCGGTGAGCGAGGGCAAGCCCTCGCCGGTGCCGTACCTCCTCGCCGCCGAGAAGCTGGGCGCGGATCCCGCGGACTGCCTGGTGATCGAGGACGCGCCGTCGGGCGTACGGTCGGGCCGCGCGGCGGGGATGACGGTGTGGACGGTGAACGCGGCGACGGGGGCGGAGGGTTCGCACCGCCACTTCACAACGCTGGCGGAGGCGGCGCCGGAGATTTTGGCGTGGGTGTGAGCCGGGGGGGGTGAACTGGCTGGCGATGTAGCGGGGGGGGGAGGTGCGGGTTTCTGAGGTCGTACGGGTGGGTGTTTCGGGTGGGCTTCTGGTGCGGCCGCCCTTGTTCCGAGTGTGGCCCCCTCCACCACCGCGTCAAGGGCGCTCCCTGCGGTCGCGTCGCTTCGCGATGGCCTGCGGCCACCCTTGACCCGGTGGCTCCGGGGGCCTGTTCACACTCGGAGGGCGGCCGGGGGGCCCGGCCACGCGGACCGGCCCGGGTAGCCATTCCCGCCGTAGGCGGATGGCGGGCCGGTGGTGGGTGGGGCCGGGTATCGCTCCGGACGGCTTGGGCAGTGCACGCCGGTGGGGTGGGGCTCGGTTAGTGGCGAGGGTCGGGGAGTCCGTCTCCCTCGGCTCGGGGTGCGCGGCAGTGGAATGGGGCGCCCAATTCCCGGCTTAGCGGCCATCGGCCGTCGTCCGGCCAGGGTTCATGCCCCGCTGGTCACTCCCGGTGGGTGGATGGTGGGTCGCCGAGGCCGGTCGCGTGCAAACGTGGATATCCCGGGGCCTGGCAGCCACCGGCCTTGCCTCTCATGTCACACGAGCACCATCTGTCACACCGAGGCCCGCGAGATCCCACTTTGCACGCCCGGGCCGACCCCACCCGGTGGGAAAGGTGTCTGCCGCGCCTCTGAAGTCACACAAGCCACTCTCCGCCACAGTGGTGACCAACGAAGGCGCGGGGCATGGTGGTTGAGGACTCCGGAGCGAGCAAAGGTGGATCGCGAGGGGACAGGGTCGCCTCTCTCGTCACATCCGTTGTCTTCCGCCACACGACGGCCCGCGATATCCACGTTTGCACGCCACCGGCCCCGGCCACCCACCCGTCCCACCCACCGGGAGTGACCAGCGGGGCATGAACCCCGGCCAGACGACGGCCGACAGCCGCTAAGCCCCGAATGGGCACCCCATTCCACTGCCGCGCACCCCGAACCCAGGGAAACAGCCCCACTCGCCCCCGCCGCAAACCGAGCCCCACCCCACCGGCCCGCGCGCCGCCTACGGCGCGGAGGGCTACCCGGGCGCGTCCGCGTGGCCGGGCCCCCCGGCCGCCCTCCGAGTGTGAACAGGCTCCCGGAGCCACCGGGTCAAGGGTGGCCGCAAGGCCATCGCGAAGCGACGCGACCGAAGGGAGCGCCCTTGACGCGGTGGTGGAGGGGGCCACACTCGGAACAAGGGCGGCCGCACCAGAAGCCCACCCGAAACACCCACCCCGCACCACCTCAGAGACCCGCCACCCACACCAGACCTCAGTCCGTCGCCACCTCAGAGGCCTCCCCCACCCCCGACCTCGCCGTCTCGATGAACTCGTCCAGGACCTCCCTCGAGCGGATCAGGTCCTCGATCAGACGGTCGATGCGCTCGCGTTCCGCCTGGAGTTCCGTGACCAGTTGGGGCGTCGTGCGTTCCGTCGGGCCCGCGTCCACGTCCCGCATGCACGGCAGGAGCCTCGCGATCTTCTTGCTGTTCAGGCCCGCCGCGTACAGCGACTGGATGCGGATCACGCGGTCGACCGCCCACTCCCCGTACTCCCGGTGCCCGCCCGGGGTGCGCTCCGACAGCAGCAGGCCCTGCTTCTCGTAATAGCGCAGCGAACGCTCGCTCACGCCGCTCCGGCTCGCCAGCTCACCGATCCGCATCATCCACCCGCCTCCCCTCGCCGCTTGAACCTGACACTCGTGTCAGGTTCTACGGTACCGGCATGACGAAACCAACCGCCGAACTCCCCTCCTCCTCCCGTCTCTTCGAGTCCACCACCCTCGGCTCCCTCGCCCTTCCCAACCGTCTCGTCATGGCTCCCCTGACCCGTAACCGCGCCACCGCCGACGGCGTCCCCACCCCGATCATGGCGACGCACTACGCGGACCGCGCCACCGCCGGCCTGATCATCGCGGAGGCGACGACGCCCAACGCCGTCGGCCAGACCTACCCCGACATCCCCGGGCTCCACACCCCGGCCCAGGTCGACGGCTGGCGTACGGTCACCGACGCCGTGCGCGCCGCCGGCGGGCGGATGTTCGTGCAGCTCCAGCACGGCGGGCGCGTCGGGCATCCCGACACCAGCGGGTTCACGCCCGTCGCGCCCTCCGCCGTCGCGCTGCCCGAGGAGATCCACACCGCCGCCGGCCGCGTGCCCTCCGTCGTGCCCCGCGAGATGACCCCCGACGACATCCGCTCCACCGCCGCCGACTTCGCCGCCGCCGCGCGGCGGGCGGTCGAGGCGGGCTTCGAGGGCGTCGAGGTGCACTCCGCCAACGGGCATCTGCTGCACCAGTTCCTCGCGAAGAACACCAACCTGCGGACGGACGAGTACGGCGGCTCCGTCGAGAACCGGATCCGTTTCACCGTGGAGGTGGTCCGGGCCGTCGCCGAGGCGATCGGGCCCGAGCGGGTCGGCGTCCGCGTCTCGCCCGGAGTCACCGTCAACGGCATCGAGGAGGGCGACACCGACGCCCTCTATCCCGCGCTCGTCGCCGCTCTCGCCGATCTGACCGGCCCGTCCGATGCCTCCCCCGGCACGCACCTCGCCTATCTCCACGTCATCTTCGCCGACCCCGACCAGCCGCTCTTCCACCAAATCCGCAAGGCCTGGCCCGGCACGCTGATCGCCAACCCCGACCTGGGCTGGGGCCTGCCGCTGCCCGCCGACGGCGGCCGGGCGGCCGGTGAGCGGCTGCTCGCCGCCGGGGCCGACCTGATCTCCTTCGGCCGCGGCTTCCTCGCCAACCCGGACCTGGTCGAGCGGCTGCGGACGGGCGCGCCGCTGAATCCCGTACGGGACCGGTACCTGATGTACACGGGCGGGGAGACGGGATACAACGACTACCCCGTTCTGGGTGCCCGGGCTCCCCGGGACGTCGTACCCGCCGCCTGAGCACCGCGCGCGCCCGGCCCGTTCGTCTCGTCCAGCGCCTCGTCCAGCGTCGTGGCCGCCATGATCAGCGACAGGTGGGTGAAGGCCTGGGGGAAGTTGCCCAGTTGCTCGCCGCTCGGGCCGATCTCCTCCGCGAACAGGCCGACGTGGTTGGCGTACGTGAGCATCTTCTCGAACGTGAACCGGGCCTGCCGCACCCGCCCCGCCCGGGCCAGTGCGTCCACGTAGAGGAACGTGCACAGGCTGAACGTTCCCTCGGCGCCGCGCAGCCCGTCCGGCGAGGCGCCGGGGTCGTAGCGGTGGACCAGGCTGTCCTGGACGAGGGTGCGCTCGATGGCGTCGAGGGTGGAGAGCCAGGCCGGGTCGGTGGGGCTGAGCAGGCCGGACCGGGGGACGAGGAGCAGCGCGGCGTCGAGGACTTCTCCGCCGTAGTACTGGACGAGGGCCCGGCGCCGCTCGCTCCAGCCGCGGTGCATCACCTGGGCGTAGATCTCGTCGCGGGCGGCCCGCCAGGTGTCGAGGGCGGCGGGCCGGCCGAACTCGTCGGCGAGGCGCAGTCCGCGGTCGAAGGCCACCCAGGACATCACCCGGCTGAAGGTGAAGTCCCGCTGTCCGCCGCGGGTTTCCCAGATGCCCTCGTCGGGGCCGTCCCAGGACTTCGCCAGCCAGTCGAGCAGCGCCGAGACGGCCTGCCAGCCCTGGTGGGTGGGCTGGGTGTCGAGGCCGCGGCCCTGGGCGAGGGCGTAGAGGGCCTCGCCGTAGATGTCGAGCTGGAGCTGGTCGGCGGCGGCGTTGCCGACGCGGACGGGCGCGGAGCCGCGGTAGCCCTCGAAGTCGGTGAGGATCTCCTCGGGCAGCCACGGGTCGCCGTCGACGCGGTACATGATCTGGAGCGGCCGGGTGCCCTCGGTCCCGGTGACGGAGGCCCGCGCGGAGGCGCGTTCGGTGACGCGGTCGGTGAGCCAGCCGGTGAACGCGGCGGCCTCGTCGACGAATCCGAGGTCGAGGAGGGCGCGGACGGCGAGGGAGCCGTCGCGGATCCAGGTGTAGCGGTAGTCCCAGTTGCGTTCGCCGCCGACGAGTTCGGGCAGTCCGAGGGTGGCGGCGGCGATCGGGGCGCCGGTGGGCAGGTAGGTGAGGAGCTTCAGGGTGATGGCGGAGCGGTGCACCATGTCGGGCCAGCGGCCCCGGTAGCGGGCGGTGCGCACCCAGCTCTGCCAGAAGTCGACGGCGTCCCACAGGGCGGCTTCGACCTCGCCCGTGGCCGGCAGTGGCGGGGGCTCCGCCTCCGGTCCCGCGACGGTGAACGAGGCGCCGGCGATGCCCCCTTCGCGGAGGGTGAGGCGGCCGTGGACGTCGTAGGGCCCGTCCTGCTCCAGCGGGATGTTCGACTGGAGGAAGGCGGTGACGCCGGGGGCCCGGAAGGCGGCGGTGCGGCCGTCGACGCGCGTCTCGTGCGGGTTGCTGCCGAAGCCGAAGCGCGGCCGGCATTCCAGGGTGAAGGTGACGGTGCCGCGGGTGCAGCGCAGGACGCGCAGGATGGCGTGCCGGCCGGTGGCGCGGCCGGTGCGGTCGGGGGGCATCCAGTCGATGAGTTCGCCCACGCCGTCGGGTGACATGAAGCGGGTGACGAGGAGGGCGGTGTCGGGGTAGTAGAGCTGTTTCGTCGTCACGCCGGCGCTCGTCCCGTCGGCGTCGCCCTCCGCGCGCGGTGCCTCCAGCGAGAGGCGGAAGTAGCCGCCCCGGTCGTGGTCGAGGAGCGCCGAGAAGATGCCGGGCGAGTCGAAGCGGGGAGCCGCGAACCAGTCGACGACGCCCTCGTCCGAGATGAGCGCGCAGGTCTGCAGGTCGCCCACCAGGCCGTGATCGGCGATGAGCGGATAGCGCTTCACGGTTCCACTATCCGGGAGGACGGTCGATCCGGCCCGCCGACGCGTCACGCGTCGCGGGTCGCGGTTCGAGATGACGGGTCCGCCCGGAACGCCAAGAATTGACTTACGTAGGGACGCTCGGGGATCGCCTATCCGCACGCGGCGGTGCCATGAACGCACGGAGCCCGGTGCAGACCCCGGTCGGCAAGGGTCTGCTCTACCGCCTCGGGCACTGGTGTGCCCGGCATTTCGTCGTCGTCATCGTGCTGTGGCTGGCCGCCGTCGCCGGGCTGCAGCTCACGGACCGGGCGGTGGGCGGCCAGTTCTCGGACGACTTCGCGCTGCCCGGCGTGCAGTCGGCGGAGGGCCTGGACGTCCTGAAGGCGCATGATCCGGCGGCCGGCGGTTACAGCGCGCAGATCGTCCTGAACCGGCCTTCCGGGCCGCTCACCCAGGAGTCCTCGACGGTGAACTCGACCGTGGCGGCGCTGGAGAAGCTGCCCGACGTGCTGAGCGTGCAGAATCCGCTGCCGCCGCCCGGCACTCCCCCGCCGCCCGCGTCGTCCACGGCGCCGAACACCGGGCCGCTGTCCACGGACGGCAAGACCGCGTACATCACGATGCGGTTCGGTGTGCCGCCGTCCACGCTCGGCGTGGACTACCTGAACGGTGTCGACGCCGCCGTACAGCCGCTGCGGGACGCGGACGTGACCGTCGAGTACGGCGGGTCGCTCGGCGAGCTGGCCCGGCCGGCGCCGGACGACCGCACGAGCGAGGCGATCGGCTTCGCCGTGGCGATCGTGGTGCTCCTGGTGGGCTTCGGCAGCCTGATCGCAGCGGTGCTGCCGCTGGTCACGGCGCTGATCGGGGCGATCTGCGGGCTCGCGCTGCTGGGTCTGACGGCGGCGGCGTTCACCTTCGGCACGGTGTCGCCGACGCTGGCGACGATGATCGGTCTGGGCGTCGGCATCGACTACGCGCTGTTCCTGATCACGCGGCACCGCCAGAACCTCATGAACGGCCACGATCCCGCCGACTCGGCGGCCCTCGCCACGACGACGAGCGGCCGGGCGGTCCTCGTGTCGGGCTGCACGGTGATCATCGCGCTGTCCGGGCTGTGGGTCTCGGGCGTCACCTTCATCGGCAAGCTGGGGCTCGCGGCGGCGTTCACGGTCGTGACGGCCGTGCTGGCGGCGCTGACGCTGGTCCCGGCGATGCTGGGGCTGGTGGGGCGCCGTATCGACCGCTATCACGTACGCAAGCCGGTCGCGGAGACGAACGTGGACGCGGGAGCGGCGGCCGGGCCGGCGGCTGCGGCGGGGGCAGGGACCGGGCCGGCGGCTGCGGCGGGGCCAGGGGCCGGCCGGGCCCGGGGGAGCGACGCCGGCGCCGGGTCCGGCGCCTGGCACCGTTACGCGCAGCGCGTGGAGCGGCGGCCGTGGTGGTTCCTGGTGTGCGGGGTCGTGGCGCTGCTGGTCCTGGCGTTCCCGCTGCTCTTCATCCAGCTCGGGCACATCGGCGACGGGGCGGATCCGAAGTCGTTCACGGACCGGCGGGCGTACGACCTGATCTCGACGGCGTTCGGGCCGGGTGCGAACGGGCCGCTGACGCTGGTGGTGGACCAGTCGGCCGTTCCGTCGGGAGACCGTGCGGCGCTCGCGAGCAGGCTCCAGCAGTCGCTGACGAACGTGCCGGACGCGGCCTCGATCACGCCGCTGCAGGCGACGCCGGACGGTGACGTGCTGATCGGCACCGCGTACTCGGTCGCGTCGCCGCAGGACGAGCGGACCACCGAGCTCACGAACCACCTGGTGGACGACGTGCTGCCGCAGGCGGTGGCCGGGACGGACGCGCAGACGTACGTGACGGGGACGACGGCCGCGCAGGTCGACTTCCTCGACATCGTCGCGAGCCGCCTGCCGCTGATCATCGCGGTGGTCGTCGCGCTGGCCTTCCTCGTCATCCTGACCGTCTTCCGCGGCCTGCTGGTGGCGGTGAAGGCGGCGGTCCTGAACGTGCTGTCGATCGCGGCGTCGTACGGGGTCGTCGTGGCCGTCTTCCAGTGGGGCTGGGGCGGTCCCGCGCTCGGGGTCTCCGGGAAGGTGCCCATCGAGAGCTACGTGCCGATGATGATGTTCGCGATCGTCTTCGGCCTGAGCATGGACTACGAGATCTTCCTGCTGTCGCGGGTGCGCGAGGCGTGGCTGCGCACCGGGGATCCGAAGGCGAGCGTGGCGCACGCGCTGGAGATCACGGCGCGGGTGATCACGTGTGCGGCTCTGATCATGGTGAGCGTGTTCGCGGCGTTCATCGTGTCGGACAACATCGTGGTGAAGATGCTGGGCCTCGGTCTGGCGGCGAGCGTCCTCATCGACGCGACGATCGTCCGGCTCCTCCTGGTGCCCGCGGTGATGACCCTCTTGGGCCGTCACGCCTGGTGGACCCCGCGCTGGCTCGACCGGATCCTGCCCCACCTCGACACGGAGGGCGAGGGCGCTCTGGAGGAGGAGAAGCAGGCGGCGGTGGCGGCAGGGCGTCGGGAGCCGTAGGCCGCGCCGGGGTCGAGGGTCTGCAGCCCCTCGACGACGGCGCTCACGCGCTCTGCCGGGTCAGCTCAGCCGGGTGTCCGCGTAGACGGCCATCGCGGCGCGCTGGTAGTCCGCGAGGCCGACGGCGATCCGGTCGAAGTTCTCGCGGAAGCGCGGGTCCTCCGCGTAGGTCGCCGCCAGGCCCTTGTACGCCTCCGCCGTCGGGGTCCAGAAGCGGCAGACGGTGCGGTAGTGGGCGGCCACCTCCTCCTGGACGGCCGGGTCGTCGACGGGCGTGCCGGCGGCCATGTGCTCCGCGAAGCGGATCATCTGGGCGGTGGCCTCGCGCTGCCACTGCTCGGTGGTCTCGGGCGTCATCCCCTCGACCGCCTGCCGGGACTCCTCGTACGCCTCCGGCCACTTCTCGCGGACCTCGGCCTCCATCTCCGGGTCGTGCCGGAAGCCCTCGAAGAGGTTCTCCGGCCGGTTGATGCTCACCATGTCCTCGTCCTCGCTCTCGTGTCGTGCCTCGAGGTCGGCGATGGTGCGGGCGACCGTCCTCGCCAGGGTTGCGAGCCTGTCCCGTTCCCCGACCAGCCGTGCGTGGTGTTCGCGCAGGACGCCCACGGGGTCGGCCTGGCTGTCCAGGACGGCCTGGATCTCGCGCAGGCCCACGTCCAGCTCCCGCATGAGCAGGATCTGCTGGAGGCGCAGCAGCTGGGGCTCCTCGTAGTAGCGGTGCCCGCTGCTCGCGGTCCACGCGGGCGGCAGCAGGCCGATCTCGTCGTAGTGCCGCAGGGTCCGGGAGGTCACCCCGGACATCCGGGCCACGTCCGCGATCGACCAGGCCATGACGGTTCCTTCCATCGCCGGGGCCGGCCGTTCCGGCCCCACACGAAGACCGTAGGAGTTGACGCTGCGGAAACCGCAAGTCGGCCGGTGCGTCCGCCCCGGGACGGCGCCGCGCGACCCGACCGTTCCGGGCACGGATCGTCGGGTCCTGGGAGGGTGGTGGTTCCTACGGTGAGGACACAGAGGAAAACACCAGGCAGGAAGGGCGGACGGGCGTGCTGGAAGGGCTGAACCGGGCGCTGGACCATGTGGAGCGCCATCTCGACCGCGAGGTGGACGTCGCCGAGGCCGCGCGGATCGCGACGACCTCGGAGTACCACTTCCGGCGGCTGTTCTCGGCGCTCGCCGGCATGCCGCTCTCCGTGTACGTGCGGCGCCGCCGCATGACGCTCGCCGGGGCCGAGGTCCTGGCCGGGGAGCGGACGCTGCTCGACGTCGCGGTGCGCTACGGCTACGGCTCGGGCGAGGCCTTCGCTCGGGCGTTCCGGTCCGTGCACGGCATCGGCCCGGGTGAGGCCCGGCGTGCCGGTGCGGCGCTCGTCTCGCAGCCCCGGATGTCCTTCCGTGTCGTCATCGAGGGGAGTACGACCATGCGGTACCGGATCGTCGAGAAGGGCGCCTTCCGGGTCGTCGGCAGCAAGGCGCGGGTCCCGCTCGTGCACGAGGGGGTCAACGCGGCCGCCGCGGCGCACGTGGAGAGCCTGGACGAGCGGGCGATCGTTCGGATGAAGGAGCTGGCCGAGGGGGAGCCGGAAGGCATCCTGTCGGCGGCGGTGCACCTGACCGACAGCCGGGAGGAGGGCGCCGAGCTGGACTACTGGGTCGGCGTGGTGACCGGTCCCGGTACGACGGCCGACGAGCTGGGCGGCCTCGACGCGCTCGACGTGCCGGCCGGCACCTGGGCGGTCTTCGACGACCACGGGCCCTACCCGGCGGCGCTCCAGGAGCTGTGGCGCGACGTGTTCACCCAGTGGTTCCCGTCCAACCCGTACGTGAGCCGGCCGGGTCCGGAGCTGCTGCGGACCCGGCCCGTGGAGATCGGCGAGGAGACGGACTCCCAGCTGTGGATCCCGGTCGAGCGGGTCAGCGGGGGTTCGGGGAGTGCCGGGGGTCCGGGGAGCGCCGGGGCGTGAACACCGGGACCTGGAACTCGCCCTGTTCGCCCTCCGGGCGGAAGGCGAGGTCCAGGTCCATCCCGATGCGGAGTTCGGTCTCGGGGCAGTCCACGATCTCCGTCATCATCCGCGGGCCCTCCGCGAGGTCGACGACCGCCGCCACGTACGGCACGCGGTCGCCGAAGGGCGGGAGGTCGTTGCGGTGGACGACGGACCACGTGTAGAGCACCGCCCGGCCCTCCGCCTGCCGCCATTCGACGTCCTCGCTCCAGCAGTACGGGCAGAACTCGCGCGGGTAGTGGTGGGGCCGGTCGCAGGCGGTGCAGTGGCGCAGCAGGAGGCGGCCGTCGGCGGCGGCGTCCCAGTAGGGGCGGGTGAAGGCGTCGGCTTCCGGGAGGCTCGCGGGGGTGGCCTTCGGGGAGCCGGCGGTCGCGGGGCCGGCCGTCCGGGTCGTCTGCATGTGCGGGGTTCGCCTCCCGTACGTGAAATCTGACGGAGCATCAGTTCATCGGATGCTCCCGCTTCTCCGCAAGACCCGTGCACCCGTGACCGATTCGCAACCCAACCCCCTCTTGACCGAGACCCACGGCGTGTACGCGTCATTACGCTCAGCATTCATGACCGTCACCCCCCAGCCCCACCCCGTCTACGTCATCGGCGGCGGCCCCGGCGGACTCGCCGTCGCCGCCGCGCTGCGCGCGCGGGGCGTACGGGCCGTCGTCGTGGAGAAGGCCGACGCCGTCGGTGACTCCTGGCGCCACCACTACGACCGGCTGCGGCTGCACACCACCCGCCGGCTCTCCGCGCTGCCCGGCCTGAAGATGCCGCGCTCCTTCGGGCGCTGGGTCGCCCGCGCGGACGTGGTGCGGTACCTGGAGACGTACGCCGAGTTCCACGACCTGGAGGTCGTGACGGGCGTCGAGGTCCTCCGCGTCGAACGCGACGGCGCGCACTGGACGCTGCACGCGACGGGCGGGCGCCGGCTGCTCGGCAGCGCCGTCGTGGTCGCGACCGGCTACAACCACACCCCGCGACTGCCCGCGTGGCCCGGCCTCGGCACGTACGAGCGCACGCCCGGCCGCGAGCTCGTCCACGCGAGCGCCTACCGCAACCCGAAGCCGTACGAGGGCAGGGACGTGCTCGTCGTCGGCGTCGGCAACACCGGCGCGGAGATCGCCGCCGACCTGGCGGAGGGCGGCGCCAAGCGGGTCCGGATCGCAGTGCGCACGCCTCCGTACATCATCCGCCGCGCCACGCTCGGCTGGCCGAGCCAGCGCAACGGCATCCTGGTGCGGCGGCTTCCGGTGGGCCTCGTGGACCGGCTGACCGGGCTGCTCGGGCGGTTCATGACGGCGGACCTGTCGGCGTACGGGATGCCGAGGCCGCAGGGCGGCCTGTACTCGCGGGTGCGGGCCGGGTCGATTCCCGTGCAGGACGTGGGCCTGGTCGCGGCCGTACGGGCCGGGAAGGTCGAGCCGGTGGCGGCGGTGGAGTCCTTCGACGACGGCGAGGTCGTCCTCGCGGACGGCTCCCGCATCGCCCCGGACGCGGTGATCGCGGCGACCGGCTACGACCGTGCCCTGGAGCCGCTGCTCGGCCACCTCGGAGTCCTGGACGAGCGCGGCCGCCCGTCGGTGACGGGCGCGCGCTGCCCGCGCGAGGCACCCGGGCTCTACTTCACCGGGTTCACCAATCCGATCAGCGGCATGTTCCGGGAGATGGCGCTGGACGCGGAGCGGATCGCCCGCCGGATCGCGAAACTCCGGCGGTAGCGGCGCCGGTTGTGCCTGGTCCGGGGCCGGCCGCCGTAGGTTGCGGTGCAACTGCCCGTACGGGAAGCGACGTCACGACCGATGACGCACGTCTCACCCGTATCAAGGAAGGCACCGATCATGCGCCCCACCCGTCGGACGATGCTCGCCGCCGGCGCCGGGGCGGCCCTCGCGGCCGCCCTGCCCCTGACCTCCGCCCACGCCGCACCCGCCCGGCTCCCGTCGGGGCGGGCCCGGCAGCGGTTACGCGCGCTGGAGCGGGAGCACGGCGCCCGGCTCGGCGCGTACGCGTACGACACCGGGAGCGGCCGCCTGGTGGCGTACCGCGCCGACGAGCGCTTCCCGATGTGCTCGCTGTTCAAGACGCTCGGCGCGGCGGCGGTCCTGCGGGACCTGGACCGCGACGGCGAGTTCCTCGCGCGGCGCGTGCACTACACGCAGGAGTACGTGACCCGCTCGGGCTGGTCGCCGATCACGCGCGACCACGTCGCCGACGGCATGACGATCGCCGAGCTGTGCGAGTACTCGATCACCCACAGCGACAACACCGCCGCCAACCTGCTGCTCCAGGAGCTGGGCGGGCCGACGGCGATCACCCGCTTCGCCCGCTCCCTCGGCGACGGGGTGACCCGGCTGGACCGCTGGGAGCCGGAGCTCAACTCGGCCGAGCCGTGGCGCGAGACGGACACGACGACTCCGCGCGCCATCGCCCGTTCGTACGGCCGGCTCGTCCTGGGCGGCGCCCTCGCGCCGGAGGACCGGCGCCGGCTGACCGGCTGGATGCTGGCCAACACGACCAGCGGCGAGCGCTTCCGCAAGGGCCTGCCGGCCGACTGGACCCTGGCCGACAAGACCGGCGGCGGCCGGTACGGCGGCAACAACGACGCCGGTGTGGCCTGGCCCCCCGGCCGCCCGCCGGTGGTCCTGGCCGTCATGACGACCAAGCCGGAGGAGGACGCGACGGCCGACAACGCGCTGGTGGCGGGGGCGGCGGAAGTGCTCGCGGACGCGATGGGCGGCCGCTAGCCGACGGCGCCGCGGAGGCCGACGACGCCCCGGGTGCCTTGCGGCGCCCGGGGCGCCGGCACCACCGGCCGTTGCCGCACGCCCTATTCCTGACTGACCGTCAGTTGAGTAATCTGACTAAGCGTCAGATCAGGCCATGCCAGGGACGGCACGGGACGGCTCCGGTCTTCGGGATCGGGATGGGCGGTGCGGAACGATGCTGGGATCGACTCACGGGACCTTCACCACCGACCTCCGCGCCCGCGTGGACGCCTGCGGGGAGCACCACGCCGGCCGGGTGGTCGTGCACGACGTCGCCGCCGTCGAGGGCGACACCGACGTCAGCGGGCGCCCGCTGCACGCGCCCGTGCCCGAGCTCGACCGGTTCTTCCGGCCCGAGGTCGTCGCGGTCGTCGGGGCGTCCGACGCCGAAGGGCGGCCGAACACCGGGATCACCCGCCAGCTGATCGACTGGGCCGGCCGGGTCGGCGCGCGGCTGGTGCCCGTGCACCCCACCCGTACCGCCGTCTTCGGGATCGACTGCGTGCCCTCGGTCAGCGAACTCGACGAGTCCGTCGACCTCGCCGTCCTCCTCGTCGCCGACCCGCTGCCCGTCATCGAGCAGCTCGCCGCGTGCAAGGTGAGGTTCGCCGTCGCCTTCGCGTCCGGCTTCGCCGAGACCGGCGAGGAGGGCGCCCGCGCCCAGGAGCGGCTCGCGGCCGCCGTCGGGCGTTCCGGGCTGCGGCTGCTCGGGCCCAACACCAACCTCAACGCCTTCGAGCGCTTCCGGGAGGACCTGGACGGGCCGGCCATCGCGCTCATCACCCAGTCCGGGCACCAGGGGCGGCCCGTCTTCACCCTCCAGGAGCTGGGCGTACGGCTCTCGCACTGGGCGCCCACCGGCAACGAGGCCGACCTGGAGACCGCCGACTTCATCTCGTACTTCGCGCACCGGCCCGAGGTCGGGGCCATCGCCTGTTACGTGGAGGGGCTGAAGGACGGCCGTTCCTTCCTGCTCGCCGCCGACCAGGCAGCCCGCCGCCAGGTGCCCGTCGTCGCCGTGAAGGTCGGCCGCACCGAGGCCGGGGCCCGGATGGCCGCCTCGCACACCGGCAAGCTCACCGGCGCGGACCAGGTCGTCGACGCGGCCATGCGGCAGTTCGGGGTGATCCGGGTCGACGGGCTCGACCAGCTCCAGGACACCGCGGCGCTGCTCGCCCGCGCCCGCAAACCGGTCGCCGACGGCGTGGTCGTCTACTCCATCTCCGGCGGCACCGGCGCCCACTTCTCCGACCTGGCGACCGCGGCGGGACTCACCCTGCCCACCCTCTCCCGGGCCCGGCAGGACGAGCTGCACCAGTGGATACCGGAGTACCTGAGCGTGGCCAACCCCGTCGACAACGGCGGGCACCCGGTGGGCGACTGGCGCGGCCGGAAGATCATCGACGCCATTCTCGCCGACCCGGAGGTGGGGGTGCTGATCTGTCCGATCACCGGCCCCTTCCCGCCCATGAGCGACAGGCTCGCGCAGGACCTCGTCGACGCGGCGGAGGAGACGGACAAACTGATCTGCGTGGTGTGGGGGTCGCCCGTCGGAACCGAGGAGGCCTACCGCACCACCCTGCTCGGCTCCTCGCGCGTCGCCACCTTCCGCACCTTCGGCAACTGCATCGGCGCGGTCAGGGCCTACCTCGACCACCACCGCTTCACCACCGGCTACCGCTCGCCCTTCGACGAGGCGCCGCGCACCCCGTCCCCGTCCTTCCGCAAGGCGCGGGCCCTGATGCGGCCCGGCCACCGGCTGAGCGAGCACGCGGCGAAGCAGCTGCTGCGGGCGTACGGGATACGGGTGCCGCGCGAGCAGCTGGTGACGAGCGCGGCGGCGGCCGTGCGGGCGGCGGGTCTCGTCGGCTACCCGGTGGTGATGAAGGCCTCGGGCGCGCAGCTCGCGCACAAGACGGAGCTGGGCCTGGTGAAGGTGGGGCTGACGTCCGCGAGCCAGATACGCGACGCCTACCGGGAGCTGACCGACATCGCCCGCTACGAGGGCGTCGACCTGGACGGCGTCCTGGTGTGCCAGATGGTCGGGCGCGGGGTCGAGATGGTGGTGGGCGTGACGCACGACTCGCTGTTCGGGCCGACGGTGACGGTCGGGCTCGGCGGCGTCCTGGTGGAGGTGCTGAACGACGCCGCCGTGCGCGTACCGCCGTTCGGGGAACGGGAGGCCCGCGCCATGCTGGGCGAGCTGCGCGGGCGGGCGCTGCTCGACGGGGTGCGGGGGGCTCCGCCGGCGGACGTGGACGCGCTGGTGGAGGTGGTGCTGCGGGTGCAGCGCATGGCGCTGGAACTCGACGGGGATCTGTCGGAGCTGGACATCAATCCGCTGATGGTGCTGCCGCGCGGGCAGGGCGCGGTGGCCCTGGACGCGCTCGCGGTGTGCCGGTGAAAGAGCCGAAGCAGCAGCTGAAGGAGCCGAAGGAGCCCCTCGTGTCCGATGTGCTGCACGCCGTCGAGAACGGCGTCCTCTGGATCACGCTCAACCGGCCCGAGGCGATGAACGCGGTCACCTGGGACCAGCGGGAGCGGATCATCGCCCTCCTGGCGGAGGCCTCCGCCGACCCGGCGGTCCGGGCGGTGGTGGTGACGGCGACCGGGCGGGGCTTCTGCGCGGGCGCGGACCTGCGGGGCGGGCCTTCGGCGTCCGCCGGGGACCGGGTGGCCGGTGACGTGGCACGGATGATCCGGCAGGGCGCGCAGCGCTTCGTCGGGGCCGTACTGGACTGTGAGAAGCCGGTGATCGCGGCGGTGAACGGGACGGCGGCCGGGATCGGGGCGCATCTGGCGTTCGCGTGCGACCTGGTGCTGGCGGCGGAGTCGGCCACGTTCGTGGAGGTGTTCGTCCGGCGCGGGATCGTGCCGGACGGGGGCGGCGCCTATCTGCTGCCGCGGCTGGTCGGGCCGCAGCGGGCGAAGGAGCTGATGTTCTTCGGCGACGCGTTGCCGGCGGCGGAGGCGCGGGCGATGGGTCTGGTCAACCGGGTGGTCCCGGCGGAGGACCTGGAGAAGACGGCCCGCGAGTGGGCCGAACGCCTCGCCCAGGGCCCCACCCGCGCCCTCGCCCTCACGAAGCAGCTCGTCAACGCGTCCCTGGACACCGACCGTACGACCGCCTTCGCGGCGGAGGCGACGGCCCAGGAACTGTGCATGACGACGCGGGACGCACGGGAGGGCGTGGCGGCGTTCGTGGAACGGCGGGCGGCGTCGTACGAGGGCCGGTAGCCCGGCCGGGGGCCGGCGGCTCGGACGGGGGCCGGCCGGGGCGGGCGGGCGCCGGCTCAGGCGGGCGCCGGCTCAGGCCGGGCCCGGAAGGGCGGCGCCGAGGTGTGCCGCGACCCGCTCGCGCAGGAGCAGGTACTCCTCCCAGCGGCGGGGCAGCGGGCCCGGCGGACGCTCCACGCGCCGTGCGGCGGTGATGACCTGGCCGTCCTGGAACTGCTCGCGGGTCAGGTCGAGCTCGATGCCGCTCGGGAGCCGGTTCCACCAGTGGTATCCGCGCTGGGCGCCGTCCAGATACACCTCGCCGACGACGAGGTCGCCGCCGAGGAGGTCGTTCACGACGAGCGCCGTGATGTCGCAGTGCCCCCAGGCGGGGTTGTCCGCGCGCCACTCGTCCTGATCGTCGGGCGAGCAGATGTCGGCGGCCCAGGAGGCCCGCAGGGCGGCGTCGATGTCGAGCAGGCTCCAGGTGACAGGGCCGGCGTTCGGGGTCGTGTTCGGGGTCGTGTTCGTCGTCGTGTTCGGGGTCGAGGCCATGGAGCCAGCTTGGCAGCCCCCACTGACAGCACGAGGGTTCCTATCTGACGCTTCGTCAGTTTCAATGGGCCGCATGATGGGACACGCGGGGATGGCGGCCACCGCCGTCCGGTACCTGAGGTCGGCCGGGGCGCCCACGGCCGTGGAAGCACTGCCGCGGCCCGCGCTGCGCGCGGTGCGGGACGACGAGCGGATGCCCGTCGATCCGGGCGAGTTCCGGCGGGTGCTCGGGCACTTCGCGAGCGGGGTCACGATCGTCACGGCGCTGGACGAGGACGGGCCGGCGGGCTTCGCCTGCCAGTCCTTCGCCTCGCTGTCGCTCGACCCGCCGCTGATCGCCTTCATGGTCGCCCGCACGTCGACGACCTGGCCGAGGATCGCCCGCGCCGGACGCTTCTGCGTGAACATCCTGGGCGCGGAACAGGGCGGGTTGTGCCGGGCGTTCGCGGTGAGCGGCGCGGACAAGTTCGCGGGCGTGCCCTGGACCCCGGCCCCTTCGACGGGCTCACCGCGCCTGCCGGACGCGCCGGCGTGGATCGACTGCGGGATCGCCGCGGTCCACACGGGCGGCGACCACCTGATCGTGGTGGGCCGGGTCGAGTCCCTGGGCGCGACGGAGGAAGGCGACCCGCTCCTCTTCCACCGGGGACGGTTCGGGCGGTTCGCGGGGCGACCAAGCTCCTAGTCGCCGAGCACACCCGCGTACAACCCGATGCCACCGAGCGTGAAGACGGTCAGCACCGCGAGCGTGCCCCACAGGAGCACCGAGACGAAGAAGCCCCTCCGGGCGTGGCGGGCGACCGTGGCCGCCACGGCCAGGGCGAGCGCGCCCACGAGCCAGCCGCGCCAGGCGGCGAGCGGCCACATGAGGGCACCGGCGGCGGTCGTGAGGAGCAGCTGCCATGCGATGGGGCGGCCCGCGACCCGGCGCGCCAGGTCCTCGCCAAGGAGCACCGCCGGCAGCACGAGGACCGCGGAGACCACGGCCGCGGCCAGCAAGGCGAGGAGCGAGAGGAGCGGAAGCGCCAGCAGCGTCAGGGCACTGACCCGCTCCTCACCCGGCTCCGGCTTGCCGGTCTCGCCGAACACCAGCCCCAGGACCAGCGCGAGCGCCCCCTCCAGAAAGAGCACCAGCATCGAGACCCGCAGCATCCGAGCCGCCGACCGTTCCTCCGAGACCACCATGCGTCTCACCCCCAGGCGTCATCATGCTCCTGCCACCGCCACCGCTCCCGCCCGGGGCCGCCTGATCACCAGGGCCATCAGGGCCGCCGCCGCGCACAGGGCGCCCGAGGCGTACCAGACGACGTCGTACGAGCCGAAGACGTCGCGGGCCACGCCGCCCGCGAAGGCGACGGCGGCGGCGCCCACCTGGTGGGAGGCGAGGACCCAGCCGAAGACGATCGCGCTGTCCTCGCCGTAGTGCTCGCGGCACAGCGCGATCGTCGGCGGGACCGTCGCGACCCAGTCCAGGCCGTAGAACACGATGAAGAACAGCATCGGCGGGTGCACCGACGGAGCCAGCAGCATCGGCAGGAAGAGCAGCGAGATCCCGCGCAGCGCGTAGTAGACGGCGAGCAGGCGGCGCGCCTCGAAGCGGTCGGTGAACCAGCCGGAGGCGACCGTGCCGACGACGTCGAAGACGCCGATGACCGCGAGGAGTCCCGCCGCCGCCTGGATCGGCATGCCGTGGTCGTGCGCGGCGGGCACGAAGTGCGTCTTGACCAGGCCGTTCGTCGAGGCGCCGCAGATCGCGAAGGTGCCGGCGAGCAGCCAGAACGGGCCGGTGCGGGCCGCCTTGAACAGGACGGTGACGGCGCGGCGCGCGGCGCCGGTGACGGGCGCGGGCTTCTCGGCGTAATCGCCGCCGTACGGGGCCAGCCGCACGTCCGCCGGGTGGTCGCGCAACAGCAGCCACACGAACGGGACGACCGCGAGCGCGGTCAGCGCCACGGTGACGGCGGCCGGGCGCCAGCCGTGGTTCTCGACCAGCCAGGAGAGGAAGGGCAGGAACACCAGCTGGCCCGACGCACCGGCCGCGGTCAGGATGCCGGTGACCAGGCCGCGCCGCGCCACGAACCAGCGGTTGGTGACGGTCGCGGCGAAGGCCAGCGCCATCGAGCCGCTGCCGAGGCCGACGAGGACGCCCCAGTACAGGACCAGCTGCCAGGGCTGTGTCATCCACACCGTGAGCAGCGAGCCGAGGGCGATCACGCTCAGCGCCACCGCCACGACCCGGCGGATGCCGAAGCGGTCCATCAGCGCCGCCGCGAACGGCGCCGTCAGGCCGTAGAGCGCGAGGTTCACCGACACCGCGAAGCCGATCGTGCCGCGCGACCAGTGGAACTCGCCGTGCAGCGGCTCGATGAGCAGCCCGGGCAGGGAGGCGAAGGCCGCCGCGCCGACGATCGTGACGAAGGTGACGGCGGCGACGAACCACGCACGGTGGATGCGGGGCTTGCGGGGCGGGGTGGGCGGTGGGGCGGGAACGGCGGCCGCGGCCCCTGCACGGGCCTGGGCCGCGTCCTCGTTGCGGGCCGAGGCGGGAGTCTCGCTTGTCTGGGTCACGTCATCCAGCATCCCGAGCTGCACCGTGCCCCACCATTGGCCCGAATGCCAGCTTTCCAAAGGATCGGGCCACGGGCCGGCACCGACCCCGGACCCGGACCCGGTCTCACCCCAGCTCCAAAACCGGCCCCCGTACCCCTACGACGCCCGCGGCAGCGTCCTGATCGGGCGGACCGCCAGCAGTGCCGTCACCACGAGCACCGCGAGGGCCGAGCCCGCGAGCAGCACCTCCTGCGCGCCGACCACCGCCGCCACCGGGCCCGACAGCGTCCGGCCGACGCCCATCATCAGCAGGGATCCGGCCACGTCGTACGCGTGCAGCCGGTTCAGCGCGTCCTGCGGCACGTGCGTCTGCACCGAGGTCGACCACATCACCAGCCAGAAGGCGAAGGCCGCGCCCGCGAGGAACGAGCCCGCGTACAGCACCGGCACCGGCGCGCCCGTACCGAGCAGCAGCAGGTTCACCGGCAGGCCGAGCAGCGCGACCGCGCCCGCCGCCAGCGGGCGGACCGGCCGGAGCCGCATCGCGAGCAGGCCGCCGACGGCGCTGCCCGCGCCGTTGACCGCCATCAGCACGCCGTAGGCGGCCGCCCCGTGCTCCTCGGTGACCAGGCTCGCGGTGAGCGGCACCATCGGCCCGGCGACCGTCAGGCCGTACACGGTCCAGATCGCGATGACGCCCCACAGCCAGCTCCGCGCCCGGAACTCCCGCCACCCCAGCGCCATCTCGGACAGCAGCGAGCCGCGCCTGACGCCGTCGGCCGGGGCCGGCGGGATCCGCATGAGGACGAAGCAGACGGCGCTGACGGCGAAGGTCGCGGCGTTGACGGTGAACGCCGCCGCCGCGCTCCACACGGCGACGAGCACCCCGGCGAGCGCCGGCCCCGCCATCGTCGTCAGCGCCTCGACGACGCGCAGGACGGCGTTGGCGCGCTGCACGTCGGGCGCGATGCGCGGGATGGTGGAGGCGACGCCGGGCTGGAACAGCGCGGCGCCGACGCCGCTCACGGCGGACAGCACGTACACGGCCCACAGCGGCGGGCTGCCGAGCGCGAACGTGACGGCGAGCAGCAGCGCGCCGGGCAGCCGCAGCAGATCGGCGGTGATCATCATCCGGCGGGCGGTGAAACGGTCGGCGAGGACGCCGCCGACGAGGACGAAGAGCGCGAAGGCGGCCGTCCAGAGGCCGAGGGCGTAGCCGACGGAGGCGCCGGAATGCCCGGCGCCGAGGAGACCGGCCGCGAAGGCGACCGGGATCATGCCCTCGCCGAGGACGGCGACGGCCCGGGCGACGAAGAAGAGGCGGAAGTTGCGGTTCCAGAGAGTGCCCGGGACGGCACCCGGTGCGCGCGGCCCGGCCGGCTCGGCCCCCGGTAGGGGAATCCGGTCGGCGGGCTCAGACCTGTCCGTGGTGTCCTTGTACGTGTTGTCCGTCACGAGCAGACACACGTATCAGCACGGTGGTCTGGACCACCACTCTTTTACGGAGGGACAAACTGTGCGGGCCCATCGTGTCGCCGTCCTCGCCCTGCCCGGCCTGCTGCCCTTCGAACTGGGCATCCCCCACCGGATATTCGGCCGCGCCAAGGACCCCGAGGGCCGGCCGCTCTACGAGACGGTGACCTGCGCGACCGCTGCCGGACCGGTCCAGACCGACGCCGACTTCGCCGTGCACGTCGAGCACGGGCCGGAGGTCCTGGCCACCGCCGACACGGTCGTCGTCCCCGCCTCCTACGAGCTGGGGCCGGTGTACGAGGAGGGCAGGCTGACCGCCGAACTCGCCGCCGCCCTCGCGTACGTCCGGCCCGGCACCCGGCTCGTGTCCATCTGCACCGGCGGGTACGTCCTCGCCGCCGCCGGCTATCTCGACGGCCGTCCGGCGACCACCCACTGGGCCTCCGCCGACCACTTCCAGCGGCTCTTCCCGAAGGTCAGGGTCGACGCGGACGTGCTCTTCGTGGACGACGGCGACGTGCTCACCTCGGCCGGCGTGGCCGCCGGGATCGACCTGTGCCTGCACATCGTGCGCCGCGACCACGGCACCGCCGTCGCCAACGAGGTGGCCCGGCGCACCGTCGTGCCGCCGCACCGGGACGGCGGGCAGGCCCAGTACATCGCGCGGCCGCTGCCCGACCCGGGCACGTCGACCACGACCGCCGCCCGCGCCTGGGCGCTCGCCCACCTCCACGAGCCGATCCAGCTGCGCGACCTGGCGGTGCGGGAGTCGATGAGCGTACGGACCTTCACGCGCCGCTTCCGGGAGGAGGTGGGCGTCAGCCCGGGCCAGTGGCTCACCCAGCAGCGCGTGGAGCGGGCCCGGCACCTGCTGGAGTCCACGGACCTGCCGGTCGACCAGATCGCCCACGACGCCGGCTTCGGCACCGCCCAGTCCCTGCGGACGCATCTGCAGGCGGCGATCGGCGTGACGCCGACGGCCTACCGCCGCACCTTCCGCGCCGCCTCCGTCTGAGTCACCTCGCCGCCCTCGCGCGGCGGGATCCGGCGCTCGCCCCAGACGCCCAGCACGGTCAGGAACACCGTCAGTCCCACCCCGCACAGGATCGCCGTCGACGGCGCGACGACGTTCAGCAGACCTCCCGCCAGGGTGCCGCTCGCCGCGTAACCGGCGCCGACGGCCGCGTACATCACCGAGTACCCGGCGGCCAGCGCCCCCGGCGGCAGGACCTGCCGCAGGGCGAGGTTGCGGGTCAGGCCGGCGGGAGCCTGGAGCAGGCCGGCCGCGGCGAGCGCGACGGCGATGCCGGCGGTCGACGGCAGTACGGCGGTCAGGGCGACGCCGGCCGTGACGCCGGCGAGCAGCACGGCGGACTGGACCGGCAGCCGGCCGGGCCAGGAGCCGCGGAGTCCGTACGCGAAGGCGCCGACGGCCGAACCGACGGAGAACCCGGCGAGCAGCGGTCCCGCCCAGCCGACGGCGATGTCCCGCTGTTCGAGCAGGGCGGGCAGGACGAGTTCGGCGAGCGCGAGCAGCGTGAGTCCGGCGGCGCCCGTGACGTACACGGGCCAGGCGCGCAGCAGCACCCGCCGCATCGACTCCCCGTGCTGCGGCTTCTCCGCCGCCCAGCCGTACGGCAGCAGCCAGAGGCCCGCCACGGACAGGGCCATGAGCGCGGCCTGCAGCAGCAGCGGTACGACGGGCTCGACGCCGAGGGCGAGACCGGTGGTCAGCGCGGGCGCGGCGGCCCAGATCGCGAAGGTCAGGACGGACTCCATGCTCATCGCCTGGGTGACGGCCCGTTCCGGGACCAGGCTGGTGAGCAGGGCGCGCATGCCGCCGGGCGCGGCGGACGGGCCGGCGCCGGCGAGGAAGGCGAGCGCGCCGAGCAGTACGGGGTGGGCGCCGCCGCCGGCGGCCCCGAGCCCGCCGAAGGCGACGGCGCCGACCGCGAGGCCGACGGCCAGCTGCGGCCGGGCCCGCTCGGCGTTCATCCGTACGCCGAGCACGGGCGCCGCGACGATCTCGCCGACGACGTACGCGGCGGCGAGCACCGCGCCGAGGGTGTAGCCGCCGGGCTGCTCCCGTACGAGGAAGACCAGCGCGAGCGGTGCCATCGCGACGGGCAGCCGGGCGGCCACGGAGACGGCCGACCAGGCGAGTACGGGGCGGGTGGCGAGCTCGCGGTAGGACATGGTCAGGACCGTAACCGCCAACGCCCCTGCGGCGCACCGGGTTTCGCGCGCCGCGATGCCGTCGAGGACCCGGCCTGTCGTGCGGCCTCGCGCGGCCTCGCGCGGCCTCGCGCGGCCTCAGAACGTGAGCACGCCCCGCGCCACCTTCCCCTGCTCCATGTCCTCGACCGCCCGCGCGAAGTCCTCCACCGGGTAGGTGCTGGTGACGAGTTCGTCGAGGAGGAGGCGGCCGGAGCGGTACAGCTCGGCGTAGAGGGCGATGTCCTTCTGGGGGCGGGAGGAGCCGTAGCGGCAGCCGAGGATCGACTTGTCGAGGAACATCGCCGCGGGCAGGAAGCTCGCCTCGGCCTTCGGTGCCGTCATGCCGAGCAGGATCGCCTGACCGTGCCGGTCGAGCAGGTCGACGGCGGCGCGGACGAGCGCGGTGTGTCCGACGCACTCGAAGACGTGGTCGGCTCCGGTGGGCAGGACCTCCCGTACGGCGTCGGTGGACGCCAGGAAGTGCGTGGCGCCGAACTGCCGGGCCGGGCCCTCCTTCGCCGGGTTGGTGTCGACGGCGACGATGGTCGTCGCGCCCGCGATCCGGGCGCCCTGGATGACGTTGAGGCCGATGCCGCCGGTGCCGATGACGACGACGGTCTCGCCGCGGTCGACCTTGGCGCGGTTGAGGACGGCGCCGACGCCGGTGAGGACGCCGCAGCCCATGAGGGCGGCGGAGGTGAGCGGGATGTCGGCGGGGATCCGCACGGCCTGGACGGCCTTGACGACGGTCCGCTCGGCGAAGGAGGAGTTCGAGGCGAACTGGAAGAGTGGTGTGCCCGCCCGGGAGAAGGGCTGCCCGGGCATGCCGATGGCCTTGCGGCACATGGTGGGCCTGCCGCGGTCGCAGTCGGCGCAGGTGCCGCAGTTGGCGAGCGTGGACAGGGCCACGTGGTCGCCGGGGGCGACGTGGGTGACGCCGGGCCCGACGGCCTCGACGACTCCGGCGCCCTCGTGCCCGAGGACGACGGGCGGCGGGAAGGGGATCGTGCCGTCGACGACGGACAGATCGCTGTGGCACAGCCCGGCGGCCGCGACGGCGACGAGCACCTCGCCCGGGCCGGGTTCGCGGACCTCCAGGTCGTCGACGACCCGGACCTGCTTCCCGTCGAAGACGACGCCCCTCATGATCCGCCCTCCTTCCGGGAGTTCGGGCGCTCGCCGGCGGCCGCCGCGCGGGCCATCTCCTCCAGCTGCCGGAGCATCGGCATCGGGTCGATGCCCACCGTTCCCGGCAGGAAGTCGGCGATCCGTTCCGGCGTCCAGGCCCCGCCCTCCGCGTAACCGGCGCGCAGCTCCCGGGGCTGGGCCCAGACGGCGATCTTGGGGCCGGCGATCGTGTAGACCTGGCCGGTGATCCTCTCCGCCTTCGCGCGGTCGGAGAGCAGGTAGACGACGAGCGCGGCGACGTCCTCGGGCTCGCCGATCTCCTTGAGCTCCATGGGCACGTTGGCCGACATGCGGGTGCGGGCGACCGGGGCGACCGCGTTCGCCGTCACGCCGTACTTGTGGAGCCCGAGGGCCGCGCTGCGGACGAGGGAGATGATGCCGCCCTTGGCCGCCGAGTAGTTGGCCTGGGCGACGGAGCCCTGGTGGTTGCCGCTGGTGAAGCCGACGAGCGTCCCGGAGCCCTGGCGGCGCATCACGGCGGAGGCGGCGCGGAAGACGGTGAAGGTGCCCTTGAGGTGGGTGGCGACGACGGGGTCCCACTCCTCCTCGGACATGTTGAAGAGCATCCGCTCGCGCAGGATGCCGGCCACGCACACGACCCCGTCGATCCGCCCGTACTCGGCGAGGGCCACGTCCACCACGCGCTGCCCGCCCGCCATCGTCGAGATGTCGTCGGCGACGGCGACGGCCGCGCCGCCGGCCGCCTCGATCTCCTTCACCACGGATGCGGCGACCTCGCTCGTCGGCTCGCCGCCCTCGATCGACACGCCGTAGTCGTTGACGACGACCTTCGCGCCCTCGGCCGCGCACGCGAGGGCGACCGCGCGGCCGATCCCCCGGCCCGCTCCCGTCACGGCGACGACCTTCCCTGCCAAGAAGTTCCCCACGCCCGGCCCCTTCCCGCGGTTTCTGACGGTCCGTTAGATTCGTGCGTCGGCAGGATTCTACGGCCCGTCAGATACCGGAAAACAAGACCTCGGAGGCGCCCGATGTCACTTCCCGTCGAGTTCCACGACATCGCCAAGCGCGTGAACAACTGGGGGCGCTGGGGCCGGGACGACGAGATCGGCACGCTCAACCTGATCACCGACGAGGTGGTACGGGAGGCCGCCGCGACCGTCCGCAGCGGCCGGCGCGTCCCGCTCGCCGTCGACCTGAAGCAGGACGGCGTGCAGACCGGCATGATCCCCGGCCGGGTCAACCCGCTCCACGTCATGGTCCAGATCAACCAGGAGCTCTTCGGCCCCGGCACCGTCGCCACCAGCGACGACGCCGTGACCATGGGCCTGCAGGCGGGCACCCACTGGGACGCCCTCACCCATGTCTCGCACTCGGGCCGCATCTACAACGGCCGCCCCGCCGCCACCGTCACCCCCCACGGCCGCTCCGAGTTCAGCGGCATCCACACCGCCCGGCACGTCGTCTCGCGCGGCGTCCTGCTCGACGTGGCGGCGGCCAAGGGCGTGGACCGGCTGCCCGGCGACCACGCCGTCACGCCCGAGGACCTCGACGAGGCGGCGGAGTTCGGCGGGGTGACCGTACGGTCCGGGGACGTCGTGCTCGTGCGCACCGGGCAGATCCAGTCGTACCTGGCCGGCGACCGGCACGGCTACGCCTTCCCGTCGCCCGGGCTCTCCGTCCGTACGCCCGAGTGGTTCCACGCCCGTGACGTGGCGGCGGTCGCCAACGACACGCTCACCTTCGAGATCTTCCCGCCGGAGATCGAGAACCTGTGGCTGCCGGTGCACGCCCTCGACCTGGTCGAGATGGGGATGCTCCAGGGGCAGAACTGGAACCTGGAGGAGTTGTCCACAGCCTGTGCACAGGAGCGGCGGTACGCCTTCCTGCTCTCCGCGATGCCCGAGCCCTTCGTCGGCGGCACGGGGACGCCGGTGGCACCGGTGGCGGTGCTGTAGGGAATTCCGCGGGTGGCGGCGCACTCGCGCGCGCCCCGAGCACGGCACGACAGCCGCCACCCGTCACGACCCGCGCTCGCCGAGGGGCACGGCCCCTCGACTCCCCTCGCAGAACGAATCGCTCACCCAAGGGTGATCAATTCACCACGAACCGTCAACAGGGCACCCATGAGGGTGACACCCCGGCGCCCTGACCCGTACCCGCACCCGGCCCGGCGGCCGGCGCCCGGTCGACCTCGCACCAGATGCTCTTGCCGGTGCCCTCGCGCTGCCAGCCCCAGCGGTCGGCGAGGCCGTCCACCAGCTCGAGGCCGCGGCCGTTGGTGTCGTCGCCGTCCGCGTGCCGCGGCCGCGGCGGGCGGTCGCTCGCGTCGGCGACCTCGACCCGCACCCCGGCGCCGCCGAACAGCATCCGCAGCACGGCCGGGCAGCCCGTGTGCACCACGGCGTTGGTCACGAGCTCGGAGATGAGCAGCACCAGCGTCTCCGCCAGCGGCTCGTCGTCCCCTATGCCGGACCCGGCCAACCGTGAACGCGCCCATCGCCGGGCCCGCCCCACTTCCGCCGGGTCGGGCCCGACCTCCAACTGCACCTGAAGCACCTGCACCGTTCACACCATCCGAACCGGCGGACACACCTTTACGGAACGTGATTCCCTTGTGAGACAGCATGGTTGACGTACAGTCACCGCAACAAGCGCTTCGGGCATATTCCAGCGCGAAGGAGTACGCATGGTCCATACTGTGCGACGCATGCCGCGAGGAGTCGAACGCGGGGCGCGAGCGGCGGGCATTCCCCTGCCCGGAGCCACCGCATCGGCGGCACCGGCGCGATCCGGGCCCACAAGCACTCGCATCCCACGGAGCGTACCGGAGCCCGGGGCCGACTCCGGCGCGTGACGACCCCCGCGCAGGACACAAGACGATATCGACGCTGCGTGACGCGAGCACTACATCTCCCTCCGTGCTCCGGCGCCAGGGCCGGTCCGGCGGTCAGGGCCGGACGGGCCCTAGAGCCGGGCCGCCACCAGCTCCTCCGCCGCCGCTCCCGACGGGCCGCGCCCGGCCCGTACCCAGGCCCGTTTCAGGTGCAGGTGGACGTCGGCCTCCCAGGTGAAACCCATGCCGCCGTACACCTGCAGGCAGTCGCGGGCGCCGTCGACGGCGGCCTCGTCGGCGAGCAGCCGGGCGCCGGCGATCTCGACAGGATCGGCGGTGACGGCGGCGGCGTAGACGGCGGCGCGGGCGAGCTCCGTCCGTACGAGCATCCGCGCGCACAGGTGCTTGACCGCCTGGAAGGCCCCGATGGGCCGCCCGAACTGCTCCCGGGTGCGGGCGTACGAGACGGCGAGCTCGGTCGTGCGGCCGGCGGAGCCGAGCTGCTCCGCGGCGGTGAGCAGCGACGCCTCGTCCCCGGGTGAGGCCTCCTCCCCGGGCGGGGCGGCTGAGGGCAGCCGGTGCAGCGGCGTCAGGGGGTCGACGGACCGGATCCGTACGGCGCCCCCGGCCGGGCCGAGCACCACGTCCGCGGCGTCCAGCCACTCCACGAGCTCCCCGTCGGCCCGGGTGACCACGGTCTCGCCCTCCGCCGCCCCGGGCACCTCGCCCGCCGCGAGGTGCGTGGCGACCAGCGGGCCCGGCAGCAGCGCCCGGCCGGCTTCCTCGAAGAGGAGCACGGCCTCGGGCAGCCCGAGGCCGACGCCGCCCGCGTCCTCCGGGAGCCGGAGCGCGAAGAACCCGGCCGCGCCGAGCTCGCGCCACAGGGCGCGGTCGAGGACGCCGCCCGCGTCCACGGCCGCCCGCAGCGCCTCGCGCCCGAAGCGCCGGTCGAGCAGTTCCCGCAGGCCCCGCCTGAGCGCCTGCTGGTCCTCGGTCGGTCGGAGGTCCACGGTCGGTCTCACCGGCCCTTCGGCAGGCCGAGGATGCGCTCGGCGACGATGTTCCGCTGGATCTGCGAGGTGCCCGCGGCGATCGTGTACGAGAGGGAGG
Organism: Streptomyces sp. NPDC127092; assembly: GCF_042722475.1. Classification (NCBI taxonomy): domain Bacteria; kingdom Bacillati; phylum Actinomycetota; class Actinomycetes; order Kitasatosporales; family Streptomycetaceae; genus Streptomyces; species Streptomyces sp. NPDC127092. The sequence continues at coordinate 44,880 of NZ_JBHXFE010000032.1, forward strand.
ACAGCCGGTCCAGGTTCCACTCGCGGCCGAGGTCGAGCGCGTCGGGACCGAGGACGGCGGCGGCCGTGTCGTACAGCTCCTGGCGGGCGTGGGAGTAGCGCAGCTTGAAGACGGAGCCGCCGGCGCCGGGGACGCCGCCGGTGGCCTGGGCCTCGCTGACGTTCCACTGGGTGAGCCGCCACAGGGCCTGGAACTCGGCGCCGAGGCGGCCGAGGCGGCGGCGCAGCACGGGGTCGTCCCAGCGGCCGTTCTTCCGTGCCGTGCGGGCGAGTTCGCCGAGGACGCGGCGGCAGGCGACGACCTCGCCGACGAAGGCGGTGCCGCGCTCGAAGGAGAGGGTGACCATGGTGACCCGCCAGCCGTCGTTCTCCTCGCCGACCCGGTTGGCCACCGGCACCCGCACCTCGTCGAGGAACACCTCGGCGAACTCGGCGGAGCCGGCGAGGGTGCGCAGGGGCCGGACCGTGATGCCGGGGGCGGACATCGGCATGGCGAGCCAGGTGATGCCGCGGTGCCTGGGGGCCTCGGGGTCGGTCCGTACGAGCAGTTCGCACCAGTCGGCGACCTCGGCGTGCGAGGTCCAGATCTTCTGGCCGGTGACGACGTAGGCGTCTCCGTCGCGCACCGCCCTGGTCCTGAGCGAGGCCAGGTCGGAGCCGGCCTCGGGTTCGCTGAAGCCCTGGCACCACACCTCGTCGCCGCGGAGCACGGGCTCCAGCCAGCGCTCGCGCTGCTCGGGCGTGCCCTCGGCGGCGATGGTCGGGCCCGCGTGGAGGAGGCCGACGAAGTTGGCGCCGACGTAGGGCGCGCCGGCGCGTTCGGTCTCCTCGAGGAAGATGAGCCGCTGGGTCGGCGAGGCGTCCCAGTGGACGTGCCCGTAGCCGGCGTCGTAGAGCCGTCGCTGCCAGCCGCAGTCGTAGGCGCGCCGGCCGGGCCAGTCGAGCGGGTCGGGCCTGGGCGGCAGGATGGGCAGCTCGGCGGCGAGCCACTCCCGCAGCCGGGCGCGGAAGTCCTCCTCCTCTTCGCTGTAGGCGAGGTCCATCAGGAGGTGCCCCCTTCGCCGGCCATCCATTTCTGATGGGTCGTCAGTTCTGGCGCAGCCAGGCTAGCCCGCGACCCCTGGACCGACAAGGAGTGGGCCTCTACGCTCTCAGCACGAGCTGACGCTCCGTCAGAAATGCTCGGTCAGAAATGCTCCGTCAGGAATGGAGACTCCGGTGACCGCGACCGAAACCGCACAGGCCCTGGGCGCGTCCCGCACCCTCTGGGAGCTCGTCGAGCGCCGCGCCGCACTCACCCCCGACCGGCCCGTCCTCCTCCAGGGCGACCGCACCCTCACCTTCGGGGAGCTCCGCGACCGCGCCGAACGCTGCGCCGCCGGCCTGTACGGCAGGGGCGTGCGCCCCGGCAGCGTCGTCGCCTGGCAGCTGCCGACCCGCATCGAGACCGCCGTGCTGTCCTTCGCGCTCGCCCGCCTCGGCGCCGTACAGTCCCCCGTCATCCCGTTCTACCGGGACAAGGAGGTCGGCTTCGCACTGCGCGAGTCCGGCGCGGAGTTCTTCGCCGTCCCCGGCGTCTGGCGCGGCTTCGACCACACGGAGATGGCCCGGCGGCTCGGCGCGCGCGGGGTCTTCGAGGCGTACGAGGACCTGCCCGACGGCGACCCGGGCGTCCTCCCCGCGCCGCCCGCCTCCGGCACCGACGTCCGCTGGATCTACTGGACCTCGGGCACCACCTCCGACCCCAAGGGCGTGCTGCACACCGACCGTTCGCTCCTCGCCGGCGGCTCCTGCCTCGCCCACGCCCTCCACCTGAGCACCGAGGACGTCGGCTCGATGGCCTTCCCGTACGCGCACATCGCCGGGCCCGACTACACGGTCATGCTGCTCCTGTACGGGTTCCCCGCCGTCATGTTCGAGCACTTCGCGCTGCCCGACGCGCTCGACGAGTACCGCAGGCACGGCGTCACGGTGGCCGGCGGATCCACCGCCTTCTACTCGATGTTCCTCGCCGAGCAGCGCAAGCGGCCGGGCGAGCCGATCATCCCGACCCTGCGGCTCCTCGCCGGCGGCGGCGCCCCGAAGCCGCCGGAGATCTACCACGCGGTGGTCCGGGAGCTGGGCTGTCAGCTGACCCACGGCTACGGCATGACCGAGGTCCCCATGATCACCATGGGCGATCCCGGCGACACCCCGGAGAACCTGGCCACGACCGAGGGCCGGCCGCCCGCCGGGATGGAGATACGCATCGCCGAGGGCGGCGAGGTCCGGCTGCGCGGCGAGGCGGTCTGCCGCGGCTACCTCGACCCGGCGCAGAACGCCGCCGCCTTCGACGAGGAGGGCTTCCTCGTCACGGGCGACGTGGGCCGGCTCACCGACAGCGGCCATCTCGTCCTCACCGGCCGGCTGAAGGACGTCATCATCCGTAAGGGCGAGAACATCTCCGCCAAGGAGATCGAGGACCTCCTCCACGAACACCCGGGCGTCGGCGACGCCGCGGTCGTCGGACTGCCGGACCCCGAGCGCGGCGAGCGCGTCTGCGCGGTGGTCGAACAGCCCCCGGGCGCCGAGCCCCTCACCCTGGAGGCGGTCACGGCCTTCCTGCGCGAGGCCGGTCTCTCGGTCTTCAAGCTGCCGGAACAGCTGGAGGTCGTGGAGGCCCTGCCCAGGAACGAGACGCTGCGGAAGGTGCTCAAGTACAAGCTGCGCGAGTGGTACGCGTAGCCGCGCGCCGAACCCGGAGGCCGACGGGGCTCGGGCCGTCCGGGCTCAGGCCGACGGGGTTCCGGCCGACCGGGCTCAGGCCGACAGCGGTTCCGCCGTGTCGTCCAGCGCGGCCGGGACGTCCTCGTACACCTCGAAGAGGCGGCGGACGCCGAGCGCGGCGAGGACCCGGTTGACGTGCGCGCCGTCCTCGGCGCCGCGGGCGGGCAGGATCAGCCGGAGGCGGCCGCCGCAGGACCGCATCAGCCGGCGCGCGGCGACGAGCACGCCGACACCGCTGGAGTCGCAGAAGCGGACCGCCGAGAGGTCGAGGACCACGTCGTGGCGGCCGCCCGCGACCGCCGCGTGGAGGCGTCTGCGGATCAGCGGGGAGGTGACCAGGTCCAGCTCCCCGCTGATGCGCAGCACGGTCCACGGTTCCTGCTCGTCCTCGTCGACCTGGATCGTCACGAGCGGCGCCTTTCGACATCGGGACACGCGAACGAGCCAAACGGAGCCCGCCCTTCCTGTCCCCTCCCGCTGCCCGCTCGCGGCGCTCCGAAACCCCTGGACGGCGGCTTGGCGCTTTCCTTACCATCCGGCGAACCGTCAAGGGCGCACTTGCGGCAAAGAGAAGTGCGCCGGGTCGGGGCGCATTACTTTGGGAAGGGAAATCGGGTCGGGAAGGTCATCGGGCAAGCCGTCGGGCAAGGTCGTCGGGAGGGCGTCGCATGGCGACGAAGGACACACCGCCACGCTGGGACCGCAGGATGCAGCAGCGGCTGGCGCGCGGTGAGGCCGCCGCCCTCGGCGAGCTCTACGACAGGTTCGCCTCCCTCGTGCACAGCCTGGCCCACCGCGTGCTCGACGACGACGACGCCGCCGACCAGATCACCCGCGAGGTCTTCGGCTACATCTGGGAGAACCCCGACGCCTACGACCCGAAGCAGGGCAACATGCGCTCCTGGGTCGCCCGGCTCACCCAGCGGCAGGCCGTGCACCGGCTGCGGCAGGCGGAGGCGGTGGCCTTCGCGGAGCGCGGCGAGGGCACGGCGGAGGAACTGGAGCAGAAGGTGCGCCGGGCCTCGGTCGCGGCCCGCGCCGACTACATCGTGACGTCCATGCCCACACCGCTGCGACAGGCCCTGGAACTGGCCTACTTCCAGCGCCGGGACTACCGGCAGACGGCGGCGGACCTCGGCGTGACCGAGGACGAGGCGCGGCGCCGGCTGCGGCTCGGGCTCCAGCTCCTCTCGACCGCCAACACCCGCCCGCTGGAGGGCTCCTCGCCGCCCGGCTCCGGCGGCTACGGACGGTCGCTGTGACCGGGGCGAACGACGATCCCGAGGAGATCGCACGCGCTCCGCGGATACCGGGCCCGCGCCCGGCGGCCGACGACCACGCGGACCTGACCGGTCCGCCGGACCCGTCGCCGTTCGCCGCGTCCTCTCCCTTCGCCGACGACGTCTACGGGGACGGCCCGCGCGCGGAGGAACCCGGGTCCGGGAGGGCCCCGGACGTCCCGGCCGCCCCGGAAGCACCGGAAGCCGTGGAAGCCCTGGAACTGCTCGACCTGCCCCACCGGACCCTGAAGTCGCTCCTCGGCGCGTGGGCCCTGTCCGCCTGCTCGCCCGAGGAGACCCGGACCGTCGAGGCCCACCTCACCGAGTGCGCCCCGTGCGCGGACGAGGCACTGCGGCTGCGCGACGCGGTCGGGCTGCTGCACGCCGAGCGCGACCTCGACCTGGACCCGCTGCTGCGCTCCCGCGTCCTGGAGAACTGTCTGGGCCGCCGCCCCGCCCGCATCCCTGTGCCCGCCTGGGCCTCGCCGTACGACGCGGAGACCGCCCGGCTCGACGCGCTGCTGCGCGACATCGGCGAGGCGGAGTGGCACGCGCCGGTGCGGCTGAAGTGGTTCGAGGGCGAGCGCGCCGTGAACCGGAAGACCACGGTGGCCGGCGTGATCGGCCATCTGCTGGCCGTGGACGGTCTGGTGGCGGCCTCGCTGGGTCTGGACGACCCGCTCGGCGCGGGCATCGCGGAGCTGTCGCCGGCCGAGCGGACCGAGGCGTACTGGAAGGCCTCCGCCCGGCCGCCGACCCGTACGATCCGCGAGCCGTGGCGGGACCAGAGCCACACCCTGATCCGCACGGTGTCCTTCGCCGGACGCGGGGTCGCGGACCTGACCGTCACCTACGGGGACTTCGCGCTGCCGCTGCGGGACTCGCTGCTGGAGCGGGCCTTCGAGTGCTGGCTGCACGCGGACGACATCGCGAACGCGGTGGCCTACCCGTACGACCCGCCGAGCGGCAGCCATCTGCACGGCATGATCGACCTGGCCGCCCGGCTCCTCCCGGCGGCCCTCGCCGACCGCCGCCGCCTGGGCCTCGCGGCGCCGGCCCGCGAACTCGTCACGGCCGGCTCGCCCGGCCGCTCGCTCCACCTGGAGATCGAGGGCGCGGGCGGCGGCCACTGGTACATCGCCCTGGACTCGCCCGCCGCCCTCGGCTCCCCGGACCACGCGGTGGCCCAGGTCGCGATGGACGGCGTCGAGTTCTGCCAGCTCGTCGCGGGCCACGTACCGCCGCAGGACGCGGCGGCGGGCCAGGACGGCGACCGCGAGGCGATCCGCGACGTGCTGTTCGCGGCGGCCTCGCTGAGCCGGATGTAGCGCGGGCCGAGCGGGCCCGCGCGAGGACCGGGACTACGCGAAGACGACCGTACGGCGCCCGTTCAGGAGGATGCGGCGCTCCGCGTGCCACTTCACCGCGCGGGCCAGCGCCTGGCACTCGACGTCGCGGCCGATGGCGACGAGCTGGTCGGGGGTGACCTCGTGGCCGACGCGCTCGACCTCCTGCTCGATGATCGGGCCCTCGTCGAGGTCGGCGGTCACGTAGTGCGCCGTGGCGCCGATCAGCTTCACACCGCGGGCGTGGGCCTGGTGGTAGGGCTTGGCGCCCTTGAAGCTCGGCAGGAAGGAGTGGTGGATGTTGATGATCCGGCCCGACAGCTGCTTGCACAGGTCGTCGGAGAGCACCTGCATGTAGCGGGCGAGCACGACCAGCTCGACGTCCTGCTCGCGGACCAGGTCCAGCAGCTCCGCCTCGGCCTCGGGCTTGGTCTCCTTGGTGACCGGGATGTGCCGGAACGGGATGTCGTACGAGGCGACGAGCTCGGCGAAGTCGGTGTGGTTGGAGACGACCGCGACGATCTCGACCGGCAGCGCGCCGATCCGCGAGCGGAACAGCAGGTCGTTCAGGCAGTGACCGAACTTCGACACCATCAGCACGACGCGCATCCGCTCGTCGGCCCGGTGGATCTGCCAGTCCATCGCGAAGGAGTCGCCCACCGCGGCGAAGCTCGCGCGGAGCTTGTCCACGGTGACGGGGGCCTCGGCCGAGAAGTGGACCCGCATGAAGAAGAGACCCGTGTCACGGTCTCCGAACTGCTGGCTGTCCTCGATGTTGCATCCCGTGATGAAGAGGTAGCTCGACACGGCGTGCACGATGCCCTGCTTGTCGGGGCACGAGAGGGTGAGGACGTACTGGTCGGTCATTCGCCTAGCCTGCCACACCCGGAGGACGCGAAAGCGGCCTCGTCCGTCACGCGGACATCGCGGGAACACCAGGCGGACGCCGGCGGACCTCGGCGGGTGTCAGGCGGTACGGGTCATGATCCGGAGCACTTCCAGCGAGCGCGGCGGGACGTCCGGGTCCTCGCCGTCGGCCGTCGCCATGCGGACGTGCGCCTCGCGGGCGGCCCGTACGGCCTCCGGCCAGCCGTGGTGCTCCAGGTACGCGGAGACCGGGGCGTCCGCGCCGACCTGGTGCATGATGCGCAGCACCCGCAGCACGGCCACGTCGACCAGGGCGGCCTCGCCGGAGTCGCGGAAGATCGTCCCCACGTACTTCTCGGCGGACCAGCTGTCCAGCCAGGTGTCCTCCACCAGCCGGTAGACGGCGTCGGTGACGTCGCCGAACCCCTCCTGGCCGGCCAGCCAGGTCGTCTCGTGGAACTCCGGGTCCGAGAGCATGTGCAGCGCGGAGCGCACGTTGGCGCGCCAGCGCCACCACGGCATGTCGTTGAGCGGCATGCCGCCCATGGTGGAGGAGCGGCGGGCGCGACGGGAAGAGTTCATCGAAGGGGAGGTGCTAGCGGACACCGTTCGATCGTACGTTCCCCCACTGACAGCGCCCCTTCCGGCCCCGGCCGACCCCCGTAATTCACCTTCGCGTCACCCGGCGTTGATCCTTGCTCACTGTCGCGTTACCCGTGGGGCGGAATTGTGCATGCCCATGACCGGTAGGCGACTTTCCTCACTCCTCGCGTACGTCACGACAGCGGCGACCGGAGCGTCGCTGCTCACCGGCTGCGGCGTACTCCCTGGAGCCACGGGGGGCTCCAGGGAGCCCGTCACCGTCATGACCTGGGCGCCCGACCAGACCCGCGCCACCAACATGCCCGGAATGCCCGCCATGGCCCAGGCCTACGCCCGCTGGGTCAACGCCAACGGCGGCATCGACGGCCACGAACTGCGCGTCCTCACCTGCAACGAGCAGAACACCAACGCCGGCGCCGCCGCCTGCGCCCGACGCGCCGTCCAGGAGGGCGCGGTCGCGGTCGTCGGCTCCTACAGCCAGTACGGCCGCGCCTTCATGGCCCCGCTGGAGGCCGCCGGCATCCCGTACATCGGCGGCTACGGCATCTCGGAGGACGAGTTCACCAGCTCGCTCTCCTACCCCGTGAACGGCGGCCAGGCCTCGCTCATCGCGGGCCACGGCATGCAGCTCGCCGCGAACTGCCGCAAGGTCTCCCTCGTCCGTCCCGACACCATCGCCGGCGACAAGCTGCCCGACCTGCTCAACTCCGGCCTGCGCAAGGCCAGCCACAGCGGTGCCGTCGACATCCCGGCGGTCGAGGACGCCGCCGAGTACACCGCGTCCGCGAGCAAGGCCCGCACCAAGGCCGGCGCCGAGGACGGCTGTGTCACCGCCGTGCTCGGCGAGCGCACCCAGACCTTCTTCGACTCCTTCCGCCGGCTGCCCGGCGAGCAGAACGACTCCGGCGGAGAGTCCGGCGGAACGTCCGACGCGAAGTCCGGCGACGGCGAGGACGACGGCGGCACCGTGCGGATCTCCTCCGTCCTCGGCAGCGTCGGCCAGCCGCTCATCGACCGCTCGGGCGGCGCCCACAGCCCCTTCGAGGGCGCCTTCGTCACCGGCTGGTACCCCGACGCCGACAACAAGGCCTGGGAGCCGATGAAGCAGGTGATCAAGGAGCACGCCTTCGTCGACAACCGGGTCGACCCGGCGGACGCGGGCGTGCAGACCACCTGGATCGCGTACACCGTCCTCAAGCAGGTCATCGAGTCGCTCGACAGCGACTCGATCTCCTCGCTGCGGATCAGCCACGCCCTCGACCAGGGCACGAAGATCGACACCGGCGGCCTCACGCCGCCGCTGCGCTGGCGCTACGACGACCTGCTGGGCGCGCGCGACTTCCCGCGGATCGTCAACCACGACGTGACGTTCCAGGTGGTGCGCCAGGGCAAGCTGGTCGCGCAGAAGCCGGGCTTCGTCGACGTCGGCGAGACGGTCCTGACCGCGCCCTGACGGCCGGGACCCCCCAGGCGCGGCCGGCCGTCTACAGCTGGGTGTAGGTGCGCTTCGGCAGTCCGTACGTGGCGGCGGTCGGGTTCCACAGCCCGGCCGCCTGCTTCTTGGCGGCCGTCGCCTCCTGGCTCTTCTTGTCGCCCTCGTTGGTGTGGCTGGTGTTCCGGGCGCGGCCGTCCTTGCACACCTTCTTGTTGCTCTTCGCCTGGTCCGCCCAGGCCGCGTAGTGGTCGTCGGCGGCGGCCGAGGCCTGCCAGGCCTTGACCAGGGCGGCGGACAGGGCCGCGTTGTCCGGCACCTTGTCCACGGACAGCGACTGGAGACGGGTCACCAGTTCGCGCCGCTGCTTCGCCGCGCCGCGCAGATCGCTCGCCGCCTGGTCGAGGTTGTCGCACTGCCGGATCGACGAGACGGCGCGGATCACCGCGTCGCGGCTGTTGTTGCTGTCCGCGAGGAGCTTGTCCAGCTCCTTCGCCTGCTCCTCGGCCGGGTCGGCCGGCTTGTCGGTGGCACCGGCGGAGGGCGCGGCGGAGCTGGCGGCCACGGTCCCCGCCTTGTCGCCCGTCTTCTCGCCCTCGTCGTCGTCACCGCCGCTGAGCAGCGCGCCAGCGCCGAGACCGACCACGGCGCACCCGGCGACGACGGCCGCGATCAGCGCGACCGGCGACTTGCGGCGGGGCGGCTCGGGCTCCTCGTAGTAGGCGTCCTGGTAGCCGTACGGCTGGTGCTGCTGGGGCTGCTGCGGGTGATGGTGCTGGGGCGGCTGCGGCGGCTGGTAGTGCTGCTGCGGCCCGGGAGCCGGTGCGGGCGGCGCCTGGTGCTGCGGCGTCTCGCTGCGGAACAGGTTGTCGAAGTCCGCGAGCGGCGGCCGCTCCGGCTGCGCCTGCTGCGGCGGTACGGGCGCCATGTACTGGGTCGCCTGGGCGTCCGGGCCCCCGACCGGCCCCGCGACGGGCGGGAGGTACTGCGTCTGCGCCTCGGCCGGCGGAGCCACGGGCGGGATGTACTGGGTCGCCTGCGCGTCCGGCCCCTGCGGCACGGGCGCCTGCGGCGGCACCGCCCCGAGGTACTGCGTCGCCTGCGAGTCCGGCTGCGGATAGCCGTAACCCGGCTGGGGCGCGGCGGGCGGCGGGTAGCCGTAGCCCGGCTGCGGTCCCGGCGCCGCGGCCGGCGGCTGCGGCGGGACCGGCGGCAGGTACTGCGTCGCCTGCGCGTCCGAGGGGCCACCAGGGGTCACCTCAGGGGGGAGGGGCTGAGCGGCCGGATACTGCTGCTCCGGCCCCTGTCCGCTGTGCGTCACCGGGACTCCTACTGATGGACCTACGGAATCGTCGGCTCACGCTACCGGGTGCGCCGGGCGGCCCGCACACACGTGTGACACAGGTGTGACGTTCACCGCTGCACCGCGTGCGCCGCGCCGCGTACGGCCCGGCAAGGCGTGCGGTCCCCCGCCGCGTACGCCCCCTCGACGTGTCCGCCGTGTCCGCCCTCACGCCGCGTGCAGGTCGAGCCGGGCTCCGAACTCGCGTACCGCCGGCTCCCCCGCGTACGGCTCCAGGCGCTCCTTCAGGTCGCCCAGGTACTCCGCGCCCCGGGAGGACCGCAGCGTCGAGAGCAGTTCGAGCGCGCGGGTGCCGGTCTGGCAGGCCTGTTCCACCTCGCGCTGCTGCACCTGCGCCGCGGCGAGCAGCGCGAGGCCGATCGCCCGGCGCCGGGCCCGGCCCTCCGGGTGTCCGGCGAGGGAGCGCTCGGCCGCCCGGGCCGCCTCCCGCGCCTGCCCGAGGTCCCGGTGGCAGTGGGCCAGCTCGTCCGACAGGTACGCCTCGTCGAAGTGGGCGATCCAGGTCGGGTCGTCGCCCGACTCGGGCTCTGCCGCGCCCAGGGCGTCCTCGGCGAGCGCCGCCACCCGGCCGAAGGCGTGGGTGTCGCCGAGCAGCGCGTGGCCGCGGGCCTCCGCCGCGAGGAACATCGCCTCCGCGCGCGGCGGCACCTGGCCGCGGGCGCCCTCCTGCGCGGCCCGCGCGAGCTGCGCGATCTCCCGCGGGTTGCCGAGCTGCGCGGCGAGGTGGCTCATGGACGCGGCGAGCACGTAACCGCCGTAGGCCCGGTCGCCGGCGGCCTGCGCGAGCCGGAGTGCCTGGATGTAGTAGCGCTGGGCGAGCCCCGGCTGGCCGGTGTCCACGGCCATGTACCCGGCGAGCTCGGTGAGGCGCGCGGCCGCCGCGAACAGCTCCCGCCCGACCGCCTCCCGGTAGGAGCCGGAGAGCATGCCCGACACCACGCTGTTGAGGTAGTGGACGACGACCGGCCGGACGTGGCCGCTGCCGAACTGCCGGTCCAGGTCGACCAGGGCGGTCGTCATCGCCCGTACCGCCGCGACGTCCGAGGCGCCGACCCGTGCCCCGGCGGACCGCGCGACCAGCGGGTCGGCGCCGGTGATCAGCCAGTCCCTGCTCGGTTCGACGAGCGCGGACGCGGCGACCGTCGAACCGGACAGGAAGTCCCGCCGGCCCACGTCGCTGCGCCACAGCTCGCAGACCTGCTCGATCGCGCCGAGCACGGTCGGCGCGAACTGGAGGCCGACGCCGGAGGCGAGGTTGCGGCCGTTGGCCATGCCGACCTCGTCGATGGTGACCGTGCGGCCGAGCTTGCGGCCCAGCGCCTCGGCGATGATGCCCGGCGCCCGGCCCCGCGGCTGCTGGCCGCGCAGCCAGCGGGCCACCGAGGTCTTGTCGTAGCGCAGGTCGAGGCCGCGCTCCGCGCCGACCATGTTGACCCTGCGGGCGAGGCCGGCGTTGGAGCACCCGGCCTCCTGGATGAGCGCCTGGAGCCGTTCGTTGGGCTGGCGGGCGACGAGTGGCCTGGCTGCCATGATGACTACCCCCTGAGGCCGGTGCGGTGATCGACTGGCTGATCACTGCCCGGCGGATATCCGGTCAATGCAGATGTGAACACGCGAAACCGGACACGTCGGTCGCACGGCCGCGAGTCGAACAGGGCGGGACAGGGCGGAACACAGCGGAACACAGCGGCACAGAGCGAATCGGAGCGGCACGGCGCCGACGCCCCCCGTCCGTGTCTACCCGCCCGCCGCTTCCCGGCCCCACGCGCGCCCCCGCCCGTGCACCCGTGCGCCCCGCATGCAGGATCGATGCGTCACACCGCTCGCCGTGACGCCCGTAACCCCAGGTGGCGGCGGGAGTTGAGTTCGACGTGGAAGAGACCATCGGAGTCACGGAAGCCGCACAGATCCCCAAGCAGCGGGGCGAGCTGCTGCTGGACAACGCCGTGCGGTACGCGGAAGAGCGGCACTGGGACGTGTTCCCCGGGACCTGGCTGGAGGCGGTCGAGGGCAGGGAGCGGTGCTCCTGCGGCGCGGAGGCGTGCCCGTCGCCCGGCGCCCACGCGGCCCGCCCCGACTGGTCGACCCAGGCGACGGGCAGCGCCGTCGGGGCCCGTCGGATGTGGTCGAAGCAGCCGAAGGCGTCGATCCTGCTGCCGACCGGCCGCACCTTCGACGCGATCGAGGTGCCCGAGTCGGCCGGCTTCCTCGCGCTGGCGCGGATGGAGCGGATGGAGCTGACGCTCGGCCCGGTGACCTGCACGCCCGACCGCCGGATGTTCTTCTTCGTGCTGCCCGGTGCGGCGGCCAAGGTGCCGGACCTGGTGCGCAAGCTGGGCTGGGTGCCGTCCTCGATCGATCTGACCACCCGCGGCGAGGGCTTCTACGTGGCGGCGCCGCCGACCCGGGTCGGCGGTTGCGGGGCGGTGCAGTGGGCCCGCAAGCCCACGCCCGCGAACCGCTGGCTGCCCGACGCGGAGGAGCTGATCAGCCCGCTGGCGTACGCGTGCGGCCGGGAGGCGGCGGACGCGCGGTCACGTCGGCAGTGAACGAACCCTCCTTCCTGCTGGATTCAGGCAATGTGGCCGGAAGGAGCTCAGCCGTAAGGTGGTCCCCGACTGTACGGGGACAACCGAAGGGTTGACGGAACATGATGCCTGACCAGGCATACGACGGAGAGTTCGC
>NZ_JBHXFE010000032.1:57303-104901 GCF_042722475.1 Streptomyces sp. NPDC127092
GATAGAAAGGGAGCCCTGGACGGGCGGAGGAAGGAGGGGGCGAGGGGGCGGGAGGGGCACGGGGATCTGTTTCCTCGCCCGCCGTGCACGTCGAGGGGCTGTGGAAGCGTTTCGGCCAGCAGATCGCGGTGAACGGGATCGATCTGGTGCTGCCCGCCGGTCGGTTCATCGGCCTCGTCGGCCCCAACGGCGCCGGCAAGACCACCACGCTCTCGATGATCACCGGCCTGCTGCGGCCCGACGCGGGCCGCATCCGGGTCGCCGGACACGACGTGTGGGCCGATCCGGAGTCCGTGGCCCAGGTCAAGGCACGGATCGGCATCCTGCCCGAGGGGCTGCGGCTCTTCGAGCGCCTCTCGGGCCGTGAACTCCTCGCGTACAGCGGCCGGCTGCGCGGGCTGCCCGGTGCCGAGGTCGACAAGCGCGCGGCGCAGCTGCTCGACGTGCTCGACCTGACCGGTTCGCAGCACAAGCTGGTGGTGGACTACTCGACCGGCATGCGCAAGAAGATCGGTCTGGCCGCCGCGCTCCTCCACAACCCCGAAGTGCTGTTCCTCGACGAGCCGTTCGAGGGCGTCGACCCGGTGTCGGCGCAGACCATCCGCGGCGTCCTGGAGCGCTACACCGCGTCCGGCGCCACCGTCGTGTTCTCCAGCCACGTGATGGAGCTCGTGGAGTCGCTGTGCGACTGGGTGGCCGTCATGGCGGCCGGGCAGATCCGCGCGCAGGGCCCGCTGGAGCAGGTGCGGGGCGACGCGCCGTCGCTCCAGGCCGCGTTCCTGGAGCTGGTCGGCGCGAACGGGCGGGACGCCGGGGAGTCCCTGGACTGGCTGGGCGGTTCGGCTCGATGAGCGCATGGAACCCGCCGGCCCCCGGCCAGGGCCCCGCCGTGGGCGCCGCCCCGGCCGCGACCGCCGCCGCGCCCTCGCTGACCTCGGTCTTCGTACGGCTCAAGCTGTCGCTCCTGAAGAACGGCCTGAAGCAGTCGGGCGGCCGCACCGCCGCCTACGTGGTGTCGATGGTCGTGTCGGTGCTCTTCGCCGTCGGCATGGTGCTCGGCTTCCTGCTTCTGCGCGGGCACACGAACGCCGCCACCGTCACGGTCCTGCTCATCGGCGTCCTCACGGTCTCCTGGGCGGTCATGCCGCTGTTCGTGGGCGGCGGCGACGAGACCCTCGACCCCTCGCGGCTCGTGATGCTGCCGCTGCGGCCCCGGCCGCTGGTCCGGGCGCTGCTCGTGGCCTCCCTGGTCGGCATCGGCCCGATCCTCACCCTGTGCCTGGCGGTCGGCGCGGCCCTCGCGCTCGCGCGCGGCGCCGCCGGGACGGTCGTCGCCGTGCTCGCCGTACCGCTCGTGGTCGCCGTGTGCGTGGCGCTGTCGCGGGCCGTGGCCGCGGCGAACGTACGGCTCCTCACCTCGCGCAAGGGCCGCGACCTGGCCGTGCTGTCCGGCCTGGTGATCGCGGTCGGCATGCAGCTGGTGAACTTCGGCGCCCAGCGGCTCAGCCAGGCCGGCGGGTTGTCCTCGCTGGAACCGGCCGCCGAGGTCGTGGCCTGGCTGCCGCCGGCGTCCGCGGTCTCCGCGATCGACGCGGCGGGCGACGGCGACTACGCGGTGGCCGCCGCCAGGCTGCTGCTGGCCGCGGTCGCGCTGTTCGGCCTCGTGCACTGGTGGCAGCGGTCGCTGGTGCGGCTGATGGTGGAGCCGGACGGCTCGACCGTCAACGCGGCCTCGGGCGGGGCCGCGGCCAAGGACAAGGCGGCCTCGTCCGGGCTGCTCGGCCGGCTGCTTCCGGGCGGGCGCACGGGCGCCGTGATGGACCGCAGCCTGCGCTACGTGTGGCGTGATCCGAAGACGAAGGCGGCGTGGGTGACCTCGCTCGCGATCGGCGCGATCGTCCCGCTCTTCAACGCCCTCCAGGGCACGGGCACCGTCTACTTCGCGTGCTTCGCCTCGGGCATGCTCGGCATCCAGATGTACAACCAGTTCGGCCAGGACACCTCGGCCTTCTGGATGGTGGCGCAGACCATCTCGACGAAGGCCGACGCGTACGCCGAACTCCGGTCGCGCGCCCTGGCGCTGCTGCTGATCACCGTCCCGTACACGGCGCTGGTGACCACGGCGACGGTCGCCGTCCTCGGCCGGTGGGACCAGCTGCCGGAGGGCCTGGGCCTGTCGTTCGCGCTGCTCGGCGCGATGATGGCGACGGGTGCGGTGGCCTCGGCCAACTTCCCGTACTCGATACCCCAGGACAACGCCTTCAAGAACGTGGCTCCGGGCCAGGCCGGTCTGGCCTGGATCTCGATCTTCGGCGGCATGCTCGCCGCGGCGCTCCTGTGCGCCCCGGTCCTCGGCCTGACCCTCTTCCTCCACCTCGCGGACCACGACTCCCTGCTGTGGATCCTGCTCCCGCTCGGCGTGCTCTACGGCGCGCTGATCGCCTGGGCGGGCCTGAAGGCGGCGGCGCCGCGGGTGGCGAAGCGCCTGCCGGAGATCCTGGCGGCGGTGAGCAAGGGCTAGTCGCCGCTCGACCCGTGACGAGACCGAGGGCCGGACTCCCGCGGGGAGTCCGGCCCTTCGGCGTGCGGCCCCGGCGCTGCCGCTCGCCGCTCACCGCGCGGGGTCGGAGCCTCTTCCCGGTGCGGGGGAGGCTTCTGGTCGACCCGGGACGGACGTAAGTCCTCCAAGTCGCAACCATTTTCGAGTCGGTGCAGGTCAGGCGGTCGTCCGGCATTGAACCGCCGGAGGCGGCGGTCGGAGAGGAGAGGCGGCGGGGGCGCCGGGATCCTTGCGCCAACTGCCCGAACGACCAGTCGGTCGGGCTCGTTCAGGCGGATCGGCCGGAAAGCGACGGACGGATGTGCGATCACCCTCCGCGTCGACAAGACTCCGTTGCGCAGCCGATCGGCTCGCACACATCCCCCGTCTTCCCCCGAAGGGACATCCCCGTGCGTTACTTCCGTGCTCTCGGCGCCACCGCGTTCGCCACCGCGACCGGTCTCGCCCTCGTCGGCACCGCGTTCACCGGCACCGGCACCGCCGAGGCCGCCCCCGCCGCACCGGCCGGGCCCGCCGGCCTGTACGCGCCGTCGGCGCTGGTCCTGACGATCGGCCAGGGCGCGCGCCCCGCGACCGCCACCGTCGTCCGCGCGGTCACGCTGTCCTGCTCCCCCGCCCCGTCGGGCACCCACCCCGCGCCGGAAGCGGCGTGCGCGGAACTCGACGCCGTCGAGGGCGACTTCGGCAGCCTGACGGTCTTAACGGGCGACCGCCGCCCCTGCACGCGCGAGTGGAACCCGGTCACCGTCACCGGCGACGGCGTGTGGGAGGGCAAGCGGGTGCGCTGGTCGGCCACCTACGGCAACACCTGTGAACTCCAGGCGCGTACGGCGGAGGGCGCGGTCTTCGCGTTCTGATCGCGACGGCTGATCCCTAGGCCGGCCCTCAGGAGCAGAAGTAGCCGCCGATGGACTTGTCGGCTCCCGCGTGGAGGTCCACCGCCTGGACGAGCCACGCCGTGTAGCAGCGGTGCACCTCGGTGGGCGTGAAGGTGAACGAGAAGCCGTGGGCGTCACCGTAGCCCGGGTACGCCGCACCGACGTCCGTACGGGTCTGGCTGGCCGGGTAGGGGCCGTAGGTGTTGCCGTCGCTGTACTGGACGTACACCTGCGTGGACGCGGCGGTGTCCGGGTCGAGCGCCCAGCCCCACATGGTGACCGAACCACCGTCGACCCGGTAGCCGTCCAGATGGCCGACGGGGTCGTGGCTCACCGAGTTCGAGCAGCCGAGGCCGGTGTCCGTGCCGTAGCCGGTGTTGATGGCGGTGGCGCAGACCTGGCCGGTGGCGGTGGGCACGCTGACGAAGCCCGAGAACCTGCCGCCCGACTGGTTGGCGTCCAGGGTCGCGATCCATGTGCCGCCCACGGTGATCTTCACCCGGGTCGCGCCGGTGCCGTCTGGGTCGGAGGCCCAGCCGGAGACGTTGACGCCGCCGGGGACGCGGGTCGCCGAGGTCAGCGCGCCCTCGGGGTCGTAGTCCACCGGCGGGTCCTCGACTCCGCCGCCGTCGCACCACTCGGGCGGCGTGGGCCCGTCGCAGATGCTCTGCGCGTGCGCGGCCGGGGCGGCGGCGAGCACGCCCGCCCCGAGCGCCAGGGCGGCGACCGTGGCCGCCAGTCTCTTACGTGTCGTCATTTCTGGTTTCCTCACCGGGAATGCGCATCGTCGCGTGAGGTTCAGGCTGGCAGCCCGGGCGCCGCCCGCCCATCCCAGAAATCTGGGGTGTTCGCCTTCCGTCCGTCAGGACGTGAGGACGCCGTTCAGGAAGGGCGCCACGGCCTCCCACCAGGCGTCCGCGTGTTCGTAGTGGAGGAGGTGGCCCGCGTCCGGGATCTCCGCGTACGCGCCGTGCGGGAGGACGCGGACCATCTCCTGCGCCTCGGCGCGGCCCAGTTCGCCGTCCAGGCCCCGGACGACCAGGGTGGGGCAGCGCACCTGGGCGAGGGAGTCCCAGTGGGCGTCGTGGACCCAGGTCTCGCGGGAGGTGAGCATCTGGGCCGGGTCGAAGACCGGGCGCCAGCCGTCGGCCTGTTCGGCCATCACCTCGGCGAAGAAGGCGCCGCGGGCGGGCCGGGGGCGCTCCACCCAGGGGTCGTCCTCGCCGAACCACTGGCGGACGGCGTCGAGCGAGGGGAAGGGGACGGGCCAGCGGCGGAACCAGTCCTGCCACTCGCGCTGGGAGGCCGCGCCGAGCGCGGAGGCGCGCATGTCGCAGATGACGAGGGCGTGGACGAGGTCGGGCCGCTCGGCGGCGAGCTGCCAGGCGGTGAGGGCGCCCATCGAGTGGCCGACGAGGGTGACCGGGCCGAGGCCGAGCCGCTCGACGGCGGCGATCGCGTCCGCCACGTACGCCTCGCGTGTGAAGGGTCCGGTCGTGGGCTTCTCGCTGTGGCCGTGGCCGCGCTGGTCCAGCGCGACGGTGCGGTGGCGCGGGGCGAGCCGGCGGGCGGCGGGCGCCCAGTGGGAGGCGCGGCCCATCAGTCCGTGGAGCAGTAAGACGCCGGGGCCGGTCTGTGGCGCCGTACGTTCCGTGAAGTCCCAGGCCGCCAGGCGTACGCCGTCGGCTCCCGTGACGTCGAGTCGTCGCACCATGCTGCTCGGCACCCCCTCTTTCCCGTGGAACTGCGCCAGACTATCGAACCTGTATTCGAAAATGCGCTTCTGCCGCTCAACACCCCACGTTCGAGTGACAGGGCTCAAGGATTGACGGCTGCGGCCGAGGGGAGATCTTCAACGGGAGGCGGGCCGCTCGGGGAAAACGGTCCGACGGGAATGACCCTGGGAGCTCGGGGCTCCGGGTCAGCACAGGGGAGGACGGACCCCGGCGCCGTACGGCGCCGGGGTTCCTTGTCGTCCTCGTCGTCCTTCTCGTCCCTGTCGTAGGGAGGGCGGCCCTCATCCCACCAGCGTGGCACGGGAGGGGCCGCGGGCGTGGCGATTCCGCCGTAAAACGGGCCCGGAGACCTGGCTCGGGCGACCCGGAGCCGGCCTAGCGCTTGGCGACGAAGACGTGCGCCGCGACCTCGCTGTCCAGCTCGGCCGCCTCGCCACTGCTGCCGACCAGGACACCGCCCGGGGACTCCGTCACGGAGACCACGGACCCGGGCTGCACGCCCGCCCGCCGCAGCGTGTACATCAGCTGGGCGTCCGTCTGGATCGGCTCGCCGATACGGCGGACGATCACCGTCTTGCCCTCGCCGCCGGCGTCCAGGTCGGCGAGCGAGACCATCGAGTCGTCCAGGAAGGACTCCGTCTCGGCCTTCTCGCCGAGCTCTTCGAGGCCCGGGATCGGGTTGCCGTACGGCGACTCCGTCGGGTGCCGCAGCAGCTCGAGGACGCGGCGCTCCACGGCCTCGCTCATCACGTGCTCCCAGCGGCAGGCCTCGGCGTGGACCTGCTCCCACTCCAGACCGATCACGTCCACGAGCAGACACTCGGCCAGCCGGTGCTTGCGCATCACCCGGGTGGCCAGGCGGCGGCCCTCCTCCGTGAGCTCCAGGTGACGGTCGCTGGCGACGGCCACCAGTCCGTCGCGCTCCATGCGGGCCACCGTCTGGCTGACGGTCGGACCGCTCTGGTCCAGCCGCTCGGCGATCCGGGCGCGCATGGGGACCACACCTTCCTCCTCGAGCTCAAGGATGGTGCGGAGATACATCTCCGTGGTGTCGATCAGTCCGGACATACGTGCCCCTCGATGAGTCGTGCGCTGGCCCTGCACCAATTCTTGCGCATCGCGCCGACAACCGGGGCCCGCCGGGGCGAGGCGGTATTGACAGAGCAATGGTCCAGACCGCACCGTGATCCGCGACCACGAGCAGAAGGAGTCGCCGCCATGGGCGAGAGCAAGCTGGCCGGACAGTTCTTCGACGCCGCCATCGGCCTGCTCCAAAAGGTGCGGGACGAGGACGCGGCGGAGATCGCGGCCGCCGGTACGGCCATCGCCGAGGCCGTCGCGAACGGCAACCGACTCTTCGCGTTCGGCGCGGGGCACTCCTCGCTCGCCGCGCAGGACGTGGTCTACCGGGCCGGCGGCCTCGCCCTGATGAACCTGCTGGCCGTCCCCGGCGTCGTCGGCGTCGACGTCATGCCCGCCACCCTCGGCTCCGCGCTGGAGCGGGTCGACGGCCTGGCCGGCGCGGTCCTGGACTCCTCCCCGGCCAGGGCCGGCGACGTCCTGATCATCATCTCCCTCTCCGGGCGCAACGCCCTGCCGGTCGAGATGGCGATGAACGCGCGGGCGCTCGGCCTGACCGTGATCGGCGTGACCTCGGTGGCGTACGCGACGGAGACGAAGTCCCGGCACGTCTCGGGCACCTTCCTGAAGGACCACTGCGACATCGTCCTCGACTCCCGCATCGCCGTCGGCGACGCCGAGCTCACCCACGACGGCATCGAGGCCCCCTTCGCGCCCGCGTCGACCGTCGTCACCAGCGCCCTCATGCAGGCCACGATGGCGGCGGCGGCCGAGGAGATGGTCCGCCTGGGCATCGAGCCGCCGCTCCTGCGCTCGGGCAACGTGGACGGCGGCCACGAGTGGAACGGCCGGGTGATGACGGAGTACGGCGACCGGATCTTCTTCCGCCACTGAGGCCGGAAACGAACGACGGGGCCGCGGCGAGAACTCGCCGCGGCCCCGTCGCTTTCTGTCAGGTCCTACGCCACGTAGTAGCCGGCGACGTCGGCCAGCAGGTCCACGGACCCGTTCTTGTTGTAGAAGCTCACCTTTCCGTTCACCACCGGCACCACGACCAGGTTGGGGATGGTGGTCCCGGCGGTGAAGTTGAGGTTGGACGCGGAGGTGCGCTGCGTACCGTCCGGGAAGACGGACACGAAGCTCGCCGCCGTCGGCGCGACCGCCGTGACGTTCAGGACGACGGCCGTGACCCCGGACGCCGGAATCCCGCCCTGCCCGGCCACCTGCAGCGTGACGGTCTGCCCGGCCCCGACCTTCGCCTTCGCCACCCCGAGCCCGGAACGGGTGTCCATCAGCCGGGCCGGCGTGACCGGCTGGTACGCCGAACCCGTGCCCTCGGTGGTGAAGTAGCCGGCCACGTCGGCGAGCAGGTCGACGGACCCGGACCTGTTGTAGAAGGTGACCTTGCCGTCGGCGCCGACCGGGACGACGACGAGGTTGGGGATGGTCTGGCCGGCGGTGAAGTTGAGGTTCGACGCCGAGGTGCGGGCCGTACCGGACGGGTAGACGGACACGAAGCTGCCCGCCGTGGGTCCGGTCGCGGTCACGTTGAGGACGACGGCGGTGACCCCGGAGGCGGGAACCCCGCCCTTTCCGGTCACCTGGAGCGACACCGTTTCGGCCGCCCCGACCTTGCCCTGGCGGACGCCGAGTCCGGACCGGGTGTCCATGAGACGGTCGGGCGTGACGGGCTGGTACGTGGCGCCCGAGCCGTCCGTGACGTAGTAGCCCGCCACGTCGGCGATCAGATCCACCGAGCCGTTCTTGTTGTAGAAGTCGACCTTGCCGTTCACGACGGGCACGACCACGAGGTTCGGGATGGTCTGCCCCGCCGTGAAGTTGAGGTTGGTGGCGGAGGTGCGGGTCGTGCCGTTCGGGTACACCGACACGAAGCTGCCCGCGGTCGGCCCGGTCGCGGTGACGTTGAGGGTCACGGCGCTCACCCCCGTGGCGGGGACCCCGCCCTTGCCGGCCACCTGCAGCGTGACGGTCTGTCCCGCGCCGACCTTCCCCTGACGCACGCCCAGACCCGAGCGGGTGTCCATCAGACGCGTCGGCGTGAGCGCCTTGTACGTGCCGAGACCGGCGGTGGCGGGCTTGCTGACGGTGAAGGTGCCGCGCTGGTACTCGTAGGAGTCGCGGACGATGACGCTGACGTTCCAGGTGCTCTCGCCGACGGACGTCAGGTCCAGGGTCGCCGTCAGGGTCCGGGCGTCCGGGGACACGGACACCGTGGTCGCCTTGAGCGTCTGCGAGCCGTTGGTCAGCCGGACGTAGTCCCTCATGCCGAGAGCCGTGCCGGTCACCGTGAGCGTGACGGCCTTGCCGCCCTGGCCGGAGAGCGGCGAGACCGTCCCGATGGATATCGCCTCGGTGCCACAGGGGATCGCGTCACAGTCGAGCCGGGCGCTGAAGTCCGTCAGGGGCGCCTTCTCGGGAAGGCCGAGGACGAAGGTGGTGGGCGACGCCCCCGAGGTGCCGGACACGCCGCACTGGTAGACCCCCGACGAGCTGTAGCACGGGTCGTTGCCCTTGGCGTCGTACAGCCGGGGGACGGCGGTGTCCGTCCGGCCCTCGGTGTCGGCGACCGCCACCTTGAACCGGTCGCCCCCGGCCGTGGGCAGCGCCAGGCAGACCGCCGTGTGCTGCTCGTCGAGCCGGCCCGTGAACGGCCCGTACCCGTAAGGGATGCTCGCGACCCGGGTGCATTCCGGGGCCGGTCCGGCGGGCGTGCCGATGCGCAGCGCGTCGAAGCGGTACGTCTCGGCGGCCTTCAGGTTCGGCGGCACGGTCACCACGACCTGGTAGCGGGTCGAGCCGGTGACCACGCAGGACCGGTTGCGGTAGCCACAGGTGGTGGCGTTGCCGGACGCGTCGTAGGCCAGGATGTTCGCCGTACCGAGCGGGTCGCGCACGTCGAGGTGCAGGACGTCACCGGCGTTCCCGGTGGTCACCTGGCGGCAGCGCAGCTCGCCGGGGGCGCCCATTGCGCCCTCGAAGGAGGCACCGCCGACCGCCGTCGCCGGGGTCGCGGTGCAGCCCTTGGCCGTCTCCGTCACGTCCCGCCGGGCCAGGGTGTAGGCGGACGAGGTGTCACGGCCCACGACCAGCACGGTGTGGGCGAGGCCCGGGGTCAGCGCGCAGGTGGCGAAGCTGCCGAAGTTCGACCAGCCGTTGCACACCTGCTTGCCGGTGGTGTCCAGGACGGAGAACTGCGCGGCCGCCCCGACGCCGCGCAGCTGCACGTTCTCCTGGGTGGAGTGCGCGTCGGCCGGGATCGTCAGGCAGTGGGAGAAGACTCCGCCGCCGGTGTTCACCCGGGTCAGGGCGCTCGTCGCGGTGAAGTCGCCCTGCGGGAACACCTGGCAGTCGTTGGCGCCGTCCGTGCGGTACAGCACCATGCGGTAGGCGCCGGTGGGCGGCTGGGTGTCCTTGGTGGACACGATCGCGCGGTGCGGAGCCGGTCCGGTCAGGACGCAGGTGCCGGCGAGCAGCTTCTCCTCGCCGCAGACGTAGCCACCGTCCGCGTCCCAGACGACGACGTCCGGGCGGGGTTCGGGGCCGCCGGTGGGCTTGAGGAGCGCCGCGTGGGCGTTCCCGGGCAGCGGCAGCGTCAGGCAGTCGATCTCGCCGGGGGTGGCGAACGAGCCGTCGTTCGTGCCGAGGGCGGCCGTCACACAGCCGTCCTCGGCGGCGCGGTCCAGGATCAGCGTCGCCTCGTCGGTGGTCAGCGTGTACGTGACACCGGTCGTCAGCCTGCACTCGTCCCACGGCTCGCAGACGGTCGTGCCCGCACGGTCGTGGACCCTCAGGCGCGAGCGCTGTCCCTCGGCCGCCACGCCGTACACGTCGTACGTACCGGCGGCCGGCACGGTGAAGGTCTTGCAGCCGGTCGCCGGGGAGACGGTCGTCGGCGCGGAGCCGTAGGCGTTCACCGGGACGGTCGCGCAGCCCTGGGGGTCCGAGAGGCGGCGGATCTTCAGCGAGTACGCGGCGGGGAAGCCCTCCGACGCGTAACTGCCCTCGCCGATGATCCGGTACGGGCCGTCACCGGTCAGGACGCAGCCCTCGCCACCGGCGCTCGGGTCGCAGACGGAGCGGCCGGTCTCGTCGGTGACCAGGCTCCTCTCCTCGCCGTAGACGACCATGTCGAACCGGTGCGTGATGCGCTCGCCCGGCCTGGCCGCGAACGGCTGGCAGATGAGGCCGAGCCGGCTGACCAGGGTGCCCTTCAGCGGCTCCTGGTCCCAGGACGTACCGGTCTCGGGCAGGCAGCCCTCGGTGGTGAACAGCGGTGTGACCGACACCGACGCCTCGTCGGGGTCGATCGAGCCGTTGTCGAGACGCAGCGTGAACTGGCCGGAGCGGGCCAGGTCGCACCAGCCCCCGCAGTCGAGCCACGTGTCGCCGTCGTAGACGGTGGCGCGGGTCTCGTAGTGGCCGTCGAGCAGCACCCGGTGCATGCCCGGCTTCTCAGCGGTGAAGGTGAAGCAGGCGCTGCCGTTGCCGGCCAGCGATGCCTTGCCGACGGCGTCGCCCGGGCCGCCGAAGCGGGCGAGGGCGAGCGGCGTGCAGTCCTCGGCGGCGGGCGCCGGCCCGACGGGCGCCTCGGTCGCCGGCTCCGCCGCGGGGGCGGGACCGGCGGACTGCTCGGCCACCGGCGCGGCCACGGCTTCGGCGGCCCGGGCCGGTGCGGTGGAGAACACCGGGAGGAACAGCGACAGGACGAGTGTGAGTACGGCGAGCAAGGCGGTGTACGGCGCGGATCTGGGCGCCGTACACGAAGGTCGTGGCATGGTCCGGTCCCCCCCGGGAGCGGTGGTGGTTCACAGGTTCGCCGCGATGATCGCACAGTTGAACGACATCCCGTTCCGGTTATCCACAGACCACTTCCGGCCACGGACCGTCAGGGTCAGGACCCGCCCGCTCCCCACTCCCCCGCCAGCGCCAGGGACGCCGCCACCCGTGCCGTGACCGTTTCCGCGTAGAGGGTGTCCTCCTGTGCGAAGGCGGGGCGGGACGGGGAGCGGAGGAAGGTGGTGACGCCCAGGGTGCGGGCCTGGGTGCGGAGGGGCAGGCAGAGGGCGTGGGCCGTGTCGGGGGGCCAGAGGCGGTCGGTGCCGGGGGCCGTGCTGGTGCGGGTGGGGCCCGGGCGGGTGAGGGCCTTGAGGGCCGGGTGGGACGGGGCGTAACGGAGCGGGATGCCGCCGGTGGTGACGGGGGCGACCGGGCCGGGGGCGCCGGTCGGGGTGGCGAGGGCGCGGACGAGGCGGCCGTCGGCGGTGGCGCGGTCGACGAGGACGTGGTCCGCGAAGCCCGCCAGGGCGAAGTCGAGGAGGACCGCCGCGGCCCGCACCGGGTCCTCGCACTCCGCCGCGGCCGCGCTCGCCCGGTGCAGCTGGCTCCAGCGGAAACGCAGCCGGTCGGCGTCCTGTTCGGCGAGGCGGGCGTCGGTGACGTCCTGGAAGAGCCAGCCGACGCCGAGCGGCACCGGCTCCGGTCCCTCGGCGAACGGCGTGGCGAGGCGCACGAATCCGCACCGCCAGCAGCGGCGGCGTTCGCCGCGGGCGCCGCGCAGGGTCAGCCACACGTCGGCGGGTTCGGCGGGCGAGCCGGCGGCCAGGACGTGCTGGAGGGCCGCTTCCAGCTCCTCGACGCCCTGGCCGACGATGTCGCCGAGCGGGCGGCCGAGGAGCGAGCCGCGGGCGGCGCCGAGGGCCCGGGCCGCGTAGCCGTTGACGACCGCGGGGCGCAGGTCGACGTCGACGAGGACCACGCCCCACGCGGCGTCGGCGAACAGGGCCTCGCTGAGGGCGAGCGAGCGCTCCAGGTCGATCTGGACGTGGACTTCCCCGAAGGCCAGGTAGACGCCCGCCGGCCGGCCGTCGGCCCCGCGCACGCCCGCCGTCTGCGTACGGACGAGGACCCGGCCGCCGTCCTTGCGCAGCAGGGCGAACTCGTGGACCTGGCGGCCCGGCGCGGTCATCGACCGCAGCAGCCGGGCCAGGATGTCCGCGGCGTCGGCGCTGCGGGCGGCCCAGCCGTCGAAGCCGCGCCGCCCGACGGCCTCGCGGGCGCTCCAGCCGAGGATCCGCTCGGCCTCCCTGTTCCAGTGGGTGACGGTCCCCGTGGCGTCGAGCGCGCACAGCGCCGCGTCCATCCCGTCGAGCAGTGCGGCGAGCAGATCGGCCCCGGGAACCCCCGGAACCCTCGCCGTGTCGGCCGTGTCACTCGCAGAGCCACTCATCCGGCACCCCCCGGCATCATTCAACTCGAACGTGACCCAGGACACACCCCTTTCGCGGAAACCGATACGCGGTGGATACGAGGTGACCGGGGAGCGAGGGGTGAGGGGGAGACGGAGGTGAGGGGGAGACGGGGGCGAGGGGTAAGGGGCGGCGAGGGGGCGGGCGGCGCCGCCGGAGGCGCGATGGGCGAGGGGGCGGGCGGGCCGCGGGTCAGTCGTGGATCCGGACCATGCCGCGTTCCGCGAACGGCGCGTAGTACTCCGTGAACAGCCGGCCGACCAGCTCGCCGCGACTGGACACGCCCACCTTCTCGAAGATGCCCTTGATGTAGTCGCGCACGGTGTGCGGGGAGAGGTGGAGCTGCTCGGCGATCTTCCCGGTCGGCAGCCCGCGCGCGATGCACTGGGTCACCTCGGTCTCCCGCTCGGTCAGTTCGAAGGCGTCGACGATCAGCGGCACGATCTCGGAGGTCTTGGCCGGTTCGATCACCACCGCGGACGGGCCGAGCCGGCCGTCGGACTCGCGCAGGCAGGAGGCGTGGCACACCAGCCAGTGGCCGCCGCGGGTGCGCACCCGTACGCGCGCGTGGCCGCGGTCGCGGTCCTGGGAGATGGCGCGGGCCTTGAGGGCGGTGGCCTGGACCCAGGCGGGCACGCGCAGTCCCGCGCTGGCGACGGCCGGGCCGTCGGGCAGGTCGGCGAGGTGGGCGCGGGCGTCGTCGTTGGCGGAGAGCAGCGCGCCGGAGGCGTCGAAGAGGAGCAGGCCGGGGCCGTGGGGCGAGTCCGGCAGGGGCTGCGGCGCGGTGCCCGCGAAGGAACGGAGCTTGCGGGCGAGCGGAGTCACCAGGCTCTCGACGAGCCGGGTCTCGGCGGGGCCGAAGGCCGGACGGCCGTGCGCACGGAACAGGCTGATGTGGCCGTGCGGGCGTCCGCCGACGCGCAGCACGGCCCGTAACTCGTCCTGGAAGCCCCGGGGTTTCATGAAGGAGTGGTAGAGACTGCTGCGGGCCGGGAGGTCGCCGGTGACCTCGCGCAGGCCCGCCACCGGCACCTTGGCCTGGGCGAGGTCGCGGAACAGGTTCACGTTCTCCGTGAAGAGCTCGG
Source organism: Streptomyces sp. NPDC127092 (assembly GCF_042722475.1). Classification (NCBI taxonomy): domain Bacteria; kingdom Bacillati; phylum Actinomycetota; class Actinomycetes; order Kitasatosporales; family Streptomycetaceae; genus Streptomyces; species Streptomyces sp. NPDC127092. The sequence continues at coordinate 70,909 of NZ_JBHXFE010000032.1, forward strand.
TCTCCCAGTAGACGGCGCAGCCGTGCTCGTCGAGGTTCTCGGCGCGGATCGGGGCGGCCATCATGCCGGTCTCGGGATCCGTGACGCGCCAGACGGCGGCGTCGTACGGGACGAGCCGGCGCACGTGATGCGACGCCTCGGCGAACATGCCGAGGGCGTCGCCGCTCTTCGCTGCCCGCGAGAGGAGTTCCGCGCGGCCGATCTCGATCCGCTCATTGCTCATCCGTCGATCGTGACAGCCGCCGGACGGAGCGCCAACCCCTCACTTGAGGGGTTTCGGACGAGGGTTTCGGATGAAGGGTTTCGGTCACGGCCGGACCGGCTCGGTCACCGTACCGGCCATCGGATCGACAAATGGCGGATTCTGTATCGGATCCGCGGATCATTTGACGGATAAATCATGGGCGGCGCGCCCCTCACCGCAACCCCCTCGAATAGGGGGATGAAACGGAGCGCGCACTCCTGGAGAATTCGGCGCTACACATTCCGGCGGCATGCGGCATGCGGGGATCGGGCCGGATCGGGCTTCCGAAGGAACGCGTATGAAGGTGGGCATCATCGGGGCCGGTGCGATGGGCAGGGCGATGGCCCGGCGTGCCGCGCTCGCCGGCGCGGACGTCCTCCTCACCGACCCCAGCACCGTCCGGGCCGGCCGGGTCGCCCGCGAGGTGACGGCCGGAGCGCCCGGGACCGTCACCGCCGCCGCGGCCCGTTCCGCCCTCCGGCCCGGCCTGGTGATCCTCGCCCTCGACCGGGCGGAGACCCTCGGTTTCCTGCGCTCCCAGCGGCGCTCGCTCACCGGAAAGGTGCTCGTCGAGGTGACCGCGCCCCACCACGAGCCGTGCGGTACGGGGATGGGTGAGCTGACCGCCGCCGCGCCGGGTGCCTCGTGGGTGCGGGCCTGCGCCGCCGGGGACGCCGAGTCGATCTACCGGGGACTCATCGACGGGCATCCCGTGGACGTCTTCGTCGCCGCCGACGACGAATCGGCCAAGATCCGGGTGATCGAACTCGCCGACCGGTCCGGTCTGCGCGCACTCGACGCAGGGCACCTCGACCGGGCGCGGGTCCTCGACGAATTGACATCTCTGGGTAGGGAAATCAGCCATCGGCTGGCAGCGCCGGAAGGCTGGGGAATAAAGTTGCTCCCCAGTTGGTGAGCGGACGACCAGACCATCGCCCAATTCACCGGCATCCGATCTTGGGGGAAGATCCATGACCAGAGAACCGACTGCTTTTCTCGCCCTCGGAGCCCTTGTCGTGCACGGCGCGCGCGGCGAGGTGAAGCTCAGCGGAAACCGCCAGCGCATTCTGCTGACGATGCTCTTGCTGGAGTGCAACCGGGTGGTCGCCGTCGACCGCCTGATCCGGGCCATCTGGGGCGACTCGCCACCGGCGACGGCCCGCAGCCAGATCCGCATCTGCGTCTCCTCGCTGCGCCGCCAGTTCGACGCCGGGGACGTCGCGGCGACCATCGAGACCCACAAGACCGGCTACCGGCTGCGCACCCCGGACACCGGCGTCGACCTGCACCGCTTCGGACAGCTGATATCCCGCGCCAGAGCCGGGGCGGCCGAACACCCCGATCTCGACCTGGCGTTGCTCTACCGAGAGGCCCTCGCCCTGTGGCGGGGGCCTCTCGGCGAAGGGCTCGGCAGCCCGCTGCTCGACACGGTGGCCCTCAAGTACCACGAGGACTACCACTCCGCCCTGGAGGACTGCTACGAGCTGGAGCTGCGGCTCGGCTACCACCGCAGGGTCCTCGGCGAACTCACCCACCACGTCTCCGAACACCCGTTCCGGGAGACCCTCATCGCCCAGCTGATGATCGCCCTCTACCGGTCGGGGCGCACCGCGGACGCCCTCGCGCTGTTCCGCGACACCCACCGCCGCTTCCGCGACGAGCTGGGCATCGTGCCCGGCGAACGGCTCCAGTCGATCGAGAGCCTGATCCTCGGCGCCACCGACAAGCCCGTCGCGCAACAGCCCCGCACCGACGAGGTCCTGCTCTTCGGCGCCGGGGCCGCCGACCGGGCCACCGACCGGGCGGCTGCCCGGACCACCTCGCCGGCGACCCGCCGCTGACCGGTCCTCCCCCTCACCTGAGGGGGGAGACCGGTGCGGAGTCCCTCCTCCGCAGGGGATGGAGCGGACCTGCCGTGACGGAAAGACTCGGCTGCGTTCCCAAGCACAGGCACGGACGGCACCGCACGGCACCGCGCCGTGCCCAACCCGCCGGGCCACACGCGCCGTACGCGCCGTACGCAGCAGAGAGGGGCCGTCCATGGCTCGCCAGCCGCAGCACTCCGTCATCCAGGACAGCGCCGTGGACCGGCTCGTCACCGAGGTGAAGGGCGAGGTCTTCCTCCCTGACGACCCGGGTTACGAGGCCGAGCTCGACGGCTTCAACCGGATCGGCCGGCACCGCCCGGCGCTCGTCGTGGGCGCCGTCACCGCCGAGGACGTCGCCGCGGCCGTCCGCCTGGGCACCGAACTCGGGCTGCCCGTCGGCGTCCAGGCCACCGGGCACGGCATCGCGGCACCCGCCGAGGACGCCGTCCTCGTCACCACCCACCGGATGAACGCCGTCGCCGTCGACCCGATCGCCCGGATCGCCCGCGTCGAGGCCGGCGCCCGCTGGCACCAGGTCATCGCCACCGCCGCCTATCACGGCCTCGCGCCGCTCAACGGCTCCTCGCACCTCGTCGGCGTCGTCGGCTACACCCTCGGCGGCGGGCTCGGCCCGCTGGGCCGGCTGTACGGGTACGCCGCCGACCACGTCACCCGCGTCCACCTCGTCACCGCCGACGGACAGCACCGCACCGTCACCCGCGACACGGACGCCGAGCTGTTCTGGGCGCTGCGCGGCGGCAAGGGCAACTTCGGCATCGTCACCGCCCTCGAGTTCGGCCTCGTCCCCGTCGCCCGGCTGTACGGCGGCGGGCTCTACTTCCCCGGCACCGAGGCCGCCGCCGTGCTCGACACCTGGCGGACCTGGACCGCCGGGCTGCCCGAGACCCTGACCTCCTCCGTGGCGCTGCTCCGGGTGCCCGGGCTGCACCAGGTGCCCGGCCACCCGGCCGGCGAGCTCGCCGTACACGTCCGGATCGCGTTCACCGGCACCCGGGAGGACGGCGAGGAGCTGCTGCGCCCGCTGCGCGAGGCGGGGACGCTGCTCGCCGACACCGTCGGCGAGATGCCGTACAGCGCGGTCGCCGAGATCCACCAGGACCCGACCGAGCCCCTGCCGTACCACGAACGCAACATCGTGCTGCGGGACTTCGACGAGGGCGCGCTCGACGCGCTGCTCGACGCCGCCGGGCCCGGCAGCGGCTGCACCGACCCGATGGTGGAGGTGCGGCACCTGGGCGGGGCGCTGTCCCGGCCGCCGGCGGTACCCAACGCGGTGGGCCGCGACGGGGCGTTCACCCTGTCCACGCTGTCGCTGCCGGGATCGCCCGACGTCGTCCTGAGCCGGCTCGCCGGCTGGTCGACCGGTCGCCGTTACCTCAACTTCCTCGCCGGCGCCGACACCGCCCGGTCCGCCGAGGACTGCTTCGACCGGGCGACCTTCGCCCGGCTGCTCCAGGCCAAGAAGCGGGTCGACCCGCACAACGTCTTCCGCCTCGGCCACGCCCTGCTGCCCGAGCCCTCCTGACGCCCCGGGCCCAGCCCGCTCCCCCGGCTCCGGGCGGGCCCGGCTCCTCCCCGGCCGCGCCCGCCCGGACCCTCGCCGCGGCCCCGTACCGCCCGCGGCCCCTCCCCTCCGTCGCCACCTCCGCCCGACGCTCCCTCGCCCTCCGCGCCCTGCTCGGCCCCCTCGACGTCCTCGCCTTCCTCGATCCCGCTCGCCCTCCTCGCCCTCCTCGATCCCCTCGCCCCTGTCGACCCGCCGTCTCCGTAGGAGGAGACCCATGACCACCGACCAGGCCGTGTCCACCGCCCCCGGGCAGCCGACCGCCGTCCTCAGCGCCCGGTCCGCCGGGCTGCGCTACGGCGCCCTGTTCGGGCCCGCCGTCTTCGGCGTCACCGCCGCCGGAGTCGCCCTGCCCGACGTCGCCAAGGCCCTGAACGCCACTCCCGCCACCGCCGCCTGGGTGCTCACCGCCCACGCGCTCGCCCTCGGCGTCGGCACCGCGCTCTTCGGGCGGCTCGCCGACGCCAGGGGCGTGCGCGCCTCGCTGCTCGTCGGCTCGCTCGTGCTCGCCGTCGGCACCGTCGTCTGCCTGCTCGCCCCGAACATCGGCGTCCTCGTCGGCGGCCGCTTCGTGCTCGCCGCCGGATCCGGCGCCATGACCTCCGGCGCGCTCGCGCTGTCCGCGTCCGCTCCCCCGGCCGACCGTCCCCAGGTGCTCGGCGGGTTCGGCGCCACCATGGCCGTGTTCTCCGCCAGCGCCACCCTCGCCGGCGGCGTCCTCACCCAGTGGGTGACCTGGCGGATCGCGCTCGTCCTGCCCGCGCTGTCGCTGCTCGCCGTGCCGCTGTGCCTGCGCGCCGCCGCGGCCCGGGCCGGCAGCGGCCGCCGGCTCGACCTGCCGGGCGCGGTGCTCCTGACCGTCGCCGCCATGTCCTTCCTGCTGCTCATCCAGTCGTACGCGCTCGGTCTCGCCGTCCCGCTCGTGACCGGGCTCGCCGTCGCGCTCCTGCTGTCCCTGGCCGGCCTGGTGCGGCGGGTGCGCACCGTGGAGGGCTCCTTCGTGCCGCGCCGGCTGGTCGCCGACCGGGTCTTCCTGCGTGCCTCGCTCACCGGCGTCGGCGCCTACGCGGGCCTCTTCGCCGCCATGTACCTGGTGCCGCAGATCCTCGTCGGCGGGCACGGCTGGAGCGTCCTCGCCGTCGGTACGTGGCTGCTGCCCGGCGCGGCCGTCGGCGCCGTCCTGTCCCGCTTCGCGGGCAGGTTCGCGGGCGGCAGGGCCGGTTCGGTGCTGCTCAGCGTGATCGCGCTCGCCATGGCCGTCGTGCTGGCCCTGTCGGCCGCCGTCGGCAACCCGACGCCGCTGCTCGTCGGCGCCTCGCTCGGCTTCGCCGCCTTCGCGGTCACCCAGGTCATCACCACCGCCCTGATGTCCGCACACGTCGAACCCGCCCTGCGCGGCGGCGCGATGGGCCTGCTCAACCTCACCTTCTTCGTCGGCGGCGGCGTCGGCAGCGCCACTGCCGGCGCGCTCGTGAAGTCTATGGAGCTGACGAGCGTGCTGGCCGTCGTCGCGGTCTTCCCGCTGATCGCGGCCGCGGCCGCGCTCACCCTCCGTACCGGCAAGGACTGAAACGCCGTCAATACACCCGCGATAGGCGCCGACCGAAGGATGGGTCCGTCGGCGCCTCTTCGCGTTGAAGGAGACCAGCACCCGCCATGAACGACTCCCCGACGACCCCGGGCGACACCGCGCCCACCGCATTCGACCTTCACATACGGAAGTCGATGGCCTGGCACTTCGGTGCCGACACCGGCTCCCCCTTCTGGCTCGGCAAGCGCGAGAGCCTCGGCTTCGACCCCCTCGCCGACGTCCACGGCCTCGCCGACCTCACCCGCTTCCCCGACGTCAGCGCCGAGCTGCGCACCGTGCCCGTGGGCGACCTGATTCCCCGGGGCCTGAAGGACCGCGTCTTCCGCGTCTACGACTCCGGCGGCACCACCGGCTCGCCGAAGCGGATCGTCGACAGCGCCGCCCGGGCCGAACTCCTCGTCTGGGCCCGGGAACGGCTCCTCGCGAACGGAGTGCCCGCCCAGGGCGACTGGCTCCACCTCGGCCCCAGCGGTCCGCACGTCATCGGCTACGACGTGTCCCGCTACGCCGCCCTGTCCGGTGCCCTCTTCCACACCGTCGACCTCGACCCGCGCTGGGTGAAACGTCTCCTCGCCGACGGCCGCGAGGACGAGGCCGAGCGCTACGTCCAGCACCTGCTCGACCAGGCCGAGACCGTCCTCACCAGCCAGAAGGTCGCCGTCCTCAGCTCCACCCCGCCGCTCCTTGAGGCCCTCTGCGCCCGCCCCGCCCTCTACGAGCTGGTGCGCGAGCAGGTCGGAGCCGTCATCTGGGCGGGCACCTCCATCAGCGCCGAGAGCCTGCGCGTGCTCGACCGGGAGTTCTTCCCCGACGCGGCCGTCGTCGGCGTCTACGGCAACAGCCTCATGGGCGTCGCACCGCAGCGACCGGCCGTCGACGGCGACCGTCACCCGTGCGTCTTCGAGCCGTACCCGGCCACCACTCGGCTCGAACTCGTCGACGACGAAGGCCGGCCCGTCGCGTACGGCGAGCGCGGCCGCGTCCGGCTGCACCTGGTGGCCGAGGAGATGTTCCTGCCGAACGTCCTGGAGCGGGACAGCGCGGTCCGGGTCCCGCCGCGCCCCGGCTCCCCCGTGGACGGCCTCGCCGACGTCCAGACCTACCGCGCCGTCGACGACGTGCGCGTGATCGAGGGGGTCTACTGATGCCGGGCACACCCGCGCCGGACGCCCGCCCGGTCGTCGTCGACCCGCTCGTCTGCGGGCGGCCCGTCACCAGCGCCGACCGCGTCCGGTTGCCCGACGTGCGCGGCGGCGACCTCGCCGACGTCGGCGCCGCCCCGCGGCTCATGGCGCTCTCCGCCCTGCGCGAGCTGCGCCGGCACGCCGACGGCGTTCCGCCGGGGCAGGAGCTCTTCGACGAGGCGGCCACGCTCTTCGAGGAGGCCGAGCTCGACGGCGAGACGCCCGAGGAGTACGCGGCCCGCGTCTCGTACGCCACCGGGCTCACCGCCGCCGCCGTCGCCCAGTCCGTCCGCGACCTCGTCGACGAGCTGCGCGAACTGTCCCGTACGACCGCCGCCGAGCTGCCCGCGACCGGCTTCGCCGCCGATCCCGCGGCCGGCCCGGGGACGGGCTCCGGCAGCGGCTCCGCGATCGGCTTCGCCACCCGCTGGGTGCCGCGCGGCCGGGTCTTCGCCGCCGTCATGGCCAGCAACCACCCCACACCCCACGTCACCTGGGCGCAGGCCCTCTTCCACGGCTACAGCGTCGCCGTGAAGCCCGGCAGCCGTGACCCGTTCACCGCGCTGCGGCTCACCCGGGCGCTGCTCGCCGCCGGACTGCCCCCGCGCAAGCTGGCGTTCCTGCCGGCCTCGCACCGGACCGGCGAGTTCCTGCTCAGGGAGGCCGACCGCGGCATCGTGTACGGCGGCGACAGCGCCGTACGCCGCTGGCAGGGCGACGAGACGGTCGCCGTGCGCGGGCCCGGGCGCACCAAGGCGCTCCTGGACCGCGACGCGGACGAGGCGATCACCGCGCACCTGGCCCTCTCGGCCTCCTACGACGGCGGCACGCGCTGCACCAACCTGTCGGCGGTGCTCACCACCCGGCCCGTCGCCGAGGTCGCCGACGCGCTCGCCCGGCGGCTCGCCACGCTGCCGAGCGTGCCCGTCACCACCGCCACCGCGACCCTCCTGGTCGCCGACCGGGAGCGGGCCGCGCGGATCCGCGCCCAGGTGGACGAGCTGCGCGCGGCGCCCGGAGTGACCGACCACAGCGCCCGGCACGACCCGGCCGCCGGGGAGACGGTCGTCGAACTCGCCGACGGCTCCCACCTGCTGCGGCCGCTGGTGCTGTCCGTCGAGGGGGTCCACCACCCGGCCGTCGGCACCGAGCTGCCGTTCCCGTTCGTGGTCGTCGCCCCCTGGACGCCCGCCGACGGCGTGGCGCCGCTGCGCGAGTCGCTCGTCCTCAACCTGCTCACCGACGACGAGGAACTGGTCGACGCGGCCGTGCGCGAACCGAGCGTCCGCAAGATCACGCGCGGCGCGGTCCTGCCCTGGACGGCGGTCCCGGGCATCCCGCACGACGACAACTACACGCAGTTCCTGCTCGAACCCAAGGGCGTCGTGGCCACCGTCTGACGCCCGTCCCCCGCGAGAAAGGAATCACCCATGTCCCACGGGTCCATCAAGCGACGCGACATGGTCAGGCTGACGGCGGGCGCGGCCCTCGCCGCATCCGCCGCCGCGGTCCCCTTCGCCACCGGCGCCGTCGGGGCGGACGACACGCCCACGACGGCCGACGGCGGCCACCCGGACCACGCCGCCGACGGCGACCACACCGAGACGTACCAGGGCCGCACCATCCGGGTCGCGGCCGGCGGCGCCGTGTTCATCGACGGGCGCCCGCTGCACCTCATGAAGTTCGCCGACGACGCCTACCTCAGCTCGCTGTGCCACTACGAGATGGCGCCGACCCCGCTGCACGCCGCCCGCCGCGCCGTCGAGGAGCTCCGCGGCGCCCGGCTGCTCCCGACCGCCCACGGCGCCCACGTCATGGACGCCACGACGCCCGCCTGACCCGACCGGCCCGGAACGGAGCTCCGCCATGGTGCACGTACGCAAGAACCACCTCGACATGACGGCCGAGGAGAAGCGACGGTTCGTCCACGCGGTCAAGGAGATCAAGCGCAGAGGGATCTACGACCGCTTCGTCGACCTGCACATACGCGTCAACTCCCAGGACTACCTCGACAAGGTGACCGGCAAGCGGCTCGGCCACATCAACCCCGGCTTCCTGCCCTGGCACCGCCAGTACCTGCTGCGCTTCGAACGGGAGCTGCAGAAGGTCGATCCGCGCGTCACGCTCCCGTACTGGGACTGGACCACCGACCACGGCGAGGACTCGCCGCTGTGGGCCGAGAACTTCATGGGCGGCAACGGCCGGCCCGGCGACCGCCGCGTCATGACCGGCCCGTTCGCCCGCGACAACGGCTGGGTCCTCAACGTCAGCGTGGTCCCCGTCGGCGACGAGAACCCGGCGCTCAACGGCAACTACACCCACGACGACCGGGACTTCCTGGTACGCGACATGGGCACGCTCACCGACCGGCTGCCCACCCCGAAGCAGCTCGACGACACCCTCGCCCTGAAGGTGTACGACTCCGCGCCGTTCAACCACACCTCCGGCAGCGAGCCGCCGTACGCGAGCTTCCGCAACCACCTGGAGGGCTACACCAAGTTCGCCTGGGAGGAGGCCGCGGGCAAGCTCCACGCCGCCGGTCACGTGTGGGTCGGCGGCCACATGATGTACATCGGCTCGCCCAACGACCCGGTGTTCTTCCTCAACCACTGCATGATCGACCGCTGTTGGGCCCTGTGGCAGGCCCGCAACCCCGAGGTGCCCCACTACCTGCCGCTGAAGCCGACCACGGACGTCCCCGACATCAACACCCCGCTGGGGCCGTGGCACACGATGACGCCGAAGGACCTCCTCGACCACACCAAGTGGTACCGCTACGACGACTGACACCCGACGGGCGCCGGACCGCGGTCTCCTCCCGGGGAGGCCGCGGTCCTGCGTCTCGCCGCGCCCGGGGCCTGATCCGCCGGACGGGCCCTACACCCATGTGGTGTGCGTGAAACCGAGGGTGGTCAGTCCCTCGGTCCGGCACAGCCGGTCGGAGGGGCCGTCGACCTCCGTCTGGACGAGCTGGTAGCCGGCGCCCTGGGACTGTCCCCAGTGCATGGCGGCCCGCCACAGGAGTCGCCCCAGGCCCCGGCCCCGGGCCTCGGGCAGGACGGCGAAGTACGGGGGCATGAGCTGGGGCCGGCCGGCCGCGTCGGGCCGCACCTCCATGGGGCCGATCGCGCCCGCGACGCGGCCGTCGACGGCGGCGGCGAGGACCGGGCCGCACCGGCCCGCCTGCATCCGGGTGTGGAGGAAGTCCAGGCCGTCCGCGGCCATGGCGGCGGCGAACGGCGCGAAGGTGTCCTGCACGGCGGCCGGCCAGGCGGTGACGGCGCGGACCGGGCCGCCCGGGGCGGGGCAGGGGCGGGCGGTGAGGTCCTTCAGCTGGATGCGGGTCCCGCGCGGGTGGGCGGCCTCGGGACCGGAGGGGCGCACGACCCGGGCGTCGACCGCGCCGTGCGCGGCGGCGAGCTTCGCGGCCAGTTCCGCCGCTTCGTCCACGACGCCGTCGCGCAGCCCGTAGGCGTAGACCCTGACGGTGCCGCGGCCGTGGCGGGTCAGGGTGGGGACGAGGGTGTGCTCGGGGTGGTGGACCACGTCGTCGCGCAGGACCCTCTCGTCCTTCTCGCCGCCCCAGCGCCGGTCCTTGTCGTAGGGCAGGAAGTCCCCCGTGACGGCCGCGCGCAGGATGTCCTCGAAGATCTCGACGGTCAGGGCGTCGGGATGGACCGGACCGAGAGTCGGCACGATCGGCGCGGTCAGTACGGGCCGGAGCCAGTCCCAGCGGAAGAACATGAGCGGCACCCTAACGGTGAACCGGGCAGGGCTCGGGCCCCGACGCGGGTGCGCCGGGGCCCGGACGGGGGGTCGGTCGGCCTACTTCTCCAGGCAGAACTCGTCGATGGGGTAGCCGACGTGCCGGTCCTCGCTCGGCAGGTAGCCGAGGACGACGTCGCCCGGCTTCAGCTCCGTGCTGTTGAGGACCACGCCGTTCGGGCCGAGGACCCGGACGTGCCAGTCGTCCTGGAGGATCAGGTTCACCCGCTGCCCGTTGGGGGCCTCGGCGTCGATGGAGATCAGCGGGCGGGACTCGATCTTCACCCGGCCGACCGTGACGAGCCGCGTGTTGCCCTTCACGTCCACGGCCGTGACCTTGCTGCCGGCCTTGAGCTCGCTGAGGTAGTTGGTGCGCTCGTCCTTCCCCAGTGTGTACGAGTGGATGGCGCCGGCGTTCACCCGGAAGGGGCGGGTCGGCATGTACGGCAGCGGGTGGGTCTCGCTGACGCAGAGGATCATGCCCTTGGAGTGCGAGCCGACCAGAATGCCCTCGTCCTCGCGGAAGTGCGTGCAGGTGTCGACGCAGGCCCGCTCGCCCATGCCGATGTGGGTGGTCTCGACGATCCGCAGCTCGGTGAGGTTGACGTTCGGCACGTCGGCCTCGGCGGCCCGCTTCAGGGCGGCGGTGTCGCCGACCTTCGCCGGCGCCATCATGACGCCGTCGGAGCCGTGCTCCAGGACGCCGAAGATGATCTCCGCCTCCTCGACGTCCTGGGCGACCGTGATGAGCGAGCCGGTCGCGCGGGCCGCGGCGGCGATCACGATCTCCAGCGGGATCTTCGTGGGGTCGCGGAACAGCAGCACGCTCCAGCGCTCGGTGCGCGCCGACTCGCAGGCGTCCTCGAGGGTGGGGGCGTCGACGATCTCGACGAACCGGCCGAACTCCAGGTCCGGGTGGCGCAGGGCGAGTTCGGCCGGGGTGACGCCGTGCCTGGCGGGGTCGACGATGACGACGGTCGCGTCGCCGAAGTCCTCCGGCAGCGGCCTGCCCTGCGGGAAGAGCACCTTGGTCACGGTCGGCGGCAGGTCCTTCAGGTCCGCGGCGTCGTCGGCGACGACCGCTTCCACGCGGTGGTGGAGGGCCTCCTGGAGGATCGCCTCGCGGGCCTCGCCGAGCGAGCGGATGTCGAGCCAGCTGATCTTCACGGAACTCTCCTGATCTGTCGGTGTGCTCTGCGGGGCGTCGGTGTGCGGTGGGGGCGGTGGTTCGGGTCTGCGGGGGCGGTGGTTGCGGTCTGCGGGGCGGCGGGTGCCTCCGGGCGGCGGGTGGCCGGCGGCCGCGGGGGCTCTAGAGGGCGGCGGTGTGCCGGCCGTGCACGAGGTCGGAGAGCTTGTCGGTGAGGGCGCCCGGGTTCGGCGCCTGGAAGACGTTGCGGCCCATCGCGATGCCGGCGGCGCCGCCGGCCAGGGCCTCCTCGACGTACGCGAGGGTGGCGGCCTCGTCGTCGTTGCGCGGCCCGCCGGTCACGACGACCGGGACGGCGGCGGTGGCGGTGACGTCGCGCATCGCGGCGACGGAGCCGACGTACGGGCTCTTGACGACGTCGGCGCCGAGGTCGGCGGCGAGCTGGACGGCGTGGGCGACGAGCGCCGGGTCCCGCGGGTTGTCGATCTTGGGGCCGCGCGGGTACATCATGGCGAGCAGCGGAACGTTCCAGCGGTCGCAGGCGTCGCCCACCGCCGCGAGGTCCGCGATCTGCTGCCGTTCCTCGTCGGAGCCCAGGTTGACGTGGACGCTGACCGCGTCGGCGCCGAGCCGCAGGGCCTCCTCGACGCTCGCCACCAGGTACTTGGCGTTCGGGTCGGGGGCGTGCACGGTGCTGGCGCTCAGGTGCAGGATCAGCGAGGTGTGGGCGAACCACTCGGGGTCGATCCGCCGCAGCGCGCCCTTGTGCAGCACGACGGCGTCGACGTGGTGCCGGGCCAGGTCGCCGACGAGCGCGCCGACCCGGCTGCCGCCGGTCACGGGGCCGTCGGTGACGGAGTGGTCGAGCGGAACGACGAGCAGCCGGTCCGGGGCGTGGCGGTGCAGCCTGCGCAGCCGTAAGCGGCGTGCGAAGGACAACTGGTCGGTCGTCATCGGTACTCCCGGGAGGGTGGTCAGGGCCGGGTGGCCAGGGTCAGCGGGGTGTCGCCCGGCGCGGCGTCGAGCTCGAACTCGGTGTGCAGGAGCCGGACCGCCCGGTCCGCGTCGGCGCGCGGCACGGTCACCGAGATCCGCAGCTGGGAGGCGGAGAACGCGCCGGCGGCGATGCCCCGGCCGGACAGCGCGGACAGCATCCGGGCCGCGTACTGGGGGCGGCTGAGCAGGCCCTTGCCGACGATCGACACCTTGGCCACGGAGTCGTCGACGGTGAGCGCGCCGGCGCCGTCGGCGGCGTGCGCGGCGAGGAACTCCCGTACCGCCGCGACCCGGGTGTGTGGCACGGTCAGGCCGATCGTGTGGCCGCCGCCGCGCTCCTCGTGCACGGAGGTCATGTCGGCGGGGACGGCCCGCCGGCCCAGCTCGCGGAAGACCGTGAGCGCAGGGTTCTCGGCGGCGCCCGCGGTGCGGACGGTGACCCGTGCCGCGTCCTGGTCGTGTACGACCGCCATGACGGCGGCCTGGGTCTCCAGCATGTCGTCCTCGTCCTTCGCGTGGATACGGGTGCCGGTCTCGGGGGCCGCCGAGTGGCCGACGTGGATGTCGAGGCCGCACAGCGCGGCGAGTTCGACCGCGCGCGAGTGCATGACCTTGGCTCCGGCGAAGGCCATCTCGGCCATGACGTCCATGTCGAGCCGGGGCAGCAGCCGGGCCGCGGGCACCACCCGGGGATCGGCGCTGAGGACGCCGGGCACGTCGGTGTAGATCTCGCAGTGCGTGGCGCCGAGTTCGGCCGCCGCGGCGACGGCCGTGGTGTCCGAGCCGCCGCGGCCGAGCGTGACGACGTCGCCGTGCGCGTCGACGCCCTGGAAGCCGGCGAGGACGACGACCCGGCCCGCGTCGAGCAGCCGCTCGGCGCGTTCGGTGTCGATCGCGACGATCACGCCAGCGCCCGGCGGCCCGGCGGCGAGGATGCCGGTCTGGGCGCCGGAGAGGGCGGTGGCGGGGGTGCCGAGGCGCTGCAGGGCCATCGCGGTGAGCGCGGCGGAGGCCGCCTCGCCGGTCGCGAGCAGCTGGTCGACCTCGCGGCCGTCGGCGTCGGGGTTGATCTCGCCGGCGGTGCGGATGAGGTGGTCGGTGGTCCTGCCCCGGGCGGAGACGACGACGGCGACGCGCCGGCCGGTGGCGGCGACGCGGGCGACCCGGCGGGCCACCCGGCGCAGGTGCTCGGTGGTGGCCAGCGAGCTGCCGCCGAACTTCTGCACCACTGTGCCCATGACTCCTCCGCTCGTCGGTGACCTCGTGCCACCGAGCCAACCCGAGCGCCGTATCGGACCCCGTATTGCGCGGGCTATCCGGAGCGCATCGGGCTCGCATCGGAGCGTGACGCCGGGGGGCCGGCGGAGGGCCGGGCGGAAAGCCGAGCGAAAAAAGGGGTTGATGGAGGTGCGGAGGGGTTCTTAGGGTGTGGGCACACGCGAAAGGAGGTGATCCGAAAAAATGGTTTCTTTTCGGACTCGTGAGGTGACTGCGGGCTAAGGCCTGCCGTCGCACTCTGTGCACCTCGGCAGGCCTTCTGCCGAACACCAACGCAGTCACCCGACCCGTGGGCCGCCGGTAAGTCCGGCCGGCTCCCGTCCGAACCTAGGCGGACGGGACCAAGGCCCACGGGTCGTCTGCGTTCACCGCGGTGCGCCGGCTCAGGGCGACAGGCGCTCGACCCGCCAGGTCTCCCCGTCCCGTACGTAACGCAGCCGGTCGTGCAGCCGGTTCTCGTGCCCCTGCCAGAACTCGACGGTGTCCGGTACGACGCGGAAGCCGCCCCACTCCGGCGGCACCGGCACCTGCTCGCGCTCCGGGTAGCGGGCGGCCAGCTCCTCGTAGCGGGCGAGCAGCTCGGCCCGCGACTCGATCACCGAGGACTGGTGGCTGGCCCACGCGCCCAGCTGCGAGCCGTGCGGCCGGGTGCGGAAGTAGGCCACCGTCTCGTCCCGGCCGACGCGGCCGGCGCGGCCCGTGACGACGACCTGGCGGGCCAGCGGGTGCCAGGGGAAGAGCAGGGAGACGTACGGGTTGGCGGCCAGCTCGCGGCCCTTGCGGGAGCCGTAGTTCGTGAAGAAGACGAAGCCGGCCTCGTCGTAGTGCTTGAGCAGCACCGTGCGGGAGGACGGGCGGCCGTCGGGGGTGGCGGTGGAGACGACCATCGCGTTCGGCTCGTGGATCGCCGGGCTTGCGGCGGTCTCCTTGAACCAGCGCGCGAACTGTTCGACCGGTTCGGGTGCGAGGTCGGCCACGGTGAGCTCCATGGTCCGGTACTGCTCGCGCATGTCGGCGGGATCGAGAGCGTCGGGATCGAGAGCGTCGGTCACGGGCCCATCCTGCCGTAGTGGCGCAGTCTGCCCGGCACCGCGTGCCGCTAACCCTTCCTCGCCGGAACGGCGCAGTGTGCCGGATGTCACGCTTCCCCGCATCATCGGAACCGTACAGACTCATGCGCTGGATCCCTGTTGCGTCTGACCAAGACCACCGGTCGAATGATTGATCATCGATCAGCCGTTCCCCACGACTGATCCTCAATGCTGGAGGAGCCGCCCCATGTCCGACTTCGTACCCGGGCTCGAAGGAGTCGTCGCGTTCGAGACGGAGATCGCCGAACCCGACAAGGAGGGCGGCGCCCTTCGCTACCGCGGGGTCGACATCGAGGACCTGGTCGGTCACGTCTCCTTCGGCAACGTGTGGGGCCTGCTGGTCGACGGCGCCTTCAACCCGGGTCTGCCGGCGGCCGAGCCGTTCCCGATCCCGGTGCACTCCGGTGACATCCGGGTCGACGTGCAGTCCGCGCTCGCCATGCTCGCGCCGGTCTGGGGCCTCAAACCGCTCCTGGACATCTCCGCCGAGCGGGCCCGCGACGACCTCGCCCGCGCCGCCGTCATGGCGCTGTCCTACGTCGCCCAGTCGGCGCGCGGCCAGGGCCTGCCGATGGTGCCGCAGCGCGAGATCGACAAGGCGCAGTCGGTCGTGGAGCGGTTCATGATCCGCTGGCGCGGCGAGCCGGACCCGAAGCACGTCAAGGCCGTCGACGCGTACTGGACCTCGGCCGCCGAGCACGGCATGAACGCCTCCACCTTCACCGCCCGCGTCATCGCCTCCACCGGCGCGGACGTGGCCGCGGCCCTGTCCGGTGCCGTCGGCGCCATGTCGGGCCCGCTGCACGGCGGCGCGCCGTCCCGCGTCCTCGGCATGATCGAGGAGATCGAGCGGACGGGCGACGCGACGGCGTACGTGAAGCAGGCGCTCGACAACGGCGAGCGGCTGATGGGCTTCGGCCACCGCGTCTACCGCGCCGAGGACCCGCGCGCCCGCGTCCTGCGCCGCACGGCCAAGGAGCTCGGCGCGCCGCGCTTCGAGGTCGCCGAGGCACTGGAGAAGGCGGCCCTGGAGGAGCTGCACAACCGCCGCCCCGACCGCGTCCTCGCCACGAACGTCGAGTTCTGGGCCGCGATCGTGCTCGACTTCGCCGAGGTCCCGGCGCACATGTTCACGTCGATGTTCACCTGCGCCCGTACGGCGGGCTGGTCGGCGCACATCCTGGAGCAGAAGCGCACCGGCCGGCTCGTGCGCCCCTCGGCGCGCTACACGGGCCCCGGCCAGCGGGACCCGCGCGAGATCGAGGGCTACGCCGACATCACCGGCTGACCGTCCTTGACCAGCAGGTCCGCGTGGTGGCGGGCCGCCGCGAGCGGGTGGGCGCGCAGCTTGCCCTTCAGCTCGTTGAAGCCGTACTCGGCGAACAGCGGGTTCGCCGGGTCGGCGGTCACGCCGGGCGCGGACGCGGCGTACGGGAATTCCAGCGGGGCGATCCGCGCGTCGAGCCGCGGGTTGTAGAAGAACGGGATGGAGAACCGCTCCGTCGCTCCGGGCGGTGACACCACGCGGTGGTTGGTGGCGACGAGGTAGCCGTTCGTCGCCACCTCCAGGAGCTCCCCCAGGTTCACGACGAACGCGCCCGGCAGCGGCGGCACGTCGTGGAAGACGCCGTCCTCCCGCTCCACCTGGAGCCCGCCCACGTGGTCCTGCAGGAGCAGGGTGAGGAAGCCGTAGTCCTTGTGCGCGCCGACGCCCTGGTCGTCGCCCTCGCCGCTGCTGCCGGGGTAGCGGACCAGCTTGAGGTGCGGGTGGGCGCGGGCGCCGAAGACGTCGTCGTAGAAGTCCGGCGCGGCGCCGATGGACGCGAGCAGCTCGTGCAGCAGCCGCTCGGCGACGCCGGACAGCCGCTCGACCCAGTTGAGCGCCGCGAGGCGCAGCTCCGGCAGCACCTCGGGCCACTGGTTGGGCCCCTGCAGCCACCAGTACGGTGGCTCTCCCGGCGCCGGTACGTGCGCGGGACGCTCGGCCCCGATGTCCAGCTGGTCCCGCCAGTCCCGGGCCCCGCCGGTGCGCTCGTCGCCGATCCGGGTGTAGCCGCGGAAGTGCGGCGAGTTGGTGGTGTCGAGCGCGAGCCGGTCGCCCTCGGGCAACGCGAAGAACGCGTGCATCGCGTCGGTCAGCGCCCGGGTCTCGGCCTCGGTCACACCGTGCCCGACGAGCTGGAAGAAGCCCACGTCATGGGCGGCGGAGTGAAGCTGCGCGTGCAGCAGACGACGGGCCTGGGGCCCGCGGTCGGCGGCGGAGAGGTCGACGATGGGAAGCTGCGAGGGGTAACTCATGATCTGCGTCCGCGGTGGGTGTACGGCGCCCGGGATCCGGATGTGCGGCAGGTCGTGCCGTATCGTGTGGTCCGTACCGGGCGATGGGTGGGGCGTGGGGTCAGGGACGACCCGGACAGCCCATGCTCGCGACGCGGAGGAAGTCCACGTGGCGGCGACGTACGAGCGAAAGCATGCGACCAGCGTACTGCGGGGCCGCGGGGGCGGCTGTGGCCCGCGTCACGCGGGGCGGGGTCGGGCTCCCGGGCACCGGGTCAGGCCGGGTTGCGCACGTCCCCGGCTCGTCAGCCCAGGGCGTCGTCCAGGAGTTTCGTCCACTGGGCGACGACGCGTTCGCGGCGGGCGCGGTCGTCGGTGAGGAGGGTGGCGAGGCCCAGGCCGCGGGCCATGTCGAGGAGGCCCTGGACGGACTCGCGGACGCCGGGCTTCGACTCGTCGGCGCCGAGGAGTTCGACGGCGATGCGGTGCGACTCGCGGCCCACGCGGGCTTCGAGCTCGGTGACGCGGGGGCGGAGCTGTTCCTCGTCGGACGCGGCCACCCAGAGGTGGAGGGCGGCGCGGAAGAGGGGGCCGGTGAAGAGGTCGACCAGGGCCGCGACGGCCTCGTGACGGCCGACGGCGGGGAGCTCCCGCAGCGCCTGGGAGCGTTCCTCCGCCACGTACTCGACCGCCGCCGTGAACAGGTCCTCCCGGGTCGGGAAGTGGTGCTGGGCGGCGCCGCGGGACACCCCGGCGCGTTCCGCCACCACCGCGACGGTGGAGCCCGCCCAGCCGTGCTCGGCCAGGCAGGCCACCGCCGCCTCCAGGAGCCGCTGCCGGGTGGCGCGGCTCCTGTCCTGCTTCGGGCCGGTCAGAGCCGCCACATCGGGTCCCGTCGTTCGAGGAAGGCCGTCATCCCTTCGCGCGCCTCGGCCGAGGCGAACAGCGAGGCCGACAGCTGCACCAGCTCCTCCGCCTCGCGCTCGAAGGTGTCCAGGACTCTAGCCGTGACCAGCCGCTTGGCCTCGCGCAGCCCCTGCGGTGAGCCCTGCCGCAGGCCGTCGAGGATCCGGTCCCGCTCGGCGAGCGGCGCCGTCACCAGGCCCGTCCGCAGCGCCTCCGCCGTGCCGAAGCGCTCTCCCGTCAGGTAGTACCGGGCCGCCGCCCGCGGCTCCAGCCGCGGCAGCAGGGTCAGCGAGATCACCGCGGGCGCCACCCCGATCCGTGCCTCCGTGAGCGCGAAGTCCGACTCCTCCGAGGCGAGGACGATGTCACAGGCGCCGAGGAGCCCCAGGCCGCCGGCCCGGGCATGGCCGTCGACGACGCCGACGACCGGCTTCGGCAGCTCGACGATCTGCCGGAGCAGGTCGACGAAGGCGTACGGGCCGGGCGGGGCCTTCAGGTCGGCGCCCGCGCTGAACGTTCCGCCGGTGTGGGTGAGGACCACCGCCCGTACCGCCGGGTCCTTGCCGCACGCGGCGAGCGCGTCGGCGAGCTCGGCCACCAGGGGCGCCGAGAGCGCGTTGCGGTTGGCCGGGGAGTCCAGGGTGAGCGTGGTGATGCCGCGGTCGTGCGCGGTGCCGACAAGGCTCATGTGCGGTCCCTCAGTTCCCGGCGCAGGATCTTGCCCGACGCCGCTCGGGGCACGGTGGCGACGAACTCCACCTGCCGGATCTTCTTGTACGGTGCCACCCGCTCGGCGACGTAGCCGAGGACGTCGGCGGCGGACAGCTCCGCCGCGTGCGGCTGGCGCACCACGAAGGCCTTCGGCACCTCCGTGCCGTCGCCGTCCACGACACCGATGACGGCCGCGTCCGCGATGCCCTCGTGGGTGAGGAGCAGCGCCTCCAGCTCGGCCGGCGGCACCTGGAAGCCCTTGTACTTGATGAGTTCCTTCACCCGGTCGACCACGTACAGCCAGCCGTCCTCGTCGACCCGCCCGACGTCCCCGGTGTGCAGCCAGCCCTCCTCGTCGATCATCGCGGCCGTGGCCTCGGGCCGGCCCAGGTAGCCCTTCATGACCTGCGGCCCGCGGATCGCGATCTCGCCCTCCTCGCCCGGCGGCACGTCCTTCGCCCGGTCGTCGAGGGAGACCAGCCGCATCTCGGTGCCCGGCAGCAGCCTGCCGACGGTGCCGGGCGGGGGAGGGTTCTCGGTCCCGAGCGGGACCAGGTGGGTGGCCGGAGACAGCTCGGTCATGCCGTACGCCTGGAGGATCGGCGGCAGCCCGAGCCGCGCCGAACACGCCTCGGCGAGCGCCGCGTCGAGCGGGGCGGCCGAGCAGACGATGTACCGCAGCGACGACAGGTCGTAGTGCGCGACCGCCGGGTGCTTGGCGAGCGCGAGGACGATCGGCGGCGCCACGTACAGGGCGTTGATCCGGTGCTTCTCGATCGCGGCGAGGAAACCGTCGAGCTCGAAGCGCGGCAGCACGACGACGGTCGCGCCGCGCCGCAGCGGGGCGTTCATCAGCGCCGTCAGGCCGTACACGTGGAAGAACGGCAGCACGGCGAGGATCCGGTCGCCCGGCCCCATCGGCATGAGGGGTTCGAGCTGCGCGAGGTTGGTGGCGATCGAGGTGTGGGTGAGCATCACGCCCTTGGGGATGCCGGTGGTGCCGGAGGAGTACGGCAGGGCGGCGACGTCCGTGTCCGGGTCGATGACGGGGGCGGGCTCGGGGGCGGTGGAGGCGAGGAAGGCCTGGAGGGAGCGGACCGGGGCGGCGGCGACGTCGGGCGCCACGGCGGCCTCGGGAGGCCCGGGTGCCTTCGCCGGCTTCGCCGCCTCGGTCGGCGCCGGTGCCTCGGAAGCCTCCGGCGCCTGGTCGCAGACGAATACCTCCTCGACGCCGCCCGCGAGTTCGGCCGCCGCGCGGGCCGTCGCGAGCAGCGGCGACACGGTCACGATCCAGCGCGCGGCGCAGTCGCGGAGCTGCTTGGCGAACTCCTCGGGCGTGGCGAGCGGATGCACGGTCGTGACGGACGCGCCGGCGCGCGTCGCCGCGTAGAAGGCGACCGGGAACAGCACGGTGTTGGGGCTGTGCAGCGCGAGCACGTCCCCCTTCCGCACGCCCGCCTCCGCCAGTCCCGCGGCGACCCGCCGGTGGAAGGCGTCCACCTGCCCGTACGTGAGCGTGAGCGCCCCCTCCCCGCCGGTGCCGTCGATCAGCGCGGGCTGCTCGCCGAACTCGGCGGCGCGGCCGAGGACGGCGTCGTGGATGGGGAGGGAGACGACCGGGACGTCGGCGTACTCGCTGCGAAACACCATGCGTGCGTGCCCCCTGACTCTGGGTGTTGGTGGCGACAGGATGGCTCGTACCGGTACGGCTTGGGGCGACCTCGGAAGGCCCTGGCTGGACCTTGGCAGCAGGACGGGAAACAAGCAAGCGTGCATGCATGATTCGGGTTTATGGATGGCGTGCCCGGGCGGGGTGTGGTTACGATCGCCGCGATGACGACTCACTCTGTTCTCAGATTGGGGGTCCCGTCCGCGCAAGGTGAGTGCTGATGCTCACTCATGACGCGAACGGTGAGACCCGTTTCCTCTCCTTCTGGCCGCGCGTGCGCGAGTTCGCCGTGCCGGCCTCCGTGATCGAGACCGCGACCGCCCGCCGGCTCGTCGGCGACTGGGCCGGGGCGTGCGCCGCCGCGGGCTTCGACGTCGACCTGGACCTCACGTCCCTCGCGCGTCGCCGCGGCCGGGAGCTCGCGGCCCGGGTCCGTTCCGACCTCCGGCACCTGGCGCCCGACCTGCTGCGCTGGCACATGCCGCGGATCGCCCCCGACGGACTGCTGCGGCCCGGCCTCACCGTCCCTCTGGCCCGGTACGGCCCGGTGCACCTGGTGGTGCGCACGGCGCCGGCCTGGGCGGACGGCGGGCAGCGGATCAGCCTGGCCCTGTGGGACGGGGACAGGGTGGGGGCCGAGGCCGCCGCCCGGCACCCGCACCCCCGGCCGAGCCGACGCTTCCGGCTCGACCTGCACCGACATCTGTGGGACGCCCGCAGGGCCGGTGAACTGCGGGAACGCTCCGGGGCCGCCTGCGGGCCGCCACGACCGGACGCCGAACGGTGGGCGGCCGAGGCCCGGATCCTGCTCGCCGCGGAAGGGCGGTCCGCGGGCCGCGTCGCCGTACGGGCCGGGGACCGGCGCCTCGTCGTCGACGTCGGGCGGCCGGACGCGGTCGCGGGCGTCGAACCCGGCCCCGCCGACGGCCCGTTGCCCCTCCTGCCCGACGCGGCGACCTGGCTGCCGCCGGACCTGGAGCTGCTGCGGGCCGGTGCGATCGAGGCCGACCGGCTGCACCCGCTGGTCGCCGCCGCGCTCGTACCGGAACACGCCGGCACCGAGCCCCCGGCACCTCCCGATCCACGCGCGCCCCGCGTCGTGGAGTGCCGTGGCGCGCCGCACCGGATCGCCCTGGTCGACGGCGTCCTCGCTGCGCTGGACCACGACCCGGACGAGCTGCGGCGCGAGGAACTGCTCGTCGCCCTGTCCGGCACCCCGCTGCCCTGCCTGCGGATCATCGACGAGGCGCACCGCCGGCCCGACAGCCTCGACGACGTACGGGAACGACTGCGGCACGGCGACACGGCCGGGGCACTGGCCGCCGTCGAGGGCCTGCTCGGTCCCGAGGCGGTGCTGCGGTCCGGCCCGCTCCAGGAGGCCCTGGAGGCCGCCGCCGAACGGCGGCTCGTCCACGGGCTCTACCGGGCCGGACTGGCCGGGTTCGAGAACGACCGGCCGCCCGTCCGCCCCACCCCTCCGCAACTACGCCGATCCGCCCGCTTCCGCCCTCGGCACGCCGCCGGTCACTGACCGCGCCCGCTGCTCACGCCCTCGGCGCGCCCTCGGGCAGGGACCCGCGCCCACCCACTGACACCTCCGAACGCCGTCCAGCACGGACCCGCGCCCACTCACTCACACCCCCGGCACACCCTCAGGCACAGACCCGCGCCCACCCACTCGCGCCCCGCACGCCCTCGGGCCCAGACCCGCGCCCACCCACTCACACCCCCGCACGCCCTCAGACACAGACCCGCGCCCACCCACTCGCGCCCTCAACCCCCCAGGTGATGCTCATGACTTCTTCCTTTCCCACGTCCACTCCGCCGGCCCAGCTCGACGTCGCCGCCGATCTGCTCGCCCTGCTGCGTGACACCCGCACCGAGCCCCGCCCCGACACCCAGCTGGAGGCGCTGACGCTCGCCGTCGCCGCCGACCTGCCGGTGCTGCTGTGGGGCGAGCCCGGCATCGGGAAGACCGCCGCGCTGACGCAGCTCGCCGAGGAGCTCGACCTGCCGCTCACCACGGTGATCGCCAGCGTCCACGAGCCGTCCGACTTCTCCGGGCTGCCGATCGTCGGCGACGACCCGGCCGAGCAGGGCGTGCCGCTGGCCCCGCCGGACTGGGCCGTACGCCTCGTGCGGGCCGGGCGCGGGCTGCTGTTCCTGGACGAGCTGTCCACCGCCACGCCCGCCGTGCAGGCCGCGCTGCTACGCCTGGTCCTGGAGCGGCGCATCGGCTCGCTGCAACTTCCTTCCGGGGTACGGATCGTGGCCGCGGCCAACCCGCGCGCCTCGGCCGCCGACGGCTGGGAGCTGAGCCCGCCGCTCGCCAACCGTTTCGTGCACCTGCGGTGGGCCCACGACCACGAGGTGGTGGTGCGCGGGCTCGGCGGCACGTGGCCGCGGGCGAGTCTGCCCAGGCTGGACGCAAGTCTGCTGCCGCAGGCCGTGGACCGCGCCCGCCGGGCGGTGTGCGGGCTGCTCGGCACCCGGCCCGCGCTCGTCCACCGGCTGCCGAGCACCGAGACCCGCAGGGGCGGGGCGTGGCCGTCGCCGCGCAGCTGGGACATGGCGCTGTCCCTGATCGCCTTCGCGACCGCCGCGGGCTCGTCACGGGACGTGCTCTCGCTGCTCGTCCGCGGCACTGTCGGTGACGGGCCCGGGCTCGAACTCCTCGCCTGGCTCGACCGGATGGACCTCCCGGATCCCGAAGTGCTGCTCGCCGACCCGGCGGCCGCCGAGCTGCCGGAGCGCGGCGACCGCCGCCAGGCCACCCTCGAAGGCGTGGTGGAGGCGGTCAAGGCCCGTCCCGAGAAGGATCGTTGGGACGCGGCGTGGACCCTGCTCGTACGGGCCCTGGAGACCGGGGCGCCGGACCTGGTGGTGGTGCCGGCGACCACCCTGGCCGCGCTGCGGCGGGAGGACTGGGACGTTCCGGAGGCGATCGAGCGGCTGGCGGGCGTGGTGTCGGTGTCCCGGCGCGCGGACCGCTCGGTGGCGCGCGCGACCACCGTGGGTGCGGGCCGATGAGCGCCGGCACGCCGCGGCACCAGGGCCTCGACCGGGAGAAGCTGTTCGCGGCGCGGCTGCACGCCGTACGCGTACGGCCGTATCTGGCGACCGCGCTGTTCGCCCTGCACGTCGTCGAGTCGCGGCGGGTGCGGACGATGGGGGTCGACCGGTGGTGGCGGTGCTACGCCTCGCCGGCGTTCGTGGCCGCCACCTCCGTCGAGGAACTCGCCGGCGTCTGGGTGCACGAGGTGTCCCACCTGCTCCGCGACCACCACGGCCGCAGCGACCGGGTGGCCCGCGAGCGCGGGCTCACCGGCGCGTCGGAGCGGCTGCGGATGAACATCGCCGCCGACCTCGAGATCAACGACGACATCTACGGCGAAGGGCTCGTGTGCCCCGAGGGCGCGCTTCTGCCGTCGGACCTGCGGCTCCCGTCGGACGGGCTGATGGAGGACTACCTGCGGCAGTTCCAGCTCGGCTCGTGGCTGCCCGACCTGGCCGCCTGGCTGGACTGCGGCAGCGGCGCCGACGGTCTGGACCGGGAGTGGGAACTCGGCCCGGGCGGCGCGGACGGGCTGAGCGAGCAGGAGCGGGACGCCGTCCGGTTCCGGGTGGCCCAGGGCATCACGGGCCGCCCGGGCGGTGTGCCGGCGGGCTGGCAGCGGTGGGCGGAGGAGGCGTTCCACCCGCCGCAGCCGTGGCGGCAGCTCCTCGGCGCGGCGGTGCGCTCGGCCGCCGCCGCGGCCGGCGCGGGTGACGACCACAGCTACGGCCGGCCGTCCCGCCGCTCGGTCGCCCTGCCCGGCACCGTCCTGCCGAGTCTGCGCCGCCGCCCGCCCCGGGTGTCGGTGGTCGTCGACACCTCCGGGTCGGTCAGCGACGCGGAACTGGGCAGCGCGCTCCTGGAGGTCACCGCCATCTCCCGGGCGGTGGGCGGCCGGCGCGAACTGGTCGACGTCGTCACGTGCGACGCGGCCGCCCGCGTGGTGCACCCGCTGTGCCGGGCGGAGGGCATCCCGCTGGTCGGCGGTGGCGGCACGGACCTGCGTACGGGCTTCGCCACCGCCCTGCGCTCCCGCCCGCGCCCCGACGTCCTGGTCGTCCTCACCGACGGCCAGACCCCCTGGCCGTCCGACCGCCCGCCGTGCCGCACGGTCGTCGGCCTGTTCCCCAGGGACGCCGCGTACGTGAACGAGAACGACCCCGACTACGTACCCGACGCACCGCCGGACTGGGCGCACGTGGTCGACATCGGCTGAGGGACCGGACGGTACGGGCGATCGGCTCTCCGCCGCTTCTCCTACGACCGAGCGGTTCCGCGACCCACCGGACGAGGCCTAGGCTGCGCGGTATGGCCTATCTGCTGATTCGTCAGAAGTTCGCCGACTACGCCCGATGGCGCGAGGCGTTCGACTCGCTCGGAGAACAGCGCGCCGCCCTCGGTCTCGAGACCGTCGCCGTCACCCGGAACATGGCCGATCCGGCGGAGGCCGTCGTCCTCTTCCGGTTCGACGACGTCGAGCAGGTGCGGAAGCACTTTCCCTCGCCCGCGCTCGAAGAGGCCTGGCGGCGTGGTGGCGTCATCGAGGGCACCAACCAGGCCACCTTCCTCCAGGAGGACGTCACACTCTGACGACCCCTACGGCATGCCGGGGAGCCGGACCGTGACGGTGAGACCGCCGCCGGGGCGGGGGGTGAGGTCGAGGGTGCCCTCGTGGGCGCGGACGACGCTGTGGACGATGGCGAGGCCGAGGCCGGCTCCGGCGTGCTCGTCGGTGCGCACGCGTTCCGTGCCGCGGCGGAAGGGTTCGGTGAGGGTCGGGACCAGTTCCGGCGGGAGCGGGCGGCCCGTGTTCTCGACCCGCAGCACGGTCGCGTCGCCCCGCTCCTCGGTGTGGACGGTGACGGTGCCGTCGGCGGGAAGGTTGTGGACGACGGCGTTCTGCACGAGGTTCGTCACCATCCGCAGCAGGAGCTCCCCGGAGCCGCGGGTCCGCGCCGGTCCGCCGGTCACGTCGAGGGTGATCCCGCGCTGTTCGGCGAGCGGGAGCAGGGTCTCCGCGGCCTCTTCGGCGACGAGGGAGAGGTCGACCTCCTCGCGGCTGAAGGTCCCCCGGTCGCTGCGGCTGAGCAGCAGCAGGGCCTCGGTGAGGTCGGTCGCGCGCGTGTTGACGGCCTGGAGGCGGGCGAGGAGTTCGTCCCGGTCCCGCGTGGGGTCCCTGCGGGCGACGTCCAGCAACGCCTGCGAGATCGCCAGCGGGGTGCGCAGCTCGTGGGAGGCGTTCGCGGCGAACCGCTGCTGCTCGGCGACGTGCGACTCGAGCTGTTCGAGCATCGTGTCGAACGCGTCGGCCAGTTCGCGGAACTCGTCCTGGCGGCCCTCCATCCGGATCCGGTGCGACAGCGATCCGCTCCCCGCGGTCCGCGCGGCGGCCGTGATGCGGGTGAGCGGTGCGAGCATCCGGCCCGCGAGGAGCCATCCGCCGACGAGGCCGAACACGAGCAGGAAGCCCATCGCCACGGCCGCCGCGGGGAAGAAGGTGCGCACGAGGAGGTACCGGTTGGGCGAGACGCCGAGCAGACCCTGCTCGTTGTCGGGCACGTAGCGCAGCAGGAAGCCCCACACCACGGCCAGCAGGAGGGCGCCGGCGACGGCGAGGAAGCCGGCGTAGCTGAGGGTGAGCTTGAGCCGGACGCTGAGCCCGGGGCGTCTACCGGTCATGGGCGCCGCCGGTGTCGATGCGGTAGCCGGTGCCCGGGACCGTGGCGATGATCCACGGTTCGCCGAGGCGCTTGCGCAGGGCCGAGACGGTGATGCGGACGGCGTTGGTGAACGGGTCGGTGTTCGCGTCCCAGGCCCGTTCGAGGAGTTCCTCGCTGCTGACGACCCCGCCCTCGGCGGCGACGAGGACCTCCAGCACCGCGAACTGCTTGCGCGTGAGCGCCACGTACCGCCCGTCGCGGAAGACCTCCCGGCGGAACGGGTCGAGGCGCAGGCCCGCGATCTCGCGGACCGGTGGCCGGGCGTACGCGCGCCTGCGGTCGAGGGCCCGCAGCCGCAGGACGAGCTCCCGCAGCTCGAACGGCTTGGTGAGGTAGTCGTCGGCACCGAGCGCGAACCCCGACTCCTTGTCGTCGATCCGGTCGGCCGCGGTCAGCATGAGGATCGGGATGCCACTGCCGGAGGCGACGATGCGCCGGGCGACCTCGTCGCCCGAGGGGCCCGGGATGTCGCGGTCGAGGACCGCGATGTCGTAGGAGTTGACGCCGAGCAGTTCCAGGGCGGTGTCACCGTCGCCGGCGACGTCGGCGGCGATCGCCTCCAGGCGCAGGCCGTCCCGGACGGCTTCGGCCAGGTAGGGCTCGTCCTCCACGATCAGTACGCGCATGCGCGAAGCCTAGGCAACCGGCCGTGGCGCCGCCGTGTGCGCGGCGTCCGACGTGTGCGCGGTGTCCCACGTGCCGCGCCACCAGCGGCGCGAGGCCAGCGCGGCGAGACCGGCGCCGGTGGCGTTGACCAGGACGTCGTCCACGGACGACACCCGGTCGAGCCGCAGGACGTACTGCGCGGTCTCGACCAGGACCGAACAGCCGGCCCCGAGCGCCAGGACCCGCGGCACGGACGCCAGTGCCGCCCACCGCACCGGGGCGAAGAACCCGAGCGACGCGAACACCAGCAGGTTGCCGCCGATCCCGAGCGGCCCCATCGTGACCAGGTCCCGCAGCGGCACCAGGCTCACCCGCCCCGGCACGACGCCGGCCCCGGAGCCCGGCATCATGGTCATCCACACCCACGGCACCGTCCCGTGGACCATGGCCACCTCGGCCAGCGACAGCCGCCACGCCGACGCGACACCGGCGGCACGCCGGCGCCACGCCAGGGCCCACACCACCAGCAGGCTCGACGGGATCGTCACCAGCGTCATGAGCACCACGCCGTTGAACGTGTCGAAGCACCCGTGCCACTGTCCCGCCATGCACCGCGGCGCGGACATCAGGAGCGGTCGGCGCATGACGAACAGGGCGCCCGCCAGGCCGAGGACCGCCACGCCGATGAACACGGCGCGGCGCGTGCGGGTGCGCGTCCGCGCGCGGCCAGGCGGTGCCGGCGGGGCTGACGGTGCCGGTGGGGATGCGTCCAGGGGCGCGTCCAGGGTTGCGTCGTGGCTCATGCCCCCATGGGACACGGAGGGCCGTTGCGGCGGCGTATGCGGTTTTCGATACGCCGGCGATATGCCCGCGATACGCCCGCGAGTACGCCACCATCCGCTCACCCGTACGGCGACGGAGCCGGTTCTACGACGCAGCGACCGCGCGACGCGTCGTCCGGATCAGCAGGGTCCCCGCCAACGCGGCTGCCGCGATGAGCGTCGCGAAGGCCGTGGAGGACGTGGCCACGTCGGTGGCGTCGCTGAGGTAGCCGGTCAGGATCGGCAGGATGCCCGCGAACAGGTAGCCGCCCGCGCTGAGGGCGGCGTTGGCCTCCGCGAGGCGGGTCGGCGGCACCTCGGTGCCCAGGCGGGTGAAGCCTCCGTACTGGCTCATGCCCTGGCCGATGCCCGCGAGGACCGCGGCGGCGGTGAGGGCGGTGAGCGAGCGGGCGTGGACCGCGGCGGCCGTACCGAGCATGGCGAGGCCGGTGACGACGCCCGCGGCGGCCAGGACGCGGCCCGGCGGCACCTTCTTCGCGAGGAACTGGACGCCGGTGGACGCGCCGAACATCAGGCAGCCGATGCCCCCGGTGATCAGGCGGTTGGTGGTGTGCAGGAGTGAGCCGAGCAGGGTGGGGCCCAGGGCGAGCAGCAGGGAGGTTCCCGTCATGCCCGGGGCGTACGCCATGAGGCTCGTGACCAGCCCGCGGCGGTTCGCGCGGGGGACGGAGGGCAGGCGCAGCCACCCGGTACCGGCGGAATCCCGTTCGGCCGACTCCCGCTCGGCCAGATGCCGGCCGGCGGACTCCCCCTCACCCGGACGCCCGTCACCCCGACTCCCGTCGGCGTGTGCCTCTGGGCGTGGCAGGAGCCGGTGGACGACCGCCGCCGCGGACAGCAGCAGGAGTCCTTCGACCACGAAGGCGGTGACGGTGGGGGCGCCGACGTACTGGGAGACGGCGCCGCCGACCAGGGGGCCCGCCGCGAGGCCCGTGCCGATGGCGACGGACGCGGCGAGGGACGCCTGGGTGCGGCGCCCGGGGCCGCCGACGTGGACGACGGCGGCCGTGCCGGCGGAGAGGGCGGCGCCGACGGCCACGCCGGTGAGCAGCCGCGCGACGAGGAGCGTGAGGACGTCGCCCGCCGTCATGAACAGCGCGCAGGCGACGAGCCCGGCGGCCAGTGCGGGGATGAGGACGCGGCGGGCGCCGTAGCGGTCGGCGAGGACGCCGGTGAAGGGGAGGGCCAGGAGCAGACCGCCGATGTAGGCGGCGAAGACGACGGTCGTCATGCCGGTGGAGTAGCCGATGCGGTGCTGCCACAGGCCGAGGAGCGGGGTCGGGATGTTGGACAGCATGAACACGGCCGTGATCGGCCATGCCGCTGCCCAGACATCCCAGGACCGCCGGGGTTCGCGCTTCACAGGCCGCGGAGGAGCGGGAGCAGTTCGGCTGCCGTGCGCCGCACCGCGGTGCGGTAGGCGGCTTCCGTCAGCTCGCTCGTGGGCAGGCGCAGGATCAGGTGACGGGCCCC
Organism: Streptomyces sp. NPDC127092; assembly: GCF_042722475.1. Lineage (NCBI taxonomy): Bacteria > Bacillati > Actinomycetota > Actinomycetes > Kitasatosporales > Streptomycetaceae > Streptomyces > Streptomyces sp. NPDC127092. The sequence continues at coordinate 99,917 of NZ_JBHXFE010000032.1, forward strand.
GTTCCTGACGTACTGCCCCAGCCAGTCGGCGACTTCCTCGGGGGTGCCGCCGAAGATGCCCTGGGTGGTGCGCATCGTGGTCAGCGGCAGTCCGTAGTAGGCCTGGAAGTAGGACCAGAGGGTGTCCTCGGCCTGCTGCCGGGTCCGGTCGACGGCGACGGAGAGGTAGACGGCTCCGGTGACGGCTCCGTCGGGGCGGCCCGCTTCCCGGCGTGCGGCCTCGACCTGGTTCCAGCCCTCGGCGTACTTCTCGGGGGTGGTGGAGGTGGGCATCCAGCCGTCGAACCGGTGCCCCGCACGCTGCAGCATCTTGGGTCCGGAGTGGGCGATCCACAGCGGCGGGCCCTGCGGCTGGTGCGGTACGGGCAGCAGGGCGGCGTCCTTGAGCCGGTAGTGCTTCCCGTCGTACGAGACGGGGTCGCCCTTGGCCGCCCACAGGGCCTGGCAGATCTCGACGGTCTCGCGCATGCGCCCGAAGCGGCTGGTGAAGTCGAGCCCGTAGTTGCCGAACTCGCGTTCCGTGGCCGGTGAGGCGAATCCGGATCCGATGCCGGCGATGAGCCGACCGGCCGACATCCTGTCGAGGCAGGCCAGTTCGTGGGCGAGGTGGACGGGCGGGCGCAGCGGCATGAGGACGGCGGTGCCCAGCTGCAGGCGCTCGGTGGCGGTGGCGGCCGCGGTGAGGGCGAGCAGCGGGTTCATCCGGGAGCGGGCCAGGGGCGATTCGCCGGCCCACACCGAGTCGAAGCCGCTCTCCTCGGCGAGGGCCGCGATGGAGGCGAGGTTCTTCGGGTAGGGGCCGTCGTCGACGACGGACTCGCGTCCGGGCAGGACGATGCCCACCTTGAGGCCGGTCACAGGTCCCACCCCTGTCCGGGGACGATGCCCTCGATCTCGACGAGGAGGTCGTCCCGGCAGACGGCGACGTTGAGGTACTTCACCTCAGCACCAGCACCAAGCGCCTCTTCACAGACTTCACGTACTGCCGGAATGTCGCCGTCATGTCGCACGTACACCTTGATCAGCCGGAGGTCCTTGAGGTCGTGGTCGGTGTCGACGCCCTGGGGCGCGAGGTTGTCGCGGGAGATGAGGTGCGCGATGTTGTCGAGGGTCTGACGGGTCTGGCTGCGCACGTCGCCCCGGTGGACGGTCTCGTGGCCGAGGATGGAGGCCGTGCCCGAGACGTAGAGGGTGTCGTCCAGGAGGGTGGCCCGGGCGAAGCTGGGCGGCTTGGGGCCGTACTGGTCGGGATAGTGGTACGCGGCGGTCTGGTTGCTGTTCTCCACGTGGCGGGGCACTCCCCCGCGGGTGGCGAGCAGGACGAAGGCGATGCCGCGGCCCTGGGTGCCGATGCCGGTGGCGGCGGGCAGCTGGGCGGTGCCGTCGCCGAGGTGGGTGCGGAAGGCCTGGGCGCGGCCCTGGACGAAGTCCTGGTAGACCTCCATGCCCTCGGCGTTGGTGCCGATGATGTCGCCGACGAAGTTCCACATGCGGAAGATGTGGCCGTAGTCGAGGTGGCCGACGAGCGCGAAGGCCTTCTCGTACAGGGCACGGACCGGGGGCGTGTAGACGTCCTGTTCCGGCAGGAGCCCGGCGATGAACAGGTGCCGGCCGTCGTGGGCGTACGCGAGGTCGTCGCGCACGGCCCAGCGGGGGCTGGCGTCCACGGTCCACACCTCGCGGAACGGTTCGCCGTTGGCCACGGCCATGGGCACGGTCAGGTCGGGGTTGCCGTGGTCGGTGAAGGCGAGGCGGGCGGTGTCGCCGTAGGTGACGGTCGCCAGGACGTGCCGGCCCGGTTCGGGCTCGGGTATCTCGGTGGCGGGGACGAAGCGGGCGCGGATGCTCACGTCAGCAGCCTCCTTCGACGCTGCACGCGGCGCCTTGGACGGCGGCGGCCTCCGCCTGCGCGGCCTGTGCGTCGAGGAGCGCCTTGCGCAGCTGCGGGACGCTGGGGACGCCTTCGATCCGGGTGTCGCCGACGAGGAGGGTGGGCACGGACTGGATGCGGTGGGCGGCGGCCTCGCGCAGGGCGTCCTGGTGGGCGGCGGTGTAGGTGCCGTTGTCGAGGGCGGCGCGTAACTCCTCGCCGTTCAGGCCGATCTCCTCCGCGAGCCGGACGAGGACGTCCAGCTGTCCGAGGTCCTGGTCCTCCTGGAAGAAGGCGCGGAACATGCGGGCGGTGTACTCGGCGCCCTTGCCCTGTTCGGCGGCGTACTGGTAGCCCTCGAACGCGAGCCGGGTGTACGGCTGCGGGGAGACCGTGGGCAGCGTGATGTCGACGCCCATGCGGCGGGCCATGGGATAGACGGCGCGCTGCCAGATGGCGGGCAGGTACTCGTCCTCGGGGCGCAGGGTGGGGTGGGGGTGGGGGCGGAGCTCGAAGGGCTTCCACTCGATCTCGACGTCGAAGCCGAGGCCTTCGGTCGCCTCTTCCAGGGGGCCTTCCGCCAGCATGCAGAAGGGACAGACGTAGTCGGACCAGATCTGGATCTTCACCGGGTCGCTCGTGGCGGGGTCGGTCACGGAATCACTCGTCGCGGGGTCGGTCACGGGATCACTCGTCGCGGGGTCGGTCGTGACGGGGTCGGTCACGGTGGGGGCGGTCGTGACGGGGTCGGTCGCGCTGGGGTCGGTCACGGTGGGGTCGGTCACGGTGGGGTCGCTCATTGCATCCGGCCTTTCCGGCCGGTCAGGAACTCCTGGAACGGCACCTCGCTCCCCTCGACGGGGGCGTGCGTCACCTTGAGCGGCCAGGTGGTGGGGTCGGCGGAGAAGATGGAGTACGAGCCGGCGTAGTCGAAGCCGTAGGCCGCCGCGGTCCTGCGGTCGGCCGCGTACACGATGTGCTCGACGTTGAAGTAGAGGGCGGCCATGTAGCAGAGGGCACACGGCTCGCCCGAGGCGATGAGGGTGGATCCCGCGACGCCGAACCGGCCGGCCTTGCGCGTCGCCGCGCGCAGGGCGACGACTTCGGCGTGGGCGGTGGGGTCGTTGTCCTCGGCGACGCGGTTGAAGCCGGTGCCCAGGACGTGGCCGTCGCGTACGACGATCCCGGAGAAGGGGATGCCGCCTTCGGCGACGTGCTGTCGGCTGATCCTGACCGCTTCCTCCACGTAGGGGGCGAGCTGGTCGAGTGAGTCTGTTCGCATGGCGGTCCTTTGCGGGGCGGGGGGCTGGCGACGGGTGCCGGGCGGGCACCGCACCCGGGGCGGCCCGTCGTCCGGCCGAGAGCTGCCCGGGTGTGCTGCGGTGTGCTCAGACCCCGGCGTTCTGGGCCGCCTGCGGACGCTCGACGGCTTCCTGGGTGTCGTCCGCGCCGCTCGTCTTGTCGGCGAGCTTGAGCCAGACGACGCCGGCGATGATGACGGCGAGCCACAGGGACTGGACGAGGTTCAGTCCCTCGTCGAAGAAGACGGGGCCGAGGGCCGCGGCTCCGGCCGCGCCGATGCCGGCCCAGACGGCGTAACCGGTGCCGACGTCGATGGTCTTCAGGGCGACGCTCAGCGCCCACAGCGTCAGCAGGAAGAAGACGACGGCGACCAGGGACCAGGTCAGGCGGGTGAAGCCGTGGCTTCCGCCGACCGAGAGCGCGTAGCCGATCTCGAAGACACCGGCGAGGAGGAGCATGAGCCAGGCGTTGGCCGCGGAGCTGTTGGCGTTCGAGGACATGAGCGGAGTTCCTTTCGCGAAGACGCGGGAGCGTGAGGCGGTGGAGCGTCAGGCGGTGGCGCCTCAGGGGTGACGCTCGGGAGTTGGGATGACGCTTGGGGTGAAGCCTGGGGTGACGCTTGGGGTGACGCTTGGGGTGAAGCTTGGGGAAGGTGACGCCGGGGAGCCGAGGCCTACGGGGGTGAGGCCTCTGACGGTCGGCGCGGGCCCGGTGGGGCCGGCGATCAGGCGGCGGCGCCGCTGAGCTGGAGGCCGACGACGCCGGCGATGATCACCACGATGCCCAGCGCCTTCTTCCAGTTGAGCTTCTGGCCGAACAGCAGGGCGCCGAGGAGGGTGATGCCGACGCCGGAGACCGAGGTCCACAGGGCGTATCCGACGCCGACGTTGAACGTCAGCAGGGCCCGGCTGAGGAAGTAGGTGCCGAGGGCGCCGCTGACCAGGGTGATGGCGGTCCACTTGCGGTTCTTGAAGCCTTCGGCCTTGCCGGCGGCCAGGGCGACGCCGATCTCGAAGACGACGGCGATGGCGAGGTAGAGCCACTGCATGAGGGAAACCCCTTCCACTTCGTTGCTTGTACATGCAAGAACAGGATGACCGACCGCTGCCGGGGGCGCAATCGGGGGAACGCCAGGAGCTTGCATGAGCATGTACTCTGCTGTCAAACAGCCACTCCAGGGAGGACACACCTATGGCAACTCCGCCCCTCGCGACCCAGCGCAATTCCGACCACGCCGTCTGGAACCGGGTACTCGCCCTCCATGCGCACGTGGAGCGCGAACTGACGCTGGCGCTGCAGCGACGGCACTCGATCGGCCTGTCGGAGTTCCGCTCCCTGGAACACCTGCACCGCTCCGAGACGAACGAGCTGCGCATGCAGGACCTGGCCGACAAGGTCGGCCTCGGCCAGTCGTCGGTGACCCGGCTCGTGGGCCGGCTCGAATCGGCGGGCTTCGCCTTCAAGGACCTGTGTCCGTCCGACAAGCGCGGCGTGTACGCGGTCATCACGGACGAGGGACGGCAGCGCTACGAGGCCGCGCGCGCCACCTATACGGAGGTCCTGTCGTCCGCGCTGAACACGTTCGCCGCCGACCCGGAGCTCGGCCCCACGGTCCAGGCGCTGCGGACGCCCCGGGACTGACCGGCACCTCCAGCCGGCACCCGCCCCACCCCACCCCCTCCATCCGCACCACCCCACCCCCTCCACCCCGCACCCCACCCCCTCCACCCCGTCCCCGCGCCCCTCTCCACCCCGTCCCGCACAACTCCACACACGTCAGACGGCCCCGCGACGCGGTGCAGCCGTCCGGACC
>NZ_JBHXFE010000033.1:0-61125 GCF_042722475.1 Streptomyces sp. NPDC127092
CCCTCGCGGGCTTTCCTCCGGGCGCTTCCTTCGTTCTTGCGTTTCCGACTCTATCAGATCTTTCCGATCCGATTTCCTCGGTGCTTTCCGGTCCCTTTTCCAGGCATTCACCTTCGGGGCCCTTCGGCGGGGTCAAACACTACCAGGCTTTTTCCCTCCCCCTGACCACCCCCTCCGCGAGCACGCAGAGGTGTAGACCACTGGGGTTAGGATCTGGCTTGATAGGTGCTGCCGACCCACGACTCAAAGCCGCGTTGGGGTCAGGCAGGAGTACGACAGTACATCCCTACGTCACCTGAGGCAAATCGTTTCCGGTAGTCCCTAGGTCCGCCAACTGGTACGTCTCGTGCGGAACCCGGACTACCTATGACATAGGCTTCTGAACAGTACGCCGTCCAGGACAGGCAGTGACGGCGCCACACAATCTCCGCCCCTGGGAGGCTTCCCATGACAACCGTGACGTCGCCACTCGCTGGACGCGCCATCGGTCTCGCCGCAGTACCCGACCCCGTCTTCTCCGGTGCGATGGTCGGTCCCGGTACCGCCATCGACCCCGTGCGTGAGCCCTCCGAGGCCGTCTCGCCCGTCGACGGCGTCGTCGTCTCTCTTCACCCGCACGCCTTCGTCGTCGTGGACAGCGACGGTCACGGCGTGCTGACCCACCTCGGGATCGACACCGTCCAGCTGAACGGGCAGGGCTTCGAGCTGCTCGTGAACAAGGGTGACACCGTGACGCGCGGACAGGCCGTCGTGCGCTGGAACCCGGCCGACGTCGAGGCCGCAGGCAAGTCCGCCATCTGTCCGATCGTGGCTCTGGAGGCCACGGCCGACTCCCTCTCCGATGTCCGTGAGGACGGGGACGTGAAGGCCGGCGACACGCTCTTCTCCTGGAGCTGACCGCCGGCTCGTCCTTCCGACGAGCGCGCATACGACATTCAACGCGGCGGCCCGGCCGCCGCTCTATCGGAGACGGGTGAGATGGAGACAACGCTGCGAGGCGTCGGGGTCAGCCACGGAGTGGCGATCGGCGAGGTCCGGCACATGGGCACGGCGGTTCTGGAGCCGCCGGCGAAGCAGATTCCCGCCGATGAGGCGGAGCGCGAACAGGGGCGCGCCCGTCAGGCTGTGGAGGCTGTGGCCGCCGATCTGATCGCGCGCGGCAATCTGGCCGGTGGAGAGGCCCAGGCGGTGCTCGAGGCCCAGGCGATGATCGCTCAGGACCCGGAGCTGATCGCCGACGTCGACCGCCGGATCGCGGTGGGCAGCACCGCCGAGCGCGGTATCTACGACGCGTTCTCGCACTACCGGGAGCTGCTCGCGGGTGCCGGTGAGTACATGGCCGGCCGCGTGGCCGACCTGGACGACGTGCGGAACCGGATCGTGGCGCGCCTGCTCGGCGTGCCGATGCCGGGTGTGCCGGACAGTGACGAGCCGTACGTACTGATCGCGCGGGACCTGGCGCCCGCCGACACGGCTCTGCTCGACCCGGCGCTGGTGCTCGGTTTCGTGACCGAGGAGGGCGGGCCGACCAGCCACAGCGCGATCCTCGCGCGTGCCCTGGGTGTGCCGGCCGTGGTCGCGCTGCCGGGTGCGGGCGAGCTGGCCGAGGGCACGGTCATCGCGGTGGACGGTTCCACGGGTGAGATCTTCGTGGATCCGAGCGAGGAGAAGAAGGCGGAGCTGACCCGGGCCGCCGAGGAGCGCAAGGCCGCCCTCGCCGCTTCCAGCGGTCCCGGTGCGACCTCGGACGGGCACAAGGTGCCGCTGCTGGCGAACGTGGGCGGGCCCGCGGACGTTCCGGCGGCGGTCGAGGCCGGTGCCGAGGGCGTGGGTCTGTTCCGTACGGAGTTCCTGTTCCTGGACGACAGCGCCAAGGCGCCGTCCGAGGAGAAGCAGGTCGAGGCGTACCGCAAGGTGCTCGAGGCGTTCCCCGAGGGCCGGGTGGTCGTGCGGGTGCTCGACGCGGGCGCGGACAAGCCGCTGGACTTCCTGACGCCGGCGGACGAGCCGAACCCGGCGCTGGGCGTGCGGGGTCTGCGGACGCTGCTCGACCACCCGGAGGTGCTGCGGACGCAGCTGACCGCGCTGGCCAAGGCCGCCGAGGGGCTTCCGGTGTATCTGGAGGTCATGGCGCCGATGGTGGCCGACCGTACGGATGCGAAGGCGTTCGCCGACGCGTGCCGTGAGGCGGGGCTGCGGGCGAAGTTCGGTGCGATGGTGGAGATTCCGTCCGCCGCGCTCCGGGCGCGTTCGATCCTGCAGGAGGTCGAGTTCCTGTCGCTCGGCACGAACGACCTGGCGCAGTACACCTTCGCGGCCGACCGTCAGGTGGGTGCGGTGTCGCGGCTTCAGGATCCGTGGCAGCCGGCGCTGCTCGACCTGGTGGCGCTGTCCGCCGAAGCGGCCAAGGCCGAGGGCAAGAGCTGTGGTGTCTGTGGTGAGGCCGCGTCGGATCCGCTGCTCGCGTGTGTGCTGACGGGTCTGGGGGTGACCTCCCTGTCGATGGGTGCGGCGTCGATTCCGTATGTGCGGGCGACGCTGGCCAAGTACACGCTGGCGCAGTGCGAGCGTGCCGCGGCCGCGGCGCGTGCTGCGGACACGGCGCATGACGCGCGGATGGCCGCGCAGGCGGTGCTGTCCGGGGAGTGATCCCGGGGCCGCCGGCCGTGAACAGGTGTTGAAGGGGCTTCCCGCCGTGTGGCGGGGAGCCCCTTCGGCGTCAGTGGGGGTGGGTTTCGTCGTGGGGTGGTGCGAGGGGGAAACCGGGGCGGTAGTCGACGTGGGGTTCGGGGGCGATGGGTTCGCCGGTGCGGGCGTCGGTGCAGTACGCGTCGAACACCTCGGCCTCGGTGAGGGGGTGGAGCCGTCCGGCGTGGAGGCGCCAGCCGTGGAGGCGGTCGCGGGCGCCGGGTGTGGTGGTGCGCAGGACGAGTCCGCCGGGGCTGTGCAGGGCGATGCCGGCGGCGAGGACGGTGACGAACTCGGCGCCTTCGGCGCTGTCGATGCGTGCTGGTCCTGTGGTGTCGCGGGTGACGTGGAGGGTGGCGATGAGCTGCTCGTCGTCGGCGGGGACGCTGCACACGAGGTGGTGGGTGCCGGGTCCTGCGGCGTCGAGGAGGCGCAGCAGCAGCTGGGAGGCGCGGTCGAAGGAGGCGCGGCCGATGTCCTGGCCGCAGTCGGCGCACGGGCCGGTCTCGGCGAGGAGCATCGTGGCGTACTCCCAGGTGGCGCGGCGGACGGCGGTGTCGATGAGGGTGGGGACGAGGGTGGCGAGGGGCTGTCCGGTGTAGGTGACGCGGGGGCCGGTGGCGGCGCGTTCGGCGGTGTAGCGGGCGCGGCTCGTGGGGTGGTCGGGGTCGAGGGCGGTGTCGGCGCAGTAGTCGGCGTAGTCCTCGGGGTCGAAAAGGGCGACGGTGGTGTGGCCGCCGTGGGTGGTGAGGGTGTGGAGGAGGTCTTCGACGTGGTCCAGGTAGCGGGCGTGGTCGTCGAAGGCGAAGGTCTCGTACTGCCGCATGGCGGTGAAGTCCTCCTCGTCGGCGAGGAGGGCGAGGGTGCCGGCGGTCTCGCGGCGGAGGGCGCGGCGCAGGTCGGGGTCGGTGGTGCGGTGGCGGGCGTGGTCGCCGGTGTGCCGGTCGCTGCGGTTGTGGCGGTCAGTGCGGTCGGTGCGGTTGGTGCCGTTGTCGGTCATGTGTCCCCCTGGGTGCTGCCATTACTTAGTCACTCACCGTAGCCGTTGGCACTGACAGTGACGACGGATCGGCCTCCGGCTCGGGCTCGGGCCTGGCGAGCCGGTCGCGTGTCACCCGGTGCTGGGCGGCCGCGGCGCCGACGAGGGCGAGGCCGAGCAGCGGCCAGGCGAGCGGGCCCGCGGCCATGACGCCGGTGACGAGGAGCGGGCCGGCGAAGCGCTGGGTGGACTGGGCGAGTCCGTGGACGCCGAGGTAGGCGCCCTGGGCCTCGGCGGGGGCGAGGGCGACGGAGAGTTCCCAGGAGGCGGTGGTGTGGACGATCTCGGCGAAGGTGAGCGCGATGACGGCGACGACGAGCGCGCTGATGGCGACGGCGCGGCCGCCGGCCGCGGAGGCGGCGAGGGCGAGGGTGCCGACGACGAAGAGTCCGGCGAGCGGGAGGAGGAGGCGGCGGGCGGCGGGGGTGGTGGCGGCGAAGCGGGCGAGCGGGACCTGGAAGAGGACGACGAGGACGGTGTTGAGGACGAGGAGCAGCGGGGCGAGGCCGACGGGTGCCGTGGTGGCGTGGGCGATCCAGAGCGGTACGGCGACCTGGAGGATCGTGTCGTCGAGGAAGAGCGCGGCGTCGGTGGCGGTGTAGCCGAGGAAGGTGCGGTCCCGCCAGGGGTTGGCGGGCCGGGCCTTGGGGGCGTCGGCGGAGGTGGCGGCGACGCGGGTGGGGGCGGGCGGTTCGGCGCAGCGCAGGGTGAGGGCGGCGATCACCGCGTAGGTGAGGACGTTGCCGATGAGGAGCAGGCCGTAGGCGCGGGTGCTGCCGGTGGCGAGGGCGGCGGCTGCGCCGAGGCCGCCGATGGACCAGCCGATGTTGACGGTGGTGCGCTGGATGGCCTGGTAGCGGACGCGTTCGGTGCCGACGAGGCGGGCCGCGTAGAGCTTGATGAGGACGCTGCCGGCGCGGTCGGGGAGGGCGCCGAGGGCGGAGTAGAGGGTGAGGAGGAGGAAGTCGTCGGTGGTGAGGAGGGCGAGGAGGGCGGCGCCGCGCATGAGCTGGGCGCCGGCGATGAGGCGGACGAGCGGGAAGCGGTCGGCGAGGCGGCCGGCGAGGGGTGCGCCGGCGATGCCGACGCCGCCGGAGACCGTCATGAGGAGGCCGACCTGGGCGAGGCCGAGTCCGGAGACGTAGGTGAAGTAGAGGGCGGTGCAGCCGGCCCAGAGGCCGGTGCCGGTCTTGTCGATGATGCTGACCAGGAGCATGCGGCGGCCGTCGCGGCCGCCGGGAATGCGGTCGAGAGCGGTGCGGTGCCACGGGTGCGGGCGGCTCACTCGGTTCCCCCTTGACGCGAGTTATGTATTGATACATAGTTCGGTACGTGGCAACACAATATTCGATCAGTGGGACGACGGCCAAGGGGATCGCCGCGTCCGTCGAGCGCGGGATCTCCGAGGGCGAGCTCGCGCCGGGCGACGCGCTGCCGCCGGTGCGGCGGCTCGCCGACGAGCTCGGTGTCAGTCCGGGCACCGTCGCCACGGCGTACAAGGAGCTGCGGGGCCGCGGCCTGGTGGTCACGCGCGGCCGGGGCGGCACGGTGGTCGCCGAGGCCCCCTCCGTGGCCTCGCGCAGACCGCCGCGCGTGCCCGCGGGGCTCGTGGACCTGGCGGGCGGGCATCCGGACCCGGCGTTCCTGCCGGTGCTCAGGCCGCCGGCCGAGGTGCGCCCGGCGTTCGGCTCCCACCGCGCGGCGCCCCGGCTCGCCGCCCTCGAGGAACTGACCCGGGCCTGGTTCGCACGGGACGGCGTGCCCGCGGAGCGGGTGACCTTCGCGCACGGCGCGCTCGACTGCATCGCGCGACTGCTGTCCGTGGAGCTGCGGCCCGGCGACGCGGTGGCGGTGGAGGACCCCGGCTTCCACCACCTCCTGGACCTCGTGCCGGCCCTGGGTCTGCGCATGGTGCCGGTCGGCGTGGACGCCCACGGGATGACCCCGGACGCCCTGCGCGCCGCACTGCGGGCCGGGGTGCGGGCGGTGGTGTGCACCCCGCGCGCCCAGAACCCCACCGGCGCCTCCTTCTCCCCCGCACGGCGCGACGAACTCGTGGCACTGCTCCGGGAGTTCCCCGAGGTGCTGGTCGTCGAGGACGACTACACCGTGGAGGTCGAGGGCCCCGTCGCGCCCACGCTGGCCGCGGCGGGCCTGGACCGGTGGGCGCAGGTGCGCACCGTCTCCAAGCGGCTGGGCGTCGACCTGCGGTGGGCCGGGGTCGCCGGTGATCCCGTGACGATCGCCCGGCACGACGGGCGGATGCTCATGACCTCCGGCTGGGTCAGCCACGTCCTGCAGGAGACGCTGGTCGGGCTGCTGTCCGACCCGGCGGTCGCCCGGCTCGTGGCGTCCGGCGAGGCCGCGTACGCGGAGCGGCGCCGGGCCCTGGTCGACGCCCTCGGCTCGTACGGCATCCGCTCCGTCGGCGCGAGCGGGCTGAACGTGTGGGTGCCGGTGCGCGACGAGTCGGCGGTGGTGAACGGGCTGCGCACGCACGGCTGGTGGGTGGCGGCGGGGGCCCGGTTCCGGATCGGCGCGCCCACGGGCGTACGGATCACGACGGCGACGCTCGTCCCGGAGGAGGCGGAACGGCTGGCCCGGGACTTCGCCGACGTCCTCGGCGACCGGCAGGCCACGTACGGCGGTTAGGCGTCGTACCGCCAGTCGCAGGCGCTCGGGAGCGAGCCGCGGAAAGGGCGATTCCGGCTTCCGGGTACGGCCGTGGCGAGCGGGGGCAGGGGCGCCCGGGGCAAAAGCGGGACAGATAGCGCGGGGGCGGAAAAAACCCGCACTGATCGGCAATCAGTTTATTAACGGCGTTTACTGTACCAGGAGTACGCTGCGAACCGAACGCCGTATAGTTCTGCCCCCGACCTGGAGGACAACAGCATGGAAACCAAGCCCACCCGTCGCGCGCGGCTCCGCCAGCAGACGATCGCGGAGATCAAGGAAGCCGCCCTGAAGGCGCTGGCGGAGTCGGGCCCTGCGGGCATCACGCTGCGGGGGATCGCCCGCGAGCTGGGCATGACGGCGGCGGCGCTCTACGGCTACTTCGACACTCGCGACCAGCTGATCTCCACCCTCGCGGCGGACGCCTACAACGAGCTGGCCGACTCGCACGAGGCGGCCCTGGCCGCGCTCCCGCCCGAGGAGGCGGGCCGCCGGGTGCGCGCGGTCTGCGACACGTTCCGGACCTGGTCGGTCGCGAACCCGGCGGCGTTCCGCTTGATCTACGGCGACGGCCTGCCCGGCTTCAGCCCGCCGGCGGAGGTCACGGAGGCGGCGCGGCGATGTTGCATGGCACTGCTGGCCGTGGTCGCCGGCGCCTGGGAGCACGTGCCGGCGGCGCTCCGCGAGGACGAGGCACAGTGGGCCGACTTCCAGGAGTCCCTGGTCACGCCGGCCCGCGAGCAGTTCCCGCAGCTGCCGCCGCAGGCGCTCGGCCTGACCCTGCGGATCTGGGGGCGGATGTACGGACCGGTGATGCTGGAGGTGTTCGGCCACCTCGGCCAGCAGATCGTCGACCCGGCCCAGGTGTATCGCCGTGAAGTCGAGGCGATCATCGAAATGCTGGGTCTTGGCGAGTAATTGCCTGGGAATTACTGGCAGGCTCCGGTGATCGGATAGCAATCCGATAATGCTTTACCCTTCACGCAAATCCCCCGGGGTCTCCGCCCGGCTGCCCGGAAGGGCCGGGCCGTCCCGCGACGGCCCGGCCCCGGCAGGGGCGCGTGCGTCAGGCCGTGGCCCCGCCGTCCACCGCGAGGGTGGCGCCGGTGACGAACGAGGCGCCGGGCGAGACGAGATAGGCGACCGCCTCGGCGATGTCGGCCGGGGCGCCGTAGCGGCCGAGCGCGGTGCCGGCCCGCTGGAAGTCGGCCGAGGGGCCGTCGGCCGGGTTCATGTCGGTGTCGACCGGGCCGGGGCTGACCTGGTTGACGGTGATCCCTCGCGGACCGAGGTCCCGCGCCAGTCCGCGGGTCAGGCCCAGGATCGCGGCCTTGCTGACCGCGTACGGCGTCATTCCGCCGCCCGGCACGCGCTCGCCGAGGCAGGAGCCGATGTTCACGATCCGTCCGCCCTCGGGCAGGTGCCGGGCGGCGGCCTGCGCGGTGAGCAGCGCGCCGCGCACGTTGACGTGCAGGGTGCGGTCGACCGCCTCGGGCGTGACGTCGGTCAGTTCGGCCCCGCTGAGGTCCATGTATCCCGCGTTGTTGACCAGGATGTCGAGGCGGCCGAAGTGCCCGACGGCGGCCTCCACGGCGGCGGCCGGGCCCTCGTGGCCGGCGGCGTCGGCCCGGATCGCCAGGGCCTTGCCGCCCGCCCGCTCGATCGCGGCGACCACCTCGTCGGCGGCCGCGGCGCCCCGGGTGTAGGTGAGGGCCACCCGGATCCCGTCGGCGGCCAGCCGGCGGGCGATCGCGGCGCCGATGCCGCGGCTGGCGCCGGTCACCAGGGCGACCCGGTCCTGCGCGGGGGACGGCGTGGTGAGGTCAGACACGGGTCGGCCTTTCGGTGGTCGGGAGCGGGGAGTCCGCGGCGGCGGACGCGGACGGGGCGGTCCGGCGCAGGACCTCGGGCAGCAGCGTCAGCAGCCCGAGGACGGCCATGGCCGCGCCCGTCCACAGCGGGGCGCGCAGGCCCCAGTGGGCGACGCCGATGCCGCCGACCCAGGACCCGACGACCACGCCGAGGGTGATGAAGGAGGTGTGGACGGTGTTGACCAGCGGGCGGTCGTTGGCGGTGCGCATCACCCGGGTCACCATCGCCGGGTTCATGGTCACGCCGACCAGGCCGATGCCCGTCATCGCCGCGAGGGCCGTCACCGCGTTGCCCGCGCCGAGCGCGAACACCGTCAGGAACACGGTGTTCAGCGCCAGACCGGTGCCGAGCACCGTCAGGGTGTGGCGGTCGGCGAGCCGGCCCACGACGGCGTTGCCGACGACGGTGGCGGCGCCGTACAGCACCAGCAGCAGCGGGACGGTGCCCGCGGCGAAGCCGGTGACGTCGGTGAGGATCGGCACGAAGTAGGAGAAGGCGGCGAAGGTCGCGCCGATGATGAGCATGCTGGTGGCGAAGGCGGCCCACAGCCGGGCGTTGCGGAACGCGCCCAGCTCGGCCCGTACGGAGCCGCCGGCGGCGCCGCTCTCCTCCTTGGCCAGGGCCGGGACCGCGCCGCAGGTGACGGCGAGGGCCAGCGCGGCCAGGGCGGCCACCGCCCAGAAGGCGAACCGCCAGCCGTAGTGCTCCCCGGCCAGCTGCGACAGCGGCAGGCCGAGCACGGTGCCGACCATCAGGCCGCCGAGCACGATGGAGGTGGCCCGGCCGCGCACCTCGGGACCCGTGATGCGGACGCAGACGGCGAGCGCGACGCCGAAGAACGCGCCGGAGGCGGCTCCGGTGACCAGCCGGGCGGCGACCATCACGGCGTAGCCGGTGGCGAGGGCGCCGAGCGCCTGGCCGGCGAGGAAGACGACGTACAGGCAGATCAGGGCGGTCTTCTGGCGCAGCCTCAGCAGGACGGCGGTCAGCAGGGGCCCGCCCAGGGCCATGGCGGCGGCGTAGACGGAGACCAGGTAGCCGATCTGCGGGATGCCGGCGTTCAGGTCCTCGGAGAGCTGGGGCATGAGCCCGGCCACCAGGAACTCGCTGGTGACCATGGTGAAGATGCCCAGGCCCAGGACGTAGATGGCGAAGGGCACGGCTCAGACCCCGTCCGTGCGGGACGGACCGGGCTGCGGGGCCCGGGGCGCCTCGGCGATCTGGTACGAGCCGAGGGCCTCGGCGATCTCCTTGGCCCGGGGGTTGTCGGCCGGGTCGAAGACCGGGATCGGCTCGCCGGGGCGGGCCTCGGTGCCCGCCTGGAGGAAGAACTCCTCGAAGCCGCTCGGCGTGAAGATCAGCAGCTGCTTGGCGGCGTGCAGGCCCTTGTTGCGGAAGCGGTGCACGGTGCCCTTGGGGACGAAGACGAAGTCGCCGGCCCGGACGTCGTAGGTCTGCCCGTCGGCGTAGAACTCCAGTTCGCCTTCGAGGAGGTAGAAGGCCTCGTCCTCGTTGCGGTGGTCGTGCGCGGGCGGGCCGCCGCCGGGCGGCACGGAGGCCTCCAGCAGCGTGATCGTCCCGCCGGACTGCGCGGTGTCGACCTTGACGGTGTAGACGTCGCCGTTGAGCCAGACCGAGGGGCCCTGGCCGGCGGGGACGTGGAGCACCTTGCCGAGGGTCGGCGGGTGCTCGCCGTGGAGCTGTTCGTTCAGTGACATGGGGTACGGACCTCAGGGGGCGGGGACGGGTACGGGAGCCGGGCCGGTTACGGGGACCGGGCCGGCCGGGGCGGGGGTCTGCGGGGCGGGGGTGTCCGGGGAGACCAGGCGGGTGCCGTCCGGCAGCTGGCCGGTGCCGCCGGCCGCGGCCTCCCGGCCGTCGCACTCGGTGGTGAGCACCTCCAGCCAGCCGTCGGCGCAGCCGGCGAAGACCCGGCCCGCGGCGCCGTGCACGACCAGGCCCGGCACCGGCGGCCGGCCGAGCGCGTCGGCGGGGGCCGGCTCGGCGGACAGGATCCGCACCCGGCGGCCGGCCTCGTCGGCGGTCCAGGCGCCGGGCGAGCGGTAGCCGGCCCGGACGTGCCGGGCCACGACGGCGGCCGGCGAACGGAAGTCCAGGCGCAGGTCGGCGTCCGAGGGGCGGCCGAAGTACGAGCGCAGCGACGGGTCCTGGGGGATCGGGCGGTAGCTGCGGTCGACGAGCTGCGGGATGAGCTCCAGGAGCATCAGGACGTTGGCCCGCTCCTGGGCGGTGCGCAGCTCGATCGCGGTCTCGCGGCCGGTCAGCGGCACCTGGTGCTGCATGATCAGGTCGCCGCTGTCGAGTACGGGCGCCATCTCGATGGCGGAGACCGCGGACTCGGTCGCGCCCTCGCGGATCATCCAGTAGAAGGGCGAGAGGCCGGCGAAGGCGGGCAGCGGGGAGGGATGGAAGTTGACCGCCGTGACCCGGGGCACCGACAGCAGCCGCTCGCGCAGGATCTGCTGGAAGTTGGCGACGAGGAAGTAGTCCGCGCCGTAGCCCTCCAGCTCCTCGACGAAGGCGGGCCGGTTGACCGAGGCGGGCCGCAGCACCGGCACGCCGAGCGCGGCGCCCTGGGTGACCAGGTCGACCTGTTCGGGATCGTCGGTGAAGTACGAGCAGCGCTTGCCCTGCGGGGAGGTGACCACCGCGGCCAGGTCGACCTGCGGGTGGCCGTGGAGCATGCTCAGGAACGGCGAGCCGAGCTTGGAGTTGACCTCCGAGAACAGCACGACGCGTATGCGGCCCGCGGGATCCGTGGGAGCGGCGGGAGCCGTGGGTGCCATGGGTCGGGAGAACCTTTCTCTGGAGCGGACGGGTACGGGCCGGTCTAGAAGAAGGGGCTGGTCGACTTCCCGCCGAGCAGCACGTTGCCGGTGAGCTGGAGGATCGAGTCCTGGGCGACCGCGTGCTGGTTCATGGTCCAGGCGTCGCGCAGCCAGCGGTCCAGCGGCGAGGGCTTGTAGACGGAGGAGCCGCCGACCAGGTCGAAGAGGGTCTGGACGATGTCGCGGGCGGTGCGGAAGGCGTGCCGGCGGGCGATGGCGGTGGCCACACGGGCGTCGTCGGTCAGCTCGGTGCCGCCGGCCAGCGCGTCCCACTGGCGGGTGAGGCTGGCGTACACGCCGGAGCGGGCGGCGAGCAGTTCGCCCTCCAGCCGGGCGATGGTGCTCTGCACGCGGTGGTCCTGCGTCCAGGGCGTGCCGGTCTCGCGGTCGGTGCGGTGCGCGGCCAGCTCGCGTACGTGGTCCAGGGCGGCCCGGGCCACGCCGAGCGGGATGCCGGACATCTTGCGCAGGATCGCGTCGGGGCTGGAGTGGAGGGGGCCGGTGCGGCGCGGGTCGGAGAAGCTGAAGGAGCGCTCCTCGGGGACGAACAGGTCCTCGCAGGAGTAGTCCTGGCTGCCGGAGCCGGCCAGACCGGTGGTGTGCCAGGTGTCGTGGAACGTGTAGGCGTCGGGCCGCGAGATCAGCACCCTCCAGTGGGTGGGCTCGCCGGAGACCGGGTCGGGCTCGGGGTTGCCGTCCTCGTCCACGATCAGGCAGCCGGCGCCGAGCCAGTCGCAGTGGGCCGAGCCGGAGCCGAACTTCCAGCGGCCGGTGAGGCGGTAGCCGCCCTCGGTGCGCACGGCACGGCCCTGCGGGTAGATCCAGCCGGAGTTGGCCAGGTCGAGCGACGGGTACATCCGGCGGGCGACCTCGTCGTCGAGGTAGCCGGAGTAGATGCCGGAGTCCATGCCGATCATGGCGCACCAGGCGGTGGAGGCGTCGCCGGTGGCGAGGGTCTCGATCAGCTCGCACTGCTGCATGGAGGTGAGCTCCGGGCCGCCCCAGGTCTTGGGCATGGCGGCACGGAAGACACCGCCCTCGCGCAGCAGGGCGACGATGTCCTCGGGCAGTGTGCGGTTGGCCTCGATGCGGGGGCCGGCCTCGCGCAGCAGCGGGACCAGGGTGCGGGCGTGCGCGAGGATCGCCTCGGCGGTGTCGGGGACGGCTTCGGTGGTCGTGGTCATGGCTGGGTCCTTGAAGTGAGCGGGACGGTCAGAGGTAGCGGCCGGGGGCGATCGTGCGGTGCGGGTCGACGAGGTCGGCGATGGCACGGACCAGCTCGGCGTCGGCGGCGTCCGGGGCGTGGGTGCGGCCCCAGCCGCCGTGCGCGGCGTCCAGCCGGTACGGCGCCCAGCCGGAGTCGGCGAAGAGCGCGTACGCCCGGTCGAGCGCGCGGTGCGCGGCCTCGGCCTGGGTGGTGCGGTCGAAGGGGAAGGAGACGACCAGGTCGATGACGTCGGCGTCGAGGGCGTTGACGGTGGCGCCGGGCCGGATGCCGGTCTCGGCGTGGATGGTGTCGAGCAGGGCCAGGGCGCGGGAGGTGTCGGCGCCGGTGAAGGGGATCAGCGGCAGGAAGAACAGCCAGCCGTTGCCCTCGGTGTCGACGAGGTCGGCGCGGGTGCCGGTGGCGGAGGCGAGCATGTCCTCGTTGAACTCGACCGAGCCCGCGTAGGCGGCCTGGACGACCTTGGAGACGGTGTCGTCGGCGGCGGGCTCCTCGCCGGCCGCGATCCGGTCGAACAGGCCGGTGGCGCGGGCCTCTTCGACGAGCGCGCCGACCAGGGCGTCGAGGGTGCCGGCGGTGGCGTCCACGCACAGGTGGGCGAGGTAGCCGAGGCCGCGCTCGCCGCCGTAGGTCGCGGTGGAGGCGGTGTCGTAGATCTTCACGACCCCGGAGACCACGTTGCCGGCCCGCCAGCGGCGGATCAGGTCCACGGCCTCGGGCAGCCGCTCGCGTCCGAAGGAGAGCCGGACCACGCACTGCGCCTCGGGGCGCGGCAGCAGCCGGACCACGGCGGCGGTGACCACGGCCAGCGGGGACTGCGTGAAGAGGTGCAGGGTGCTGGGGCCCAGGCCGTACGGGTTGGGGGCGTGGCCCGCCGTGGTGTCGGGCCACCAGCCGGTGCGCACCACGCGGCCGTCGGGCAGCACGGCCTCCAGGCCGAGCAGGTCCTCGGTGCGCTGGCGGCGCAGGCCTACGCCCCGGTCGACGAGGTTGCCGACGAGGGAGGTGTGGCCGGAGGAGGCGGTGACGTTGAGCATGCGGTCGGTGCCGGCGAGCCGGGCGGCGAGGGCGGCCTGGGTGACGCCGGGCTCGACGACGGCGTACCCGGCGTCGGTGTCGAGGGCGCGGACGGCGTCGAGGCGGTCGAGTTCGAGGCGGACCACGGGTCCGGCGGCCGGTTCCTTCGAGCCCAGGCCCCAGTTGCGGCCGGTGGAGACGGCGTGCAGGCCGGGCAGGCCGGCGCGGGTGCCGCCGTGTGCGGCGAAGGCGCGGACGACGAGCCGTACGTCCTCGGTGCTGCCGGGGCGCAGCACGGCGTGCAGCGGGCGGGCGGCGAAGGCGGAGACGTTGGCCTCGGCGGGCAGCGGCCCGGCGGCACCGCCGGCGGAACGGATCACGTGACCGGGGCCGAGTGCGGCGGCGACGGTGTCGAGGACCGTGTCGAGGACGGGGGCGGGGGCGGGGGCCGCGGCGCCGTCCTGGGCCGCGGGGAGGTCGGGGCGGGTGGCGGTTTCGGGCATGGCGAATCCTCGGAGGGTGCGTACGCGGGCGACGGCGTACGGAGGTGGTGGGAGGGAAAGGGGCGCGGGCAGCTGGGTTCGGGCCGCTGGGTTCGGGCCCGGGCTCGGGCTCGGGGGCCGGGCTCGGGCTTGGACCCGGGTCGGGGGCCGGGCTCGGGCTCGGGGGCCGAACTCGGGGCCGGCTCGGGGCCGGACTCGGGCTCGGACCGGGTTCGGTGCCGGACTGGGCTCGGGACCGCCGGGTTCGGGCTCGGCTCGGACCCGGATCGGAGGCCGTCTTCGGGCGCGGTCGCCGGGTTCGGGCCGTGGCTCGGACCCGGATCCGGTGCCGGACTCGGGCTCGGGGCCGGATCACGTGCCTGGCTCGGGCCGTGGCGTAGAACCGTGCGGGACTCTGCTCGGAACCGGCGCCCGGGCGGGCTCAGGTGCCGGGCCGGGTCGGGGCCGCGCCCGCGAGGTAGGCCGGGACGGGCCGGCCGGGCCGGTCCCAGCGGAGGTGGGCGAGCACGCGCAGCGTGCGGGCGGGCGCCCCGGTGAAGGCGGCGTCCTGTGCGCAGAGCGCGGGCACGTCCCAGCCCGCCTCGTGCAGGGCGAGCGCGGGGTTGGTGGCGGTGAGGTCCGGGGTCTGGGTGAACACCAGGCTGACCAGGTCGGCCCGTTGGAGGCCGTTGGCGGCCAGCAGGGCGGCGAGCAGGTCGTGGGTGGCACGGGCGATGGCCGGCGCGGTGTCGGCGGCCACGGCGATGGCGCCGCGGACGGCCACGAGGGTGGCGGCCGTGGGCGTACCGCCGGGCCTGCCGGCCCCCTTCGGCGTGCCGTCGGACCAACTGGCCTCCGTGGGCGTGCCGTCGGGCTCACCGGGCCTCGCGGGCGTGCCCGCGTCGGCGGGTGGCGTCGTGCCGGGACCCGTCGCCGGGGCGGTGTCCGGGCCCGTGTCCGGGCTCAACTCCGGTCCGTGGCGGCGGAGGTGAAGCGTCCCTCGTGGAACACCAGCGCGTCCTGCGGCTCCTCGGAGCACGTGGTGTGCAGGACCCGGGCCAGGAAGAGGCTGTGGTCCCCGCCGGGGTAGGTGTCCTCGACCTCGCAGGCGAGCGAGGCCAGGGCGCCGGGCAGTACGTCGTGCCCCTCGGCCGAGCGGTCGAGGAAGGCCCCGAGGGTGTGCCCGGACGGCTTCTCGCGGGAGGCGAACAGGCGGGCCACGTCGCCCTGGTGGGCGGCGAGCAGGTGGATCCCGAGCCTGCCGCTCGCGGCGATGACGGGATGCGCGCGGGCGGTCTTCATGACGGAGACCAGGACGCGCGGCGGGTCGAGCGAGACCGAGGTGAACGCGTTGACGGTCATGGCGACGGCGGACTCTTCGCTGCCGCTGCTGAGGACGGTCACCCCGGTGGGATAGCGGCGCATGACGTCCCGCAGATCCGCGGGCGCGCCGCCCGCGGTCGTGCCGCGGGCATGGGTGATGGACGGTGCAGGCATGACTCCCCCTTCGCACGGTAGTGCGAATCTTGTTGCTGCCTAAACGCTAGCGCGACTTGTGAACGCTGATAGCTTTTCTAACACAGATTGCGCCACACTGGTCAACCGAGACCCCGTCAACAAACCGCTTGCATTAGGGAAATCCGTGACGCCACCGCCCGCCCGCACCGCCCAAGCAGCGCTCCGCTCCCGCCACTTGGCGATGCTCGCCCTCGGCGGCGTGATAGGCGCCGGACTGTTCGTCGGCACCGGCGCCGGGCTCGCCGCGGCCGGCCCCGCGGTGCTCGTCTCGTATCTGCTGGCCGCCGCGCTCGCCCTCGCGATCATGCGCATGCTGGGCGAACTGGCCGCCGCACTGCCGGAGTCGGGGTCCTTTTCGGTCTACGCGCGTCGCGCGCTGGGACCGTGGGCCGGGTTCACGACCGGCTGGCTGTACACGTGGGTCACCGCGGTCGCCATCGCGGTGGAGGCCCTGGCCGGCGCGGCGATCCTGCACGCGTGGTGGCCGGCGGTGCCCTCGTGGGCCTTCACGCTCGCCGCGATGACGGTCTTCACCATCGTGAACATGACAGACGTGCGCACCTTCGGCGAGGCCGAGTTCTGGTTCGCCTCGCTGAAGGTCCTGGCGGTCCTCGCCTTCATCGCGCTGGGCGCCGCGGCCCTCCTCGGGCTGCTGCCCGGCACCCGCTCACCGGGTCTGGCCCACCTCGCCGGCGACGGCGGATTCGCCCCGCACGGCCTGTCCGGCATCGTGACGGCGCTTCTAGGGGTGGTGTTCGCCTTCGGCGGCATGGAGGTCATCGGCATGGCGGCGGCCGAGTCGCACGACCCCGGCCGCAGCATCCGCACCGCGGTCCGTACCGCGATCTGGCGGATCGCCCTGTTCTACCTGGGGTCGGTGCTCGTCCTCGTGCTGCTCCTGCCCTGGCGGGCGGCGCGTCCCGACGAGAGCCCGTACGTCGCCGCGCTCGTCCGCCTCGGCATCCCGCACGCGGACGTGATCACCCAGGCGGTGATCCTGGTGGCCCTGCTCTCCGCCCTCAACGCCAACCTGTACGGCACCTCGCGCATGCTGCACTCCCTCGCCGAGCGCGGCGAGGCGCCCCGGGCGCTGGCCCGGCGGACCCGGCGCCGGGTGCCGGCCCGCGCGGTGGCCGCCGCCTCGGCCGTCGGCTTCGCCGCGGTCGTCCCGGAGGCCGTGGCGCCGGGCGCGGCCCTCCCGCTCCTGGCCAGGGCGATGGGCGCGGCGATGCTGTTCATGTGGCTGGCGCTGGCCTGCTCCCACCTGGTGCTGCGCCGGTCCCTGGAACGCACCGGCCGCCTGGTGCTCCGTACCCGCGGCTTCCCGGCCACCACGCGCGTGGTGATCGGCGCCATCGGCGCCCTGATGGTGCTGATGGCCCTCTCCCCCGCCACCCGCCCTCAGCTCCTCACGTCCGGAGCGCTGGCCGCGGCCCTGGCCGTGACCGGATTCCGCCTCGGCCGGCGGTCCCCCGATTCGCGCCCCGGCCCGCGGGCCGCGCCCCTTGCTCCTTCCGCTCCACCTCGGGAGCCTTCCGCTCCCCAGCGGGAGCGTCCCGTACCGGCCGGCGACTGACGCACGGTGCCGAGCTGTCCGGCGATCGGCGGGCCGGCCACGGCGGGCGGCGCGCCGTGGCCGGCGGGGAGGCATCCGGCCGCGTACGTGCGCCGTAGCGCGCCGGCGCGCTCCCCTGCGGCGTCAGCCGCGCGGCGGCGTCAGAGGCTGGCGACGGTGAGGACCACGTCGTTGCCCGAGGTGGCGATGCTGACCGAGGTCTTGTCCGAGGTCGCGGTGAAGACGCCGGCGACGTCCACCACGGTGTAGCTCGCACCCTCCAGGGCCGTGCGGTAGTTGGCGACGAGAGCCTTCGGGTCGTCCGAGCGGTACGTGAGCACGTACGCGCCCTTGTCGCCGGTCACCGTCGTGAGCGTGCCGTCCGGCAGGGGCAGGCCGGCCGGCAGGTCCTCGGGCGCCTTGACGCCGCCGGAGGTGCCGGGCGCGTCCGAGGAGGCGCCGGAGTCCGGCGTGCTCGGGGCGGCCGAGGTGGTGGCGGGCTTGTCGGAGCCCTTGGTGTCCGATCCGTCGCCGCCGCAGGCGGTGAGTCCGAGGCCGGCGATCAGGACCGCGGCGCGAGCGAAGTGGTGCGGTTCCAGGACATGGTGACATCCCGTCAGTCGATGAGGGTCGGTCGTGCCTTCGGACCGGAGATTGACACATGAAAACTATCTTTGACAAGTGTCAATTGCCCTCCTAACGTGCAGGTATGGACCACGCCACGACGAAGCGCAACGAGGAGCTCCAGCGTCAGTGGTACGGAGCTCCGCTCGGCGAGCTGTGCCGGGACCTCTGCGGCCTGTTCGGAGTGACCCAGTCCGGGCTCGCCGAGATCCTCGGCGTCTCCCCCGCCATGCTCAGCCTGGTGATGCGCGGGCAACGCGCCCGCATCGCCAACCCTGACGCCGCGGCGCGCCTGTCGGCCGTACTCCGCCTCGCCCACGACGTGCGCGCCGGCACCGTGCCGCCCGCGGCGGTGCCGGACGCCCTCGCGGCGATCCGGGCCGACCGGACGCCCGGGCAGGCCTCGCTCGGCACGGCCGTCACGCAGCCGTCCCCCGCCGACGAGCCGGAGGGGGACGGTGATCTGTGCTTCGCGCTGCGGCTGAGGGACCTGCTCAACGCGCGGGCCGGCGCCGTGGAGATCCTGGAAGCGGCCGCGCTCCTCGACGCCCGGCACCCGGCGCTCGCCGAGATCCTGCGCACGTGCGGCGCGGGCCGGACGGACGAGGCCGTGGACCTGGTCCGCCGTCTCGCCGCCCGCCCGGAGGACGGGGGACGAGGGCGGGCCTAGGCCGTTTCCTTCGGATCTTGGCCGGGAGGGCCGGGCGGCCGGGGTCAGGCCTTGCGGCGCTTCGCCGCGAGCTCCTCGTAGAAGCGCAGCAGGTCGAGGTTGTCGACCGAGCCCGGGTTGACGGCCTTGGCCATCGGCGTGCCCTGGAGCAGACGCTTGACCGGGACCTCGATGCGCTTGCCGGTGAGGGTGTGTGGGACGGCCGGGACCTCGATGATGTCGTCGGGGACGTGCCGCGGGGAGAGTTCGGAGCGGATCGTGCTCTTGATGCGGCCGATCAGCTCGTCGTCCAGGGCGGCGCCGTCGGCGAGGTGGACGAACAGCGGCATCCAGTAGCCGCCGTCCGGCTCCTCCAGGCCGATGACCAGCGACTCGCGGATCTCCGGCAGGCGCTCGACGGCCTCGTAGATGTCGGCGCTTCCCATGCGGACGCCCTGGCGGTTCAGGGTGGAGTCGGAGCGGCCGTGGATGACGACGGAGCCGTGGTCGGTGATCGTGATCCAGTCGCCGTGCCGCCACACGCCGGGGAACATCTCGAAGTAGCTGTCGCGGTAGCGGCTGCCGTCCGGGTCGTTCCAGAAGCGGATCGGCATCGACGGCATCGGGTTGGTGACGACCAGCTCGCCGACCTCGCCGACCAGAGGCTTGCCCGACGGGTCCCAGGACTGCAGGTCGGTGCCGAGGCAGGCGGCCTGGAGCTCGCCGATGTGCACCGGCAGCGTGGGCACGGCGCCGGCGAAACAGGAGCAGACGTCGGTGCCGCCGCTGACGGAGGCGATCCACAGGTCCCCGCGGACCTCGTCGTGCAGCCAGCGGAAGCCGTCGGGCGGCAGCGGGGAGCCGGTGGTGGCCACGCACTTCACGCGGGAGAGGTCGAAGTCACGGCCGGGGTGCACGTCGGCCTTGGCGCACGCCATCACGTACGCGGCGGAGGTGCCGTACAGGGTGGCGCCGGTGCGCTCGGCGACGCGCCACTGGGCGCCGGTGTCGGGGTAGCCGGGGCTGCCGTCGTACAGGACGACGGTGGTGCCGGTGAGCAGACCGGAGACGAGGAAGTTCCACATCATCCAGCCGGTGGAGGTGTACCAGAAGAACACGTCGTCCGGGCCGAGGTCGCAGTGCAGGCCCAGCTGCTTGACGTGTTCGATCAGGATGCCGCCCTGGGACTGCACGATCGCCTTGGGCAGGCCGGTGGTGCCGGAGGAGTAGAGCACCCAGAGCGGGTGGTCGAACGGCACGTGCTCGAAGACCGGCTCGGTGTCGGCGGAGGTCAGCTCCGCCCAGGCGAGGGCGCCATCGGGAGCCGGGGTGCCGAGCAGCGGGATGTGCACGACGGCGCGCAGCGAGGGCAGTTCGGCGCGCAGCTCGGCCACGGTGTCGCGGCGGTCGTGCTCCTTGCCGCCGTAGCGGTAGCCGTCGACGGTGAACAGGACGACGGGCTCGACCTGCTGGAAGCGGTCGAGGACGCTGCGGGCGCCGAAGTCCGGGGCGCAGGAGGTCCACACGCCGCCGACGGCGGCGGTGGCGAGGAGGGCGACGACGGCCTCGGGGATGTTGGGCAGGTAGCCGCTGACGCGGTCGCCCGGCCGCACGCCGAGGCGGCGGAGCTCGGCGGCGAGCGAGCCGACCTGCCGGCGCAGCTCGGCCCAGGTGATCGGGCGCGGCTCGTGCGTCTCGTCGACGTGGAGCAGCGCGGTGGCGTCGGGCCGCTCGTAGGCGGCGCGCAGCGCGTGCTCGGCGTAGTTGAGGGTGGCGCCCGGGAACCACTCGGCGCCGGGCATGGAGCGGTCGCCCAGGACGCGCTCGTAGGGGGTGGCGAAGCGGAGGTCGAACCATTCGGCGACGGCCGCCCAGAAGCCCTCGAGGTCCTCGACGGACCAGCGGTGCAGGGCCTCGTAGCCGCCGTCGGCGGGGGCGCCGTGGCGCTCGGCCGCCCAGGCCTGGAAGCGGGTGACGGCGGCCGCGGCAATGCGGTCCTCGTCAGGCTGCCACAGCGGCTCGGTCTGCGATGTCATGTGGGTCGGCTCCCTGGCTGTACGCGGGTCTGCGTGTGTCGCGCGCACGTGCGGGGGTGTGCGCGTGACGCGGCTGACAGGGACGATGCCATGTGATCCGTGTTCGCACCAGGGTTCCCCGCCCATGGTCCGCTAGCTGAATGTGTGCTCCCACCACGGGTGAACGGCAGTTGAACGGACCGCGCACGGCCTGCCCCGGATGGCAGGGTGAGCCGCATGGACGGTCGTGAGCTGGTGCGCTCGGTGAAGGTGATGGGTTCGGTGCAGGGGTTGCGGGCGGTCCGCTCGGCGTGGCGGCAGCGGCGTGCCGACGCGCGGGCGCTGCCGCCGAGAGGTGCGGAGCGGGCCCGGGTGCCGGGGCCGGTGGCCGGGGCGGAGCCGTCGCCGGGCGGCGGCGTCATCCGTTTCGCCCGCTCGGAGCTGAGGATCTCGGTGTCGGCCGGCGGCACCGTGTTCTGGGGCTGGGACGGGGCCGAGCCGCTGCCCTCGTACGCGCTCGCCGGCGAGCCGCCCGAGCCCGATCCGCGTGCCGTCCTGGAGCCGGACACCGACGGCGGCTGGCGGGTGGTGTCGGAGCGGGTCACGGTCGCGGTGTCCCGGAACGGCGCGGTGGAGGTGCGCACACCGGGCGGGATGACGCTGCGCCGCGACCTACCGCCGCGATGGTGGGAGCCGGTGCGGGGCGGGGAGACGGTGCGCGGCGGGGAGACGGTGCCGGGCGGGGATGCCGTACGGGACGGGGAAGCCGTACGGGACGGGTCAGGCGCCCGGGTGGGGCGAGCCGCGCTGGACGAGGCACGCGGCTTGGCGGGCGCACCGGACGGGGAGGGCGACGGGAAGCGCGGCGGGACGGGCCGGCGCGGCGCGGTGGTTGAGCGTGGCCGGTCCGCGCGCTGGGTGCAGCGCAGTGAGGTGCCGGCGGACGCCCGGTTCTTCGGGCTCGGCGGGCGGGCGTCCGGGCCGCGGCTGCGCGACGGCTCGTACCGGCTGTGGAACACCGATCCCTCGGGCGCCTTCTCCCCCGGCGACGACCCGCTGTACATCACCATGCCGGTGCAGCTGGTCGTGGCCGACGCGGGCACGCACCTGGCCTTCTACGACAACTCCTGGGACGGGCGGGTGATCCTCGCCGAGGGCGAGGAGGGCGCGGGATCCGGCCATGACCGGCCCGGCACCAGCGAGGTCCGCATGGACGGCGGCCCGCTGCGCTGCTGGGTGGTGGTCGGCACCCCCGCGCGCGTACTGCACGGCTGGGCGGCGCTCACCGGCGCGCCGGCGCTGCCGCCGTCGTGGGCGCTCGGGCCGCAGCACGCGCGCTGGGGCTTCGGCAGCGAGCGGGAGGTGCGGCGGGTGGTGGACGGCTACCGGGACCGGGACCTTCCGCTGTCGGTGCTGCACCTGGACATCGACCACTACGACGGGCACCGCGTGTTCACCGTGGACAAGGAGCGGTTCCCCGATCTTCCGGGGCTCGCGGCGGAGCTGCGCGAACGCGGGGTGCGCCTGGTGTCGATCGTCGACCCGGCGGTGAAGGCGGAGCCGGGCAACCCGGTGTACGACGGCGGGCGGGCGGCCGGAGCGTTCGTGCGGGACGACCGGGGCGAGGAGGTCCACGGCGTGGTGTGGCCGGGGGACTGCGCCTACCCGGACTTCACCGACCCGGCGGCGCGCGAGTGGTGGGGCGGTCTGTACGAGGAGCGGCTGCGGCAGGGATTCTCCGGCGTGTGGCACGACATGAACGAGCCCGTGTCCTTCGCCCCGTTCGGCGATCCGACCCTGCCGCGCTCGGCCCGGCACGCGCTGGAGGGGCGGGGCGGCGACCACCGCGAGGCGCACAACGTGTACGGGCTCGCGATGGCACGCGCCGGGTACGAGGGGCTGCGCCGGCTGCGGCCGGAGGAGCGGCCGTTCCTGTTCTCGCGGTCCGGGTGGGCGGGGATGCAGCGGTACGGCGGGACCTGGTCGGGCGACGTGTCGACGGGCTGGCCGGGGCTGCGGGCCTCCCTGGCGCTGGTTCTGGGGCTCGGGCTGTGCGGGGTGCCGTACTCGGGTCCTGACGTGGGCGGCTTCGACGGGAGCCCGACGCCGGAGCTGTTCCTGCGCTGGTACCAGCTGGGGGCGTGGCTGCCGCTGTTCCGCACGCACGCGGCGATCGACGCGGGGCGGCGCGAGCCGTGGGAGTTCGGTCCCGAGGTCCTGGCGCACGCGCGGGCGGCGCTGGCCGAGCGGGAACGGCTCCGGCCGTACTTCGTGACGCTGTCCCGGCTGGCCCGGATGACGGGCGCGCCGTACGTGCGTCCGGTGTGGTGGGGCACGCCGGAGGACCGGGCGCTGCGGGACTGCGAGGACTCGTTCCTGCTCGGCGACTCGCTGCTGGTCGCTCCGGTGCTGTCCCGGGGCACGGACCGGCGGGCGGTGCGGCTGCCGCGCGGTCGCTGGTACGACACGGCGACGGGCGAGGCGTACGAGGGCCCGGGGCAGGTGCTGCTCGACGCGCCGCTCTCCCGGGTGCCGGTGCTGGCCCGCGCGGGCGCGGTGATCCCGGTGCGCGGGGACGGGGACGGGTCCGGGGACGGGGAGCCGGTCCTGGAGGTGTGGGCGCCGGCCGCGGGTCGTACGGGCGGCGGACTGGTGGTGCGGGACACCGGGGACGGCTGGGAGCCGGCGGAGGTCGAGCGCTACCAGTCGCGCGTGGTGGACGGCCGGGTGGTGGTGGAGCGGGTCACCGACCGGGGCGTGCGGGAGGCGGAGCTGCCGGTCCGGGTGCGGGGTCAGGTGTAGTCGCCCGCGAAGAAGCGCCGTACCGCCTCCGTGTGGAGCGGGAAGGCCAGTTCCTCGGGTGCGCGCAGCAGGTGGTGGCCGCTGGTCTCGTCCGTCGCGGCCGGCGGCGGGAGGTCGGCGGCCGGGCGGGGCGGCAGCAGGCCGAAGACGAGCAGGTGGCCGGCCGGGGAGCTGAGGGCGTCGGCGAGCCTTACGTCCTCGACGGCGGCCTCGATGCCGGTCTCCTCGCGCAGTTCGCGCACCACGGCCGCCCGCCAGTCCTCGCCGAAGTCGACGAAGCCGCCGGGCAGGGCGACCTGCCCGGACTGCGGCGGGATGGTGCGGGTGATCACGACGAGCGCGGTGCCGCGGGCGTCGGTCACGGGCAGCAGGGCCACGGCGACGGGGAGCGGGTTGCGGTAGGCGGTGGAGCCGCAGGCGGCGCAGGTGCGGGGCCAGCCGGCGTCGGCCGGGTGGCGGGCGCCGCAGGAGGAGCAGTGGGAGTGCGGAGCGGAGTCGGTCACGGGCCGACCGTACGCGATCACCCTTTCCCGCCGCTGCCGTACCTGATAGACGGTGCACATGACAGGACTGAAGCGACTGACAGGACTCGGCTCCGCGCTCCGTGCCCTCGGAGCCCTGGCCGCCGCCGGACTGCTCGCCGCCACGGCCGCCGTGCCCTCGGCGCAGGCGGTCACCGCCTCGCCGGAGCCCAAGGCTCCGAAGGAGTTCGTGGCGCTGGACCGGGTGGACCCGACGATCCTCCAGGAGATGCGTTACACCACGGAACACAACTTCGTGGGCGAGCGGATCGACGGCTACCGCCAGCCGGTGTGCATCCTGACCCGGCCGGCCGCGGAGGCGCTGCACCGGGCCCAGGTGGGGCTGCTCGCCAGGGGCTACACGCTGAAGGTGTACGACTGCTACCGGCCGCAGCGGGCGGTGGACCACTTCGTGCGCTGGGCGAAGGACCTGGACGACGAGCGGATGAAGCAGGAGTTCTATCCGCTGGTCGACAAGTCCCGGCTGTTCGCGGACGGTTACATCGCGGAGAAGTCCGGGCACAGCCGCGGTTCGACGGTGGACGTGACGGTGGTGCGGCTGCCCGCGGCGCCCACGCGGCCGTACGTCCCGGGCGAGCCGCAGGTGGAGTGCTTCCGGCCGCAGGAGGAGCGCTTCCCGGACAACTCCCTGGACATGGGCACCGGTTTCGACTGCTTCGACACCCTCTCCCACACCGACGATCCGCGGATCCAGGGGGCGCAGCGGGCCAACCGCGACCTGCTGCGGGGCGCCCTGGCGGAGCAGGGCTTCGTCAACCTGCCCGAGGAGTGGTGGCACTTCACCTTCAAGCCGGAGCCGTTCCCCGCGACCTTCTTCGACTTCCCGGTGGCGCGGAGGTCGGTGGCGGGGCACTGACGTCTTCCCCCGGTCCGTCCGCCCGTGCCAGACTTCCGACGCACGCTTCTGACACACCGTCAGATCACGGGAGGGTCGCGGATGGCACGGACGCCCAGGCCGGTGGTGGCCGGCTGGTTCACCGACTGCACCGACGAAGCCGGCGGGACGGCCCCCGACGGGGAGTTCCGGCTCCTGGGGACCCGCTGCACGGCCTGCGCCTCGGTCTTCTTCCCGCGCGAGGACGACTGGTGCCGCAACCCCGGCTGCCCCGGCGGCGGCGAGCTCGTCGAGACACCGCTCTCCCGGCGCGGCCGGGTCTGGTCGTACACCGACGGCCGCTACCGGCCCCCCGCGCCGTACGTCTCGGACCCGGACGCGCCCTGGGAGCCGTACACGCTGGTGGCGGTGGAGCTGGCGGCCGAGGCCATGGTGGTCCTCGGGCAGGCGGCGCCGGGCGTGCGGACGGCCGATCTGGCCGTCGGCGCGGAGGTGGAGCTCGTGCCGGGCGTGCTCGACGAGGACGACGAGCACGTCTGGACCACCTGGCACTGGCGGCCGGTGGCCGACGGCACCGGGGAGGCGGGCGCGTGAACGACGTCGCCGTGCTCGGGGCCGGAATGCACCCGTGGGGCAAGTGGGGCCGGAGCTTCGTGTCGTACGGGACGGCGGCCGCCCGGGCCGCGCTCGCCGACGCCGGGCTGGACTGGCGGGACGTCGACTCGGTGGTCGGCGCGGACACCGTGCGCGGCGGCTACCCCGGCTACGTGGCCGGAGCGACCTTCGCGCGGGCCCTCGGCTGGCAGGGCGCGCGGGTGACCAGCGTGTACGCGGCCTGCGCGTCCGGGGCGCAGGCGATCGGCACGGCCAGGGCGCAGATCCTCGCCGGGCTCGCGGACGCCGTCCTGGTGGTGGGCGCCGACGCGGCGCCGAAGGGCTTCTTCGCCCCGGCGGGCGGCGACCGTCCCGACGACCCGGACTGGCTGCGCTTCCGCGTGCTCGGGGCGACGAACCCGGCCTACTTCGGGCTCTACGCGCGCCGCCGGATGGCGCTGTACGGGGACACGCCCGAGGACTTCGCCCAGGTGAAGGTGAAGAACGCGGCGGCCGGCGCGCTCAACCCGCTGGCCCGCTACCGCACGCCGGTGAGCGCCGCGGAAGTGGCCGCCTCGGCGGTGGTCGCCGATCCGCTGCGGCTGCTCGACATCTGCGCGACCTCCGACGGGGGCGCGGCCCTGGTCCTGTCGAGCATGGACTTCGCCCGGCGGCACGGGCACCCCGACCCGGTCCGGGTCCGCGCGGTGTCGACGGTCACGCC
This sequence comes from Streptomyces sp. NPDC127092, assembly GCF_042722475.1. Taxonomy (NCBI): domain Bacteria; kingdom Bacillati; phylum Actinomycetota; class Actinomycetes; order Kitasatosporales; family Streptomycetaceae; genus Streptomyces; species Streptomyces sp. NPDC127092. The sequence continues at coordinate 25,704 of NZ_JBHXFE010000033.1, forward strand.
CGAGTACCCGCGGACGGTCCTCGACCTGCCGGACATCGCGACCGACTCGGCGGCCGCGGTCTCCCCCGCCCCGCACTCCTTCCGCTCGTCGATCGCCCGCGCCGCGTACGAGGAGGCGGGGCTGGGCCCCGAGGAGCTGTCCCTGGCGGAGGTGTACGACCTGTCCACCGCCCTGGAGCTGGAGTGGTACGAGGACATCGGGCTGTGCGCGGAGGGCGAGGGCGCCAAGCTGCTGCGGGAGGGCGCCACGGCGCTCGGCGGCCGGATCCCGGTCAACGCGAGCGGCGGGCTGGCGTCCTTCGGCGAGGCCGTGCCGGCGCAGGCCATCGCCCAGGTCTGCGAGCTGACCTGGCAGCTGCGCGGCACGGCCGGCGACCGTCAGGTACCGGGCGCGAGGGCCGGGATCACCGCCAACCAGGGCCTGTTCGGCCATGGTTCGGCGGTGGTGGCGGTGCGCTGAACTCCGGCGGCGGGGGTGCCCAGGGCCGCCGGAGTCGGCGTCAGAGGCCGGCCGGTCAGCCCGGCACGGTGGCCGGGTCCGGCCCTGCCAGGACCAGCGCGTGCTCGACGACCGCCACGAGGACGTTCTTGACCGACTCGCGGTCGCGGGCGTCGCACATCACGAGCTCGACCTCGGGATCGAGGTCGAGCGCGCCCCGGACCGTCTCCGCCGGATAACGGCGGGCGCCCTCGAAGCAGTTGACGGCGACCGTGAACGGGATGCCGCGCCGCTCGAAGTAGTCGATGGCGGCGAAGCTGTCCTCCAGGCGCCGGGTGTCGGCGAGGACGACCGCGCCCAGGGCACCCTGCGCGAGCTCGTCCCACAGGAACCAGAAGCGGTCCTGTCCGGGCGTGCCGAACAGGTACAGGACCAGGTCCTCGCGCAGGGTGATGCGGCCGAAGTCCATGGCGACGGTGGTGGTCGACTTGGTCTCGACGCCGTGCAGGTCGTCGACCGGCCGGCCCGCCTCGCTGAGGATCTCCTCGGTCCGCAGCGGCCGGATCTCGCTGACCGCGCCCACCAGGGTGGTCTTGCCCACCCCGAAGCCGCCCGCGACCAGGATCTTCAGCGTCACCGGCTCGACCGGCGGCTGCCTGCGGCTGGAGCTAGAGCGCCCGAAGGCCATTGATCACCTCGCGAAGGATGCTCACGTCCGGCAGCTCGGCCGGCGGAACGGGGCGGGTCACGTGCACGAGCTCGTCTTCGACGAGGTCGCCGACCAGGACCCGTACCACCCCGACGGGGAGGTCGAGTCCGGCGGCGAGTTCGGCGATCGACTGCGGCTGTTCGGCGCAGCGCTCGACGATCTCCACGTGCTCGGGGGACAGCGTCTGGTCGCGGCCCGGGTCGTCGGCGGCCGGCTCGGGCACCACCAGCGCGATCAGGTCGAGCCGGTGGCGGGTCGCGGCACTGGTGCGGCCGCGGGTCATCGCGTACGGGCGGACCACCGGGCCCGCCTCGTCGTCGAACCAGCGGGCGGCCGGCTCCTCGCGGGACTGGTCTGCTTCGGTCATGCCGTCCCCCCTCTCCTCATCCTCCGGTGGGCAGCCCGGACCGGGGCGCCGTGGCGAGATGTGCGCCGACGCGCTTGACCATGAGGGTCATCTCGTACGCGACCTGGCCGACGTCCGAATCGGCGTCGGCGAGCACGGCGAGGCAGCTGCCGTCGCCCGCGGCGGTGACGAAGAGGAAGGCGTCCTCGAGCTCGACCACGGTCTGCCGGACCCTGCCCGCCTCGAAGTGGCGGCCGACGCCCTTGGCGAGGCTGTGGAAGCCGGAGGCGACGGCGGCCAGGTGCTCGCCGTCCTCGCGCGAGAGGTCCTGCGAGGCGCCGGTGGGCAGGCCGTCGCTGGAGAGCACCAGGGCCTTGCGGATGGAGCCGACGCGCTGGACCAGTTCGTCGAGGAGCCAGTTCAGCTCCCCGTTGCCGTGGGCGGAGCTGTGGGCTGCGGCGTTCGGTGCGGTCATCGACCGTCCCCCTCGGGTGTCGTTCCTGGTGCTGTCGTTTCGGCGTTCTGCCGGCGGCCGCGCTGCCAGCCGCGCTGCATCGAGGCCATGCGGCTGCGCACCTCCTCGGCGTCGCGCTCGAAGGAGTCGGTTCCCTCGGCGGGGGCCGGTTCGGCCGTGGCGGCCTGCTGGTCGTCGGCGCGGTCTCCGGTGCTCCGCAGCTGCGGGGCGAGGCTGGCCTGCCGTACGCGGCGGGGCAGCCCGGCGAACGGCGCGGGGCCGCCCTCCTCGGGTACGGGTACGAGCGTGGGCGCGGGGCGCACCCGGGCCAGTTCCATGGTGTCGTCCGTCATGGCGCCGCCCGGGGCGGCACCGTCGGTCGGCGTGCCGGCGGGATGGGCGCGGCCCTCCTCGTCGAGGCGCCGGCCGTGGTCGACGACGAGCGTCGGCGGGCGGCGGCGGGGCAGCGTCACGGGTCGGGCGGGCGCGTCGTCGTCGCGGTCGCCGCCGGTCCGGGCGCCGGAGTGGTCCGGGGCCTGCTGGTGCTGCTCGCCGCGGCGGCGGTGCTCGCGGGCCCGGAACAGGCCGCCGCGCTCGCTCTCGGTGTCGAGGAGGTCGGCCGCGCCGAGAAGGCCGGCGAAGCTTTCGGAGCCCAGCGGGGCCTCCAGTTCGACGGGGCCGTCGAGGAGCGGTCCGGCGCTTTCGAGGGCCGGGTCGGGCACCTTGGTGAGGGCGGGGCGCCGGGACGGCAGGTCGTCCGGTCCGGTGCCGCCCCGCCGGTCGAGCGCGGCGCGGTCGAGGTGCGGCCGCTCCGGGCCCTTGCGGTCGAGGCGGAAGCCGGCGCCCTGGGTCTCGGGGGCGTCGGTGAGCAACGCGGCCGGGATGAACACGACCGCGGTGGTGCCGCCGTACGGGGAGGGCTGGAGCGAGACGCGGACGTTCTGGCGCTGGGCGAGGCGGCTGACCACGAACAGGCCGAGCCGGTCGGTGTCGGAGAGCTCGAACTCGGGCGTCTCGGCGAGCCGGAGGTTGGCGTCGAGCAGGGCGTCGGGGTTCATGCCGAGGCCGCGGTCGTGGATCTCCAGGGTGAAGCCGTTGGCGACGCGCTCGCCGAGCACCTGCACGGCGGTGTGCGGCGGAGAGAACACGGTGGCGTTCTCGAGGAGTTCGGCGATGAGGTGGGTGAGGTCGGCGACGGCGGGGCCGCCGACGCCGAGCCGGGGCAGCCGGCGGACCTCGATGCGCTCGTAGTCCTCGACCTCGGCGACGGCGGCGCGGACCACGTCCATGAGCTGGACGGGCTTGCGCCACTGACGGGAGGGCGCGGCGCCGGAGAGGATCACCAGGCCCTCGGCGTGGCGGCGCATGCGGGTGGTGAGGTGGTCGAGCCGGAAGAGGTCGGCGAGTTCCTCGGTGTCCTCGGTGCGGCGTTCCATGGTGTCGAGGAGGGTCAGCTGGCGGTGCAGCAGGACCTGGTTGCGGCGGGCGAGGTTGACGAACACCTCGGAGACGCCGCGGCGCAGGTCGGCCTGCTTGACTGCGGCCTCGACGGCGGCGCGCTGGAGGGTGTTGAGGGCCTGGCCGACCTGGCCGACCTCGTCGTCGTCGTAACGGAGGTGCGGCACCTCGGTCTCGACGTCGACGTGTTCGCCGGCGGCGAGGCGGCGCATGACGCTGGGCAGCCGGACGCCGGAGACCTCCTGGGCCTCCTTGCGCAGCAGGCGCAGGTCGCGGACGAGTTCGCGGCCGACGCGGACCGAGACGACGACCGAGACGAGGAGGGCGACGAAGCCGAGGACGCCGGCGATGCCCGCCTTGAGGAGCACGCTGTACGCGGCGGGCTGGACGCGGTCCTTGTAGCGGTCGCCGGCGGCGGTGTTGTCGCGGGCGAGGTCGTCGAGGACGGGGGTGGTCTGCTCCTGCCAGCGGTCGGCGGTGACGGAGCGCGGGTGCTCGGTGGCGCCCTGGGCGATGAACGCCTCCTCGGCCTTGCGCAGCGGCGCGGTCTCGGCGCCGGACCAGTACTTCTCGAAGCGGTCGCGCTCGGAGCCGGGCAGGATCTCCAGGTTGGCCTCGTAGAGCAGCTTGCGGCCCGCGACGAGGTCGGTGACGGTGCGGGCCTCCTCGGCGGTGACGCGTTCGGCGATGAGCGCGGAGACGACGAGGGCGTCCTCGCGGGAGAGGAGTTCGCGGGCGCGGGTGACACCGACGAGGGCGCGGCCCTGCTTGTCCATCTCGACGTTCTCCAGGGCGTGGAGCGTCATGAGGAAGCTGTAGGCGGGGTCGACGAGCCGGTTGTAGAAGTCGAGGGCCTGCATGCGGCCGATGCTGCGGTTCTCCACGGAGCGGCGCAGCGAGGAGAGGCCGTCGTAGGCGGCGAGCAGGGAGTTGAGGCGCTGGGTGGTGACGGGGCTCATCTCGCCGCGTACGCCGGGGTCGGCGGCGTTGCGGCGGATCAGCGCGATCTGCCGGTCGGTGGCCTCGCGTTGCACGCGCAGGTCGGTGAGGGCCTCGGCGGCGCGGGGGTCGGCGAGGTAGATGAGGGACTGGCGGCGTTCCTTCTGGATGACGCGGGCGGTGTCCTCGACGGGGTAGCCGACCTTGTCGACGATGTAGCTGACGTCGAGGAGTTGGCGCGCCTCGCGTCCGGTGAGGACGGTGGCGAACCCCCAGAGCCCGGTGAGGGAGACGAGCGGCACGAGCAGCAAGGCCACGATCTTCCTGCGGATGGACTTCCCGCGAAAGCGCATGGCCTCCCCCAGCTCGGCCTCCGCGGCCACGGAGGTCTTCACGTTTCGTCACGCCCGGCGTCAACACGCGGCGTCAACCTTCAGCTTCAACAAACGGCGGCGCGAGCCTACTACTGCATCACAGCCATCTCGAAGACGCGTCCGGGCGATTTTCAGCCGGTCGAGTGAGTGTTGATCATGAGATGTCCCGGTATTCGGGGAGTTGGGTTCCCGGAGTGTGGCGTAGGACACCCGAGCGTCAGGGTTTCGCCGTCTCCGGACAGATGGCTGGAACTGTTCGTTCCGCAACGGTGTGAAGGGCACCCCGGCGAAACCTTTTCCCGCTGTCGTACGTCATTCTGTACCGGGGAGGGTTGTGTCCGCGTAAAGCGACGCAAGACGGGCAGCAGCCACCTTGAAGACGTCGGTGGTGGGGAGAGACAGCGCGATGGGACACGAGGCGCGGCCGGTGCGGCAGTTGTGGGTGGAGGACGAGAAGGGCCGGCGGCGGATGCCCGATCCGGTGCGCAGGGCCGCGGTGCGGGCCGTGCTGATCACGTCGGTGACGCTGATTCAGGCGATGGTCGCCTTCTTCTGTTCGGTCGCGGGGTCGTGGCTGGCGTTCCCCATGACCGTCACGGCGGTCACCAGCACCGTGGTCGCGACCTGGAGCGTGCTCGACGTGTGGATCACCCGCCAGGTGTGGCGCCAGCGCAACGGGGTCGTGTCCGAGCCGAGCAGCGCGGCCCGCGGCCCGCGGCGCGAGGGGCGCCGGGAGGAGCAGACGGCCCTGTCGGAAGCGGCCTGAGCGGGAGTCAGCGGAATACGGCCCGGAGGCCGGTCGGAACTCGGCGGGAGGCCGTCGGAAGGCTGGCCGGCACTCGGCCGGAAGCCGGTCGGAAGCCGGTCGGAAGTCGGTAGAAAGGGCCCGGTCCCCCTGTGGGGGCCGGGCCCTTCCGGTTGCCGCCGCGGATCGCGGTCCGCGGCCGCTACTGCTCGACGGCGGCCGGCGCGGCGTCCACCAGCGTACGGCGGAACACCCGGGTCGCCGTGATCTCGCCGTGGATGGTCTCGCCCTCCGCGCTCGGCTGCGGAAGACCGGGCCGCAGGTGCTCCTCCACGCTGATGTACTTCAGACCCGCCCGCAGGTCGGCGTCGTTGCGCAGCCGGATGACCAGCGGGAACTCGGCGAGCGCCGTGGTGTCGAACAGGCCCGTGGTGTACAGCAGCTGGACACCGAGCGCGTCCGACACCGCCCGCTGCAGCTCGAGCAGGTACGTGGCGTTGGCGCGGCCGATCGGGTTGTCGAGGAACAGCGTGCCCGCGTGCCGGTGCTTGTCCCGGCCCCGGTCGTTCGACCGGAGCGCGGCCATCGTGCAGTAGAGCGCGATGGCGGCGGTGAGCAGCTGGCCGCCGGAGAAGACGTCGCCCATCTGACCGACCGGCACCCGCTCGGCGCGCAGCACCGCGTCCGGCTTGAGGATCTCCACGGCGACGCCCTTCGGTTCGAGGGCGGCCTGCACACCGCGGAGCAGCAGGGACATGCCGTCCCGGCGCAGGTCGGAGTTCTTCTTCAGGGCCGCGCGGGTCGCCTCGTCGACGACCTCGCCGAGCCGCTCGGTGAGCGTGGCCTGGTCGGGCTCCTCGAAGCGGATGCGCAGGAACTCCTGACCCGACCACTCCCCCAGGCCCTCGGGCAGCCGCGACAGCCGCTGCGCGGAGCGCAGCGTGGCGAGCGCCGACTCGACCAGGCCGCGCAGCCGGTCCACGATCGAGTCGCGGTTGCGCTCCAGCTGCGCCAGCTCGTCGGTGAGCACGCGAAGGCGCGGTGCGAAGGCCTCGGCCCACTTAGCGGCGTGCTCGGGCAGCGCGGCGGAGGGCAGTTCGCGGATCTGCTGCCGGGCCGGGGTGCGCACCTGCTCGTAGCGGGTGGAGTTGGCGTGCCGTACGAGGATGTCGCCCGCCTCGCGGACGGAGGCGTCGGCGGCCGACAGGTCGGCGGCGCAGCCGCGCAGCGAACGCCGGGCCTCGGACGCCGAGGCGCGGGCCTCGGCCAGCGGTCCCGGGTACGGCTCCGGCTCCTCCTGCTCCTCGTCCGTGTGGTCGCGGAGCAGGTCGCGCAGGAGCGCGGCGGTCTCGTCGAAGCCGCCGGCGGCGTCCTCGGCGGCCCGGTGGGCCTGGAGCAGGCCGGTGTGCGCGGAGCGCGCGGCCTCCAGGGCGTCGGTTCGGGCGGCGAGTTCGGAGGTGGCGGTGCGGAGCAGGGCCTGGGCCTGCTCGGCGTCGGCGGGAACCAGCTCCTCGGGCAGCTCGGTGTGCGCCTCGCCGTCCTCCGGGGCCAGGCGCTCGGCCTCGCCGCGGAGCCGGCCCAGCTTCTCGCTGGCCTCGGAGGCGCGCGTCTCCAGCTTCTGCACCAGGGCCTCCGCGCGGGCGGCGGCGGCCTGGCGGGACGGGCCGTCGGCGCCGTCGGTGGACTCCAGGAGCTGCTCGGCGCGGGTGCGGACCTTGTTGGTGAGCCGGTCCAGTTCGGCGAGGGCGGCGGACTCGTCGCTCTCGGCGCGGGCCTGCTCGGCGCGCAGGTCGGCGCCGACGCCGACCTTCTCGTACACCTGGGAGGCGGCCCGGTAGGCCTCGCGGAGGGTGGGCAGCGCGGCGCGCGGTGCGTCGGCGTCCTCCTCCGGCAGGTTCTCGGGCGCGCCGGCGATCTCGGCGCGCTCGGCGCGCAGGGCGCGGGCGGTGCGGTGGGCGTCGTCGGCGGCGCGCTGGGCGGCGCGGCGGTCCTCGTCGGCGGCGCGGGCGCGCTCCAGGCAGGTCTGGGCGCGGGCCTCGCACTCGGTGGCCTCGTCGGCGAGTTCGCGCAGCTTCGCCTGCCAGGCGGAGCGCTCGCGCAGCCGGAAGGCGAGACCGGCCAGGGCGTCGGCGACGCGGCGGGCGCGCTGGGCGGCCTCCTGGCGCTCGTCGCGGACCCGGGTGGCGTCGGCGGCGGCCTCGTCGGCCTCGGCCCGTACCGTACGGGCCTCGGCGAGGGCGGCTTCGGCGGCCTCGGCGGCGGTGCGGGCGGAGGCCGCGGCGGCCGAGAGCTCGGTGAGCATGCCGGGCGGGCAGTCGGCGCGCCAGGCGCCGATCCGGGCGGCGAGGGAACGGTCGCCGGTCAGCCGGGCGGCGAGGGTACGGATCTCCTCGTCGCGGGCGGCGGCGCGGGCGCGCAGCGCCTGGCGCTCCTCGTCGGCGGCGTGCTCGTCGTGCATGGCCGGGTTCGGCGGTACGAGGAAGACGTCACCGTCCTGGCCGGCGCCGGGGTCCGGTACGGGCGCGAGCAGCGCGGCGGCGGTGCCGACGGCGACGGTGGAACGCGGCAGCAGGGCGGCGCCGCTGAGCACCTCGCGGGCCCGGGTGTACGAGACGGGGTCGGTGATCACGACGCCGTCGACCAGCTCGGGGCGGGCGGCGAGGACGGCGGCGTGGTCGGCGGGGTCGACGGCCTGCGCGAGGTAGCGCCAGCCGGGCAGGGCCGGGATGCCGTGCTCGCCGAGGTACTCGACGGTGGCCAGGACGTCGGGTCCGGGCGGCAGCAGGCCGCCGTCGCCGAGGGCGCCGAGGATGCGGTTGTCGTCGGCGGCGGCCGTGCGCAGGTCGAAGAGCTGGCGCTCGGCGGAGGCGATGGACCGGTCGAGCAGTCCGCGCAGTTCGTCCGCGTAGCGGTCGAAGTCGGTGACGGTGAGGGGGCCCTGGTGGGCGTCGGCTCCGCCGGTGGGGCCGGAGGCGGCGCCGGCCGGGGCGCCGGTGCCCGGCGTCCCGCCGCGCTGGCCGGGCAGCGGGGAACCGGTGGCCGGGCCCGCGTCCGGCAGGCTGAGGAGTTCGGCCAGGCGCGGGTCGGAGGCGAGGGACTCGGCGGCGCGGCGCTCCGCCTCGTAGGCGTGCTCGGCGGCCTCGGCCGCGTCGGCGGCGCGGGCGGCGGCGAGTTCGGCGCGGGACTCGGCGGCGGCGGCCTCGCGGGCGCGTTCGGTGGCCGTGCGGGCGGCCTCGCGGGCCGCGTCCCAGGCGGCGACGGTGGTCTTCTCGGCGTCGCTGGCGGCGAGCGCGGCGCGGGCCGGGTCGGCGTCGGGCGCGGTGTCGTCGAGCCAGCCGGCCCGGACGGCCTCGGCGGTCTCCTGCTCGACCTCCGCGAGCCGCTGGCGCAGGTGGCCGGCCTCGCTGCGGGCGCGCTGGGCCTCGGTGGCGGCGGCCGTGGCGTCGCGGTGGGCGGCCTCGCCCGCCTCCTGGAGGGCGGCGGAACGCTCCTCCTCCTCGGCGGCGTGCCGCTCGCCCTCCTCCGCGGCGGCGGCGAGCGCCCGTACGAGGTCGGCGGCGGCCTTGGCGCGGGCGGCGAGGGCCGGGGCCGCGTCCCGCTCGGCCTCGCGGATGGCGGCGGCGACGCGCGCGGAGCGGTCGCTCGCGGCGCGGTGGCGGAGCACGGACTCGGCGGCCTGCCACGCGGAGTGGAGGGTGCGGGCGTCGGTGAGCTCACGGCGCTGGGCGGCGGCGCCCTTCTCGGCGGCGGCCAGGGCGAGCGAGGCGTGCCGGAAGGCGAGTTCGGAGGCGATCAGGGCGCTGCGGGCGCGGGCGGTCTCGGCCTCGGAGACGGCGTGGGCGGCGGAGGTGACCTGCTGGGCGAGTTCGGCGGCGCGTCCGCGTTCCGCCGCGGCGCGGGCGGAGAGCCGGCGGGCGAGGGTGCGGGTGCGGCGCTCGGCCCCGGCGTGGACGTCGCGGGCGCGGGCGCGGGTGTCGGCGGCCTCGACGATGCGGTTCAGGAGGTCGACGGAACCGGCGGTGAAGTCGCGCTCGGCGGTGAGCTCGGCGCGCCGGCCGAGCTTGTTGCCGAAGCCGCTGACCAGGTCGGCGAGGCCGTCGGTGTCCCGGGTGTCGGTGACGGCGCGCAGCAGCAGGTCGGTGAAGTCGGAGTCCTTCTTGACCGCGAAGAGGCCGGCGGCCTCGCCTTCGTCGGCGTTCATCTCGCGCTGGTAGCGGAAGAGTTCGGGGTCGAGGCCGAGGTCGCCCAGGTGCTCGTTCCAGCGGTCGTGGATCTCCTCCCAGTACACCTCGAGGTGCGGGTAGGCCTTGCCGGCCTCGGTGATCGCGTCGCGGAAGCCCTTCATGGTGCGGCGGCGTCCGGTGGCGCCGGAGGCGCCCTCGACGGGCGGGCGGACCGAGGTGGCCTCGGCGACCGGAAGGTTGTCGAGGCTGAGTCCGGGGCCCGGGCGGAAGGAGTACCAGGCCTCGGCGAACTTGCGCGGGTCGTTGGAGACCTGGCGGCCGCGCCACTCGCTGACCTTGCCGACGACGACCAGCTCGCCGGTGAGGGTGTGCTGCCACTCCAGGGCCACGTGGCCGCAGTCGTCGGCGAGCAGGAACTTGCGGAGCACGCCGGAGCTGGCGCCGCCGAGGGTGTTGCGGTGGCCCGGGAGCATCACCGAGAAGATCAGCTTGAGCAGGACGGACTTGCCGCCGCCGTTCTCCAGGAAGAGCACGCCGGCGGGGGCGGGACGGCGCGGCGGGCCGACGGGCTCCTCCTCGAAGAACTCCGCCTGGGTGGGCGCGGGGCGGGGCACCGGCGCGCCGACTCCACGCAGGTCCAGGACGGTGTCGGCGTAGCGGGCACCGGCCGGGCCGATGGAGTAGAGGCGTACCCGGGACAGCTCGTACATGGGGCGGACTCTCGTCGTCTCTCTGGTGGCTCGGGTCAGGCGTGGAACGGCAGGCCGGCGTCGGCGGCGATCTCCAGGTCGTCGCCCTCGGGCGGCGGCAGGAGGGTCGCGGAGCCGTCGCTGACGGGGACGACGCCCAGCTCCAGGAGCTCGGCCATGGCGGCGCTGCCGGCCATGTCGCGGACCTGGAGCTGGTAGCGGGCGGTGGTGCGGTAGGAGCCGCCGGACTCGTCACCGGTGCGCTGGAGGAAGCCGGAGTCGGTGAGGAAGGCGACGGCCTTGCCGACGATGCCGGTGGTGGAGCCGGCGAGGCGGCGGGCGTCCTTGGTGGCGCCGGTGGCGCTGCGGCGGGCGTAGATCCGCCAGGCGGCCTCGAGGCCGGGCGCGTCGGTCTCGGGGTCGGTGTTCTCGCCCTGCTCCTCGGCGCGCTCCTCGAGGCGGCGGCAGGCCTGCCGGACGAAGGCGTCGACGCCGTTCACGGTGAGTCGGCCGATGTAGCCGTCGTCGGCGAGGTCCTCCGGGCGGGGGAAGGCCATGGCGGCGACGGCGAGGTGGGCGAGGCCGTGCAGGAAGCGGTCGGCGGAGTCGGTGGAGGCGCGGCGGGCGTAGTCGCCCATGCGGACGGCGAAGACCGAGTCCTCGCCGGCTGTCACGGCCATGCCGGCGCGGGTCGAGACCTCGAGGACGACGAGGCCGAGGCCGGTGGCGACGGCGTCGGCGAGCCGCGCGAAGCCGGGGTCCTCCAGGTAGCGGCGGAGCAGCTCCGCGTACTCGGCGTCGCGGGCGGGCAGCAGCTTGGGCTGGAGCCCGAAGGACACGAGCCGTGCGGCGTCGGCCGCGTCGGCGGGCGTGAGGGCGGTGGGCGCCGCCGCCCGCGGGGCCTCGGGCTCGCTCCACGCGTCGGTGTGCTCGACGTGGTGTTCGCTCACGGCTGGGGCTCCTCGGGGCGGTGCTGCTGCGTCGGTGCGGCGGTTTCGGGCGGGGACAGGGGCAGGCGTACGGGGGTGACGCCGGGGGCCGGTGCGGCGGGCGGGGGTTCCGGGGCGGGCTGCCCGCGCTGCGGCAGCGGCACGGCGCGTACGAACGGCCGCCGCGGGTCCGCGGGCGTGGGGGTGCCGGTCTCCACGGTTCCCACGCGGGGTCCGTCGGCGGTCGGCTCCGGCGTCTCGGTGGCGGGCCGTGCCACGGTGACCCGCGCGACGCGGGGGCCGGGAGCCCGGCCGGCGTCGTCCGCGTGCCGTGCCTCGGGCACGGCGGACGGCGGGGCCGCCTCGTCGGCGGGGTCCGTCGCCGGCGTGCAGGGCGCTGTCACGTCGCCTCCGTGCGGTCGGCGGCCATGCCCACAGCGTCCAGGAGGGCCGTGCCGACGATGAGGTCGGCGCCGCCGAACTCGGGGTCGTCGAGGGGCGTGCCGTCGTCGACGGCGAAGAGCAGCCGCTCCTCGCCCTGGCGGTAGGCGGTGCCGACCGGCGGGCTCGCGGCGTGGACGGCCAGGAGCGCGACGAGGTAGGCGAGGTCGGGGTCGCCGCCGCGGCGGGCTTCGGCGAGGAGGCCGGAGAGCCGGCGCGGGGCGTCGTGCTCCAGGTCGAGCAGTTCCATGGCGGCGGCCAGCTGCTCCTCGCTGAAGCGGCTGTCGTCCGGGGTGGCGATGAGGTCGGGCTCGGGCATCTCGGCGCCGAGGTGCTGGCGTTCCACGGGCGGCGTGAGGAGCAGGTCGACGAGGTCCCCGACGCGGACGGAGGCGGGAGTGCGCAGTCCGGTGCCGCGGGCGAAGAAGGCGTCGGTGACCTTGGTGGCCTGCTCGACGGGGAGCGGCAGGATCGGGGCGACGAGCTGCCCGTACAGGTCGAGGCCGGTGTACGAGGTGGGCGCGGCGAAGGCCTGGCGGTCCTGCTCGGCGCGGAAGAGCGGACCGGCCTCCAGGAGGCGGGACTGCAGCTGGGTGTGGCGCCGGATGCAGTCCTTGACGATGTCGACGAGCTCGGCGGCGCGGCGCTTGTGCTCGGCGGTCTTCGCGTCGGTGGCGGCCTCGGCCTCGTCGCGGGCCTTGCGGATGTTGGTGAGGATCGCGTTCTCGTGGCGGTAGCGGTCGGCGACGTGGTCGAGCGCCTCGGCGATCATGTCGGGGACGGTGTGGAGCCAGTCGACCGCGCGGACGTTGCGCCGGGTGGCCTCCAGGGTCTTGCGGAGGGTCTCCGCGTACTGGACGGTCCGGTAGCGGGCCTGCTCGGCGGCGAGCTGCGCGTCGGCGAGGCGGCCGCGGTTGATCAGGACCTCGAGCTTCACCTCGGCGGCGATCTGGGCGCTGGTGACGTCGGTGTCGAGGGCGCCGACGAGCACGTTGACGGCCTCGTCGGTGGTGCGCAGATAGATCCCGCCGCCGTAGCCGGGGACCTCTTCGATGAGTTTGAAGTCGTAGTCGCGACGCGTGTAGACGCCGTCGGTGCCGAAGGTGCCGTAGACGGCGCGGAAGCCGCGGTCGACGCTGCCGACGTTGATCAGGTTCTCCAGGACCCAGCGGGCGACCCGCTCGTGTTCGGCGGCGGGGCGCTCGGGGGCCTGGGCGGCGACGCGGGGCAGCAGCCGGGCGATTATCTGCTCGCTGTCGGCACCGGTGTCGAAGTCCATGTTGAGGGTGACCAGGTCGATCGCGGCGAGGGCGACCTCGGCCATCGCGTAGACCGAGTACTCGCCGGCCAGGTTGGCCTTGCGCGCGTCGAGGTCGTGCAGCGGGGCGGTGCACGCGAGCGCGCGGAGCCGCCGCGCGAGCCCTTCGTCGGCGGCCGGGCCCTGCGCGGGCCGCGGCCCCGCGCTGAGCTGGGGCGGAGCGAGGTCCGTCGAGGCAGGCGAAGTCACGGTGCACAGAGTAGGTCCTCGAACTGACAACGGTCGAAACGGCGCTTATACGACCGCCCCGCACGCTCCCCCACGCGCCCCGCACGCCGCACCTGCGCGAACGGGGCCCGGGTCCGCAATGGGCCCGGGTCCGCGACGGGCCCCGCCCCTCCCGACCGGCCCGCGCCCCGGCCGGCCCGCGCCCCGGCCGTCCGAAGCACCCGGGGGCCGCGCGGACCGTCCCGGCCTGCCCGGCTGTCGCCGGGGGCGTCACGGCTCCGGGTCGTCGACCGCCTTCGCGTACACGTCCACGATCCGGCTGCGGGAGTCGTCGAGATAGCGGGCGAGGAGCAGCCCGGCGGTGTCTCTCCGGCCCTCCCGCAGGGCGTCCAGAATCTCCCGGTTTCTTATGAGATAAGGCTCATGGAGTCCGCGCGGGTCGGACACGACGTGGAAGGCGAGGCGGAGTTCGGCGAGGACGCCGCGCATCAGCTCGTCGGTGCGGGCACTGCCGGCCAGGGCGACGAGTTCGCGGTGGAAGTGGATGTTGGCGGTGGACACGCCCTTCCAGTCCCCGCGCCCGGCCGCCCGTTCGCCCTCGGCGACGGCGGCGGCGAGCCCGTCGACGGCGAACGGCGGCTCGCCCAGGGCGTGGACGACGGCGCATTCGACCAGCCGGCGGGTGCGGTAGATGTCGTCGACGTCGTCGACGGTGAGGACCCGCACGAACACCCCGCGGTTGAGCCGGTGGACGAGCAGCCGCTCGTGGGTGAGCAGCCGGAACGCCTCGCGGAGGGTGTTGCGGGAGACCCCGAGCGCGCCGCCGATGCTCTCCTCGGAGAGGCGGGTGCCGGGCGGGAAGAAGCCCTCGGCGATCCGGGTGCGCAGGATGTCGGCGACCCGTTCCGCCGTGCTCGTGCGGCCCAGCAGCGCGCGGTCGTCCGCCAGTTCGCCGATTGCGTCCATCGTGCCTCGTTCCCTCCGTCGATCGCGTCGAGTCAAGCGCAGGACCCGCGCCGGAAACAAGAACGTGACGACACGACTCTTGTCGGATCGTTGAACGATCCCTACATTGAACGACACCGCACCGCTCTTCAGCACGTCTCTTCCCGCACCCCTCCTTCCTCCTGCGAGGTGCAGATGAGCACGACCCAGACCCAGCGGCGGACCCCGGGCGAACGGCCCGACGACAACGGCGCCTTCGCCTGGCTCCGCGCCCTCGGGCCGCGCGGCAGGCGCGCCTTCGGCGGGGCGTTCGGCGGCTACGCCCTCGACTCGTACGACTTCTTCACGCTGCCGCTGTCGATGGTGGCCGTCGCCGCCTACTTCGGCCTCGACAAGGGTCAGACCGGGCTCCTCACCACCGTCACCCTGGTGGTCTCCGCCGTCGGCGGCGCGCTCGCCGGCATCCTCGCCGACCGCATCGGACGGGTGCGGGCGCTGATGATCACGGTCGTCACGTACGCGCTCTTCACCGTCCTGTGCGGCTTCGCGCCGAACTACGAGACCCTGATGGTCTTCCGCGCCCTCCAGGGTCTCGGCTTCGGCGGCGAGTGGGCGGTCGGCGCGATCCTCGTCGCCGAGTACGCCTCCGCCCGGCACCGGGGCCGCACGCTCGGCGGCATCCAGAGCGCGTGGGCGGCCGGCTGGGCGCTCGCCGTGATCGTCTACACCCTGGTCTTCCAGTTCGTCGACGCCGACACCGCCTGGCGGGTCATGTTCTGGACCGGCGCCCTGCCCGCGCTGCTCGTCGTGTACGTGCGGCGCAACGTCCAGGACGCCCCGAAGGCCGACGAGGTGCGCCGGGCGAGCGCCGAGCGCGGCTCCTTCACCGCGGTCCTCAGAGGGCCGCTGCTGCACACCACCCTCTTCGCGACCCTCCTGTCGACCGGTGTCCAGGGCGGCTACTACACGCTCGCCACCTGGGTCCCTACCTTCCTCAAGACCGAGCGGGGCCTCACGGTCGTCGGCACCGGCGGCTATCTCACCTTCCTCATCTCGGGTGCCTTCACCGGCTATCTGACCGGCGGTTACCTCACCGACCGGCTCGGCCGGAAGAAGAACATCGCGCTGTTCGCAGTGCTGTCGGCCATGGCCGTCCTCGCCTACACCCGGATTCCCGAGGGAGCGAACAATCTGCTGCTCGTCCTCGGCTTCCCGCTCGGCTTCTGCATGTCCGCCATCTTCAGCGGTTTCGGCTCCTTCCTCGCCGAGCTGTACCCGACGGCCGTGCGCGGCACCGGACAGGGCCTCACCTACAACACCGGGCGCGCGGTCGGCGCCCTCTTCCCGACCCTGGTGGGCTTCCTCGCCGACAGCTGGGGCGTCGGCGGGGCGCTGGTGTTCGGCGCCGTCGGCTACGGGCTCGCCGTCGTCGCCCTGCTCGGCCTGCCGGAGACCCGCGGGAGGGAACTCGTATGAGCACGGCCTCCGCGAACGGCTCCGCCGTCCCCGACGCCCGTACGGCACGCGCGCGTGCCCGTGCCGGGGCGAGCGGCCCCACGGCCGGCTGGGCCCCGGGCCACACCCAGGCCAATCTGATCGCGGTGCCCGCGGACTGGGCGTACGACGTCCTTCTGTTCTGCACCCGCAATCCGCGGTCCTGCCCGGTCCTCGACGTCACCGACCCGGGCTCCTGGCGGACCGCGCTCGCGCCCGACGCCGACCTGCGCACGGACATCCCGCGCTACCGGGTGTGGGAGAGCGGCCGGCTCGTCGACGAACCGACCGACGTCACCTCGTACTGGCGCGGCGACCTCGTGTCGTTCCTCATCGGCTGCAGCTTCACCTTCGAGGGAGCGCTGGCCGAGGCGGGCGTGCCGCTGCGCCACGTCGAGCAGGGCCGGAACGTGTCGATGTACGTCACCGACCGGGCCTGCCGGCCGGCCGGACGGCTGCGCGGCCCGATGGTGGTGTCGATGCGGCCCGTCCCGGCCGCGCTGGTCGGCGTCGCGCACCGGATCAGCGGGCAGCTGCCCGCGGTGCACGGGGCACCGGTGCACGCGGGCGACCCGGCGGCACTCGGCATCCGGGACCTCGACCGGCCGGACTTCGGCGACCCGGTGGCCGCCGAACCCGGTGACGTGCCGGTGTTCTGGGCCTGCGGGGTCACGCCGCAGGCGGCGGTGGCCGCCTCCCGGCCGCCGTTCGCGATCAGCCACGCGCCGGGCCGGATGCTCGTGACGGACGTGCGGGACGCGGAGTACCGCGTCGCGGCGTGACCGGAGCGGAGAACGCGCTCCTCAGTGCGGGAAGAGAAAGGAAACACCCCATGACCCGGGTCTCGATCGACCTCAACGCCGACCTCGGCGAGGGCTTCGGACGCTGGACGCTCACCGACGACGAGCGGCTGCTGTCCGTGGTCACCAGCGCCAACGTGGCCTGCGGCTTCCACGCGGGGGACGCCGCCACGATGCGGCGCGTGTGCGCGCTCGCGGCGGAGCGCGGGGTACGCATCGGGGCCCAGGTCTCCTACCGCGACCTGGCGGGCTTCGGGCGCCGCGCCATGGACGTGCCGGCGGACGAGCTGGCCGCGGAGGTCGCGTACCAGATCGGCGCCCTGGAGGTGTTCGCCCGCGCTGCCGGTGCGGCCGTGGCGTACGTCAAACCGCACGGCGCGCTCTACAACCGGGTCGTGCACGACGAGGAGCAGGCGGCGGCGGTCGTGGCCGGGGTGCTGCTCGCCTCGGCCGGTCTTCCGGTGCTCGGGCTGCCCGGCTCGCGGCTGCACGAGGCCGCGGAGAAGGCCGGACTGCCCGTCGTCGGCGAGGCGTTCGGCGACCGGGCCTACCGGGCCGACGGCACCCTGCTGCCACGGGGGCAGGAGGGTGCCGTCCTACACGAACCGGCCGAGGTGGTGGAGCGGTCGGTGTCCATGGCCCGGTTCGGGGTGGTGACCGCGCACTGCGGACGGTCCGTGCCGGTACGGGCCCGTTCGCTGTGCCTGCACGGCGACACGCCCGGCGCCGTGGACCTCGCCCGCCGGGTGCGCTCCGGCCTGGAGTCCGCCGGAATCCGGGTGGAGGCCTTCGCATGAGGGCCCGCAAGGTGTTCCGGGTCGGCGAGCGCGGGCTGCTCGTCGAGCTGGTGAGCGGGGAGGCGACCGAGGCCTTCCACGCCGAGCTGCTGCGCCGCCGGGAGGCGGGCGCGCTGCCCGCCGTGCGGGAGATCGTGCCGGCGGCGCGGACCGTGCTGCTCGAAGGGGTGGCCGCCCCCGACCGGCTGGCGGCCGAGCTGCGCTCCTGGGACGTTCCCCCGCTCCACGCGCGCGTGGCGGCGGTCGTGGAACTGCCGGTGCGCTACGACGGGCCCGATCTGGCCGAGGTCGCCGCCCTGTGGGACGTGTCGGTGGAGGCGGCCGTGCGGATCCACTCGGCGACCGAGTTCCGGGTGGCCTTCTGCGGGTTCGCCCCGGGGTTCGGCTATCTCACCGGTCTCGGCCCGCGGTACGAGGTCCCGCGCCGTGCCACCCCGCGCACCGCCGTGCCGGCCGGCTCGGTCGCCCTGGCGGGCCCGTACACCGGGGTGTACCCGCGGTCCTCGCCGGGCGGCTGGCAGCTGATCGGCAGCACGGACGCCGTGCTCTGGGACACGGCCCGCGAGCCCGCGGCCCTGCTCTCGCCCGGCACCCGGGTGCGGTTCACGGCGGCGGGCCGATGACCGATCGTGCCTTCGCCGTGGTGCGGGCCGGGGCGCTGACCACCGTCCAGGACCTGGGGCGGACGGGCCACGCCCATCTGGGCGTGCCCCGCTCCGGGGCGCTCGACCCGGGCGCGGCCCGGCTCGTCAACCGGCTGCTCGGCAACGACGAGGGTGCCGCCGTCCTGGAGACCACCCTCACCGGCTGCGCGGTGCGGCCGCGCTGCGCGGTGACGGTGGCGGTGGGCGGCGCTCCGTGCCCGGTACGGGTGGACGGCCGGCCCGCCGCCTGGGGCACGGCGGTGCGGGTCGGCGCCGGACAGCTCCTGGAGGTGGGCGCGGCCGTGCGCGGGCTGCGCTCGTACGTGGGCTTCGGCGGCGGCGTCGCCGTCGACCCGGTGCTCGGCAGCCGCTCCACCGACCTGCTGTCCGGGCTCGGTCCGGCGCCGCTGGCGGACGGGGCCGTGCTGCCGTTGGGGGCGGAAACGGCCGTACGGGGGTCGGTCGACGCTCCGCCGTGGCCGGGCCCGCCGGGCGAACTCGTCCTGCGGGTCCGGCTCGGTCCTCGCGACGGCTGGTTCACGCCCGGCGCCCGGGAATCCCTCGCCACGCGCGCGTGGCGGGTGTCGCCGGCGAGCAACCGCATCGGGCTGCGCACGGAGGGACCCGCCCTGGAGCGGGCCGTGGAGGGCGAACTGCCCAGCGAGGGCATGCCCTTGGGCGCGGTTCAGGTGCCGCCGGACGGCCGCCCGGTGGTCTTCCTCGCCGACCATCCGACGACCGGTGGCTATCCGGTCGTCGCCGTCGTCCGCGAGCCGGATCTGGCGGCGGCGGCGCAGGCGGTGCCGGGGACGCCGGTGCGCTTCGTGCCGTACCGCTGACAACCGTGTTCACAGGGGCGGCGGACCGTAGCCTCCGCCGCCCGGGGTGCGGACGACGAGGACGTCGCCCGGGCCGACGTCCGTGGTGTCCACGCCCGCGAGGTGGTCGACGGTGCCGTCGGCGCGTTCGACCAGGTTGGCGCCGAGCGCGCCCGGCTCGCCGCCCGCCATGCCGTACGGCGGGACGCGGCGGTGGCCGGTGAGCAGGGTCACCGTCATGGGTTCGAGGAAGCGGATGCGGCGTTCGACGCCCGCGCCGCCGTGCCAGCGGCCGCGGCCGCCGCCGTTCTCGCGGACGGTGAAGGCGTCGATCCGGACCGGGTGGCGCCACTCCAGGATCTCGGGGTCGGTGAGCCGGGAGTTGGTCATGTGGGTCTGCACGGCGTCGGCGCCGTCGAAGCCCTCGCCGGCGCCGGAGCCGCTGGCGACGGTCTCGTAGTACTGCACGCGGTCGTTGCCGAAGGTGAGGTTGTTCATCGTGCCGGAGCCCTCCGCCTGGACGCCGAGGGCCGCGTAGAGGGCGCCGGTGACGGCCTGGGAGGTCTCCACGTTGCCGGCGACGGTCGCGGCGGGGTGGACGGGGGCGAGCATCGAGCCGGGCGGGACGCGTACGTCGAGGGGTTCCAGGCAGCCGCTGTTGAGCGGGATGTCGTCGTCGACGAGGGTGCGGAACACGTACAGGACGGCGGCCATGACCACGGACGTGGGGGCGTTGGTGTTGCCGGGGCGCTCCGCCGAGGTGCCGGTGAAGTCGATGACGGCGGAGCGCCGTTCGCGGTCGACGGTGACGGTCACCTGGATGACGGAGCCGTCGTCGGTCTCGTAGCGGCAGGAGCCGTCGCGGAGGCCGGCGACGATGCGGCGGACGGACTCCTCGGCGTTGGCGCGCACGTGCCGCATGTAGGCGTGGACGACGTCGAGGCCGAACTGGTCGACGGTCTTGCGGAGTTCCTCGATGCCCTTCTCGTTGGCGGCGATCTGGGCGCGCAGGTCGGCGAGGTTGGTGTCGGGGTCGCGCGAGGGGTGGGGGGCGCCGGTGAGGAGGGCGCGGGTCTCGGCCTCGCGCAGCCGTCCGTCGCGGACGAGCAGCCAGTTGTCGAAGAGGACGCCTTCCTCGTCGACGGTGCGGCTGAAGGCGGGCATGGAGCCGGGCGTGATGCCGCCGATCTCGGCGTGGTGGCCGCGCGAGGCGACGAGGAACAGCAGCCGGTCGCCGGCGTCGTCGAAGACCGGGGTGACGACGGTGACGTCGGGCAGATGGGTGCCGCCGTGGTAGGGGTCGTTGATGGCGTACACGTCGCCGGGGCGCAGCTCGCCCTCGTTGCGGCGCAGCACCTCCTTGATGGACTCGCCCATGGAGCCGAGGTGGACCGGGATGTGGGGGGCGTTGGCGATGAGGTTGCCCTCGGGGTCGAAGAGGGCGCAGGAGAAGTCGAGCCGCTCCTTGATGTTGACGGAGCGGGCGGTGTTCTCCAGGCGCACGCCCATCTGCTCGGCGATCGCCATGAAGAGGTTGTTGAAGACCTCCAGGAGGACGGGGTCGACGTCGGTGCCGGCGGCCGTGCGCGCGGGGCGGGGCGTGACGCGCCGCAGCAGGAGGTGGCCGGTGTCCGTGGCGGTGGCCCGCCAGCCGGGTTCGACGACGGTGGTGGCGTCGGCCTCGGCGAGGATCGCGGGGCCGGTGACGGCGTCACCGGGACGCAGGTCCTCGCGGCGGTGCAGCGGTGTCGGGGCGGGCGCTCCTGCGCTGTACGCCGTCACCGTGGCCCGGGGCGTGAGGTCGCCCGTCCGCGTGCCCTGCGGGACGGCGACGGGCCCGTGCGGTCCCGCGGTGCCGACGGCCTCCACGGAGACGGCCTCGACGACGAGCGGGGCGTCCGTGGTGAAGCCGTAGCGCTTCTGGTGAAGGGCTGTGAACGCGGTTTTCATCTCTTCCGGTTCGGCGAGCGGTACCGCGAGGCTCGCGTCGGTGCCCGCGTAACGCAGCAGCACGCGCGCGTGGGTGGTGATCGCGTCGTCGGGCAGTCCGTCGGCGCGCAGTTCCTCGCGGGTGCGGCCGGCGAGTTCGCCGCACAGGCGGGTGACGCTCTCGGCGCTGTCCTCGGCGTCGAGTTCCGCCTCGACGGACCGCTCCCGCATGGCGGTGGCGTCGGCGAGCCCGATCCCGTACGCGCAGAGGACTCCGGCGAGCGGCGGTACGAGGACGGTGTCGACGCCCAGCGCGTCGGCGACGGCGCAGGCGTGCTGGCCGCCGGCGCCGCCGAAGCAGGTGAGGGCGTAGCGGGTGATGTCGTGGCCGCGCTGCACGGAGATCTTCTTGACGGCGTTCGCCATGCCGAGGACGGCGATCTTCAGGAATCCCGCCGCGACCTGCTCGGGCGTGCGGCCGCCGCCGATCTCGGCGGCGAGGGCGGTGAAGCGCTTCCGGACGACGTCGGCGTCGAGCGGCTGGTCCCCGTGCTCGCCGAACACGGCCGGGAAGTGGGCGGCCTGGATCCGGCCGAGCATCACGTTGGCGTCGGTCACCGTGAGCGGGCCGCCGCGGCGGTAGCAGGCGGGGCCGGGAACGGCGCCGGCGGAGTCGGGGCCGACGCGGTAGCGCTGGCCGTCGTAACGGAGCACGGAGCCGCCGCCGGCGGCGACCGTGTGGATGCTCATCATCGGGGCGCGCATCCGCACGCCGGCGACCTGGGTGCCGAGCTCGCGCTCGAACTCGCCCGCGTAGTGCGAGACGTCGGTGGAGGTGCCGCCCATGTCGAAGCCGATGACCCGGTCGTGCCCGGCCTCGCGCGAGGTGCGGGCCGCCCCGACGACGCCGCCCGCCGGGCCCGACAGGACGGCGTCCTTGCCGCGGAAGTGCGCGGCCTCGCGCAGCCCGCCGTTGGACTGCATGAACATCAGCCGGATCCCGGCGAGTTCGCGGGCGACCTCGTCGACGTACCGGCGCAGGATCGGCGAGAGGTAGGCGTCGACGACGGTGGTGTCCCCGCGCGGGACGAGCCTGATCAGCGGACTGACCTCGTGGGAGCAGCTGACCTGGGTGAAGCCGGCGGCGCGGGCGAGCCCGGCGACCCGGAGCTCGTGGTCGGGCCGGCGGTAGCCGTGGAGCAGGACGACGGCGGCGGAGCGCAGGCCGTCGCGGTGGGCGGCGGCCAGGGCGGTGACTACGGCGTCCTCGTCGAGCGGGGTGACGACCTCGCCGTGGGCGTCGACCCGCTCGGGAACCTCGGCCACGCGCGCGTACACCGCCTCGGGCAGCACGATGTGGCGGTCGAAGATGCGGGGGCGGTTCTGGTACGCGATGCGCAGGGCGTCGCGGAAGCCGGTGGTGACGAGCAGGAGGGTGGGCTCGCCGCGCCGCTCCAGGAGGGCGTTGGTGGCGACGGTGGTGCCCATCTTGACCACGGCGACCCGCTCGGCGGGGACCGGCTCGCCGGGTCCGAGGCCGAGGAGCAGCCGGATGCCGGCGACGGCGGCGTCGTGGGGGCGGGCCGGGTCGTGCGAGAGCAGCTTGCGGGTGACGAGCCGCCCGTCGGGGCGCCGGCCCACGACGTCCGTGAAGGTGCCGCCGCGGTCGATCCAGAACTCCCAGCGTCCGGTCATGCCCTCATTGTGGCCGCGAGGGCGCGGGAGAGGGCGGCTTCGGCGCGGGCGTCGAGCAGGGCGCGGGAGCCTGTGGCGTCGTGCCGGATCTCGGTGGCGGCGAGCAGCAGCAGCTGCGGCAGCAGGTCTCCGCAGCGGCGTACGACCCAGGCGGTGCCGGCGGTCGCGAGCCAGAGCAGCGCGTCGGCGCGGGTGGGCGGCGGCTCCTCCGGTTCGGTGGAGGGCGCCGTTCCGCGGGCGAGGCCCCGTTCCGCGAGGAGCCGGTGGAAGGCGGCGGCGACGGCGCGGTGGCCGCGCTCGCCGGGGTGCAGCCGGTCCGCGCTCCACAGCGAGCGGTCCTCGGTCCACGCGGGCGCGTCGAGGTGCAGGTGTACGGCGTCGTGCCGCTCGGACAGCGCGTGCACCACGGCGTTGACGGCCCGCTGCCGCCGGGCCAGCGGCCGGGCCAGCGGGGCGGGCAGCCCGAGCATCCGGCCGGGGTCGGGCAGGCAGGCGGTGAGCAGGACGGCGCCGCTCGCGGCGAGTTCGGCGCACACCCGGTCGAGCCGGCGGGCGAGCAGCCCGATGTCGAAGGTGCGGCGCAGCGTGTCGTTGACGCCGACGACCACGGACGCGAGCTGCGGCCGCAGCGCCAGCGCCCGGGCCAGCTGCGTCTCGGCCACGTCCCGGCTCTGCGCCCCGCTGACCGCGAGGTTGGTGAACGCGACCTCCTCCCGCCCGCCCGAAACCCCCTCGGCCAGCAGCGCCGCCCACCCCCGCCAACCGTCCCCGACCCGGTCACCGACCCCCTCGCTGAGGGAGTCCCCGAGCACGACGAAGCGGGTGACGGCGGGAGCGTGTGCGGATGCCGCCGCGGCACCGGTACCGGCCCGGCCGGGCCGGTCGGTGCCGGGCGCCCCAGGCCGGGCCGGCCCCCCGGCCGGCGCCCGGCCGGTCGACGCCTCCGCCTCGGTCGTCATCGGACGAGCTCCTGTCGCGGGGTGCCGGGGAAGGGGGCCGGTGGTGCGTCGTGGGCGGCCAGGAAGGCGGCGGTGGCGCGGGGCCAGGAGAAGAGTTCGGCGCGGGCGCGGGCGGTGGCGCGGCGGAGGGGCTCCGGGCGGGCGAGCACCGTGCGGACGGCGCGGGCGAGGGCGGCCGGGTCGTCGGGGGCGCAGGCACCGGCGTCCGCGACGACCTCGGGCAGCGCGGAGGACGCGCTGCAGACGACCGGTGTGCCGCAGGCGAGGGCTTCGAGGGCCGCGAGGCCGAACGTCTCGGCCGGACCCGGCGCCAGGCACACGTCGGCCGCGGCCTGGAGGTCGGCCAGGGCCTCGCGGTCGGCGACGTGGCCGAGGAACCGCACCGGCAGCCGCAGCTCCCGCGCGCGGCGCTCCATGGTGCCCCGCAGCGGCCCGTCCCCGGCCACCACCAGGGCCGCCCGCACGCCCTGGGCGCGCAGCACGCCCAGGACGTCGAGCGCGACGAGCGGGCGCTTCTCGACCGAGAGGCGCGAGCACAGCGCGAGCAGCACCCGTTCGCCGCCCGCGTACCGGTCCCGCGGCGCCGTGCCGCGCCGCTCCGGCCGGCAGCGGTCCAGGTCCACCCCGAGCGGGGCGCGGACGACGTTCCGCGCCCCGATCCGCACGAACTCCCGCTCCGCCCACTCCGTCGTGCACACGATCCGCGAATAGGCCCAGGCGGTACGGCGGTTGAGCCGGTCCGCCGCCCGTGCGGCGAGCGCGGGCGGGACGCCCCAGGTGCGGAGCACCCCGTCGGCGGTCTCGTGCGAGACCATCACGGACGGCACCCGGGCGCGGCGCGCCCACTCCCCCGTCCAGCGCAGGGTGGTCCGGTCGGAGACCTCCAGGCGGTCGGGCGCGAGTTCCTCCAGGAGCCGGCGCAGGCCGCGCCGGTCGGCGAGGACGCGGTAGCCGCCGGTGCGGGGGATCTCCGGCCCGGGCAGGGTGATCACCCGGCCCTGCTCGGTCTCGGTGTCGCCGGCCGTGTCGCCCGGTACGACGAGGACGGGTTCGTGGCCCGCGGCCCGGTAGCCGCGGCCGAGCTGGTCGAGGGCGGTGCGCAGCCCTCCGGAGGTCGGGGTGACGAAGTTGGCGAGCCGGACGATCCGCAGCGGGCCGCCTGCCGGGGGCCGTGCCGTACCTCCCGCCGTTCCGGGCGTGCCGGCCCGGCCCGCCGCCCGGGCTCTCCCCGGCGCGCCGGCGCCGTTCACGCCGCCACCGCCGTCCGCTCGCGCAGCACCTCCCGGTAGTGGCCGATCAGCTCGTCGCCGATCGCCTCCCAGGTGCGGCGTCCGACCGCGGCCCGGCCGGCCGCGCCGTACACCGCGCGGAGCTCCGGCGCGGCGGCGAGCGCGGCCACCGCCGTCCGCAGCTCGTCGGGATCGCACGGCGGCACGAGCAGTCCCGTACGGCGGTGGGCGACCAGGTCGAGGGGGCCGCCCACGGCGGGGGCGACGACGGGCACGCCGCTGGCCATGGCCTCCTGGACGGTCTGGCAGAAGGTCTCGTACGGCCCGGTGTGCGCGAACACGTCGAGCGAGGCGAAGATCCGCGCCAGTTCGTCGCCGGTGCGCCGGCCGAGGAAGACGGCCCCGGGCAGGGCGGCCCGCAGGCCGGGCTCGCTGGGGCCGTCGCCGACCACCACGACCCGGACGCCGCGCAGCCCGCAGACCCCGCCGAGCAGGTCGACGCGCTTCTCGGGCGCGAGCCGCCCCACGTAACCGACGAGGACCTCCCCGCCGGGAGCCAGTCTTCGGCGCAGCGCCTCGTCGCGCAGCCCGGGCCGGAACCGTGCGGTGTCGACCCCGCGTCCCCAGAGCCGTACCCGCCCGATGCCGTGCGCCTCCAGGTCGCTGACGGCGGCGGTGGAGGGGGCGAGGGTGCGGTCGGCGGCGCGGTGCACGGCGCGCAGGCGGCGCCAGGCGGCGGACTCGCCGGCGCCCATGTAGGTGCGGGCGTATCCGGCGAGGTCGGTCTGGTAGACGGCGACGGCCGGCAGGCCGAGGCGGGTGGCGGCGGTCATGCCGCGTACGCCCAGGACGAAGGGGCTGGCGAGGTGGACGAGGTCGGCCCGGTGGGCGGCGATGGCGGCGGCGACGCGGCGGCTGGGGAGGGCGACGCGGACCTGGGGATAGCCGGGCAGCGGGAGGGAGGGGACGCGGATCACGGGGCACGGCGCGTCGGCGTCCGTTCCCGGGGCGGATGCGGGGGCCGCGGGGGCGACGACGAGGGGGTCGTGGCCGCGGCGGACGAGGTGGCGGGCGGTCTGCAGGGCCGTGTGGGCCACACCGTTGACGTCGGGCGGGAAGGACTCGGTGACGATGACGACACGCATACCCGTGTTGTCGTCGGACCCGGCGTGTACCCGTCAAAGTGGATCTGGACGCCCGGGAAACGTCCCATGAGCGTTTTCCCCGGGCACGCGGCGGCCCGGGACGTACGCGAGGTGCCGGGGGTGGCCGTCGCGGGCCACCCCCGTGCCGCTGTGGAGCGGTCAGACCTGGAGGTCGAGGTCCGGCCCTATCCGGTTGCGCACCGCGTCCTGGACCTCCGCCTCCTCGGCGGGATCGGCGGCCAGCCTGCGCAGGCGTTCGGCGACGCGCACGTCGCCCGTCTCGGCATGGAGCGCGGCGACCTCGCGGGTGGTCTCCTCGCAGTCCCACAGGCACTCGACGGCGAAGCCGGTGGCGAAGCCGGAGTCGGTGGCGGCGAGGGCACGGGCGGTGCGGCCGCGGAGGTGGGAGGAGGCGGTCTCGCGGTAGACGTGGCGCAGCACGGGTGCCGCGCAGACGATGCCGAGGCGTCCGGCGCCGTCCACGAGGGAGTAGAGGGCGGGGGCGTCCGGGCCCTGGGAGCGCACCGTCTCGCGGAGGGCGCCGAGGACGAGGGGGGAGTCCTCGGAGCCGCCGCGGCAGGCGAGCATCCCGGCGGCTGCGGCGCCGAGCTCGTCGGGTCGGTGGATCCAGCCGCGGGCGCGGTCGACGGCGGCTTCGCCGCTCATCCGCCGGTACGCGGCGACGGCGGCCTCGGCGACGACGCGGGAGCCGTCGCCCACGGCGCGTTCGACGAGGTCGAGGACGGCGGGGTCCCCTGCCTCGGCGAGGTAGTGCAGGGCGGCGCAGCGGGCGCCGTCCGGGCCGCTGCGCGCGGCCGTGAGGATCGTCTCGCGGTCCTCGGGTCCGGCGACGGCGACCAGGCAGCGGGCGGCGGGCCCGTGCAGTTCGGCGCCGCGCTCGTGACCCTCCTGGGCCCAGTCGAGGACGGCCTGGACGCTCCAGCCGGGCCGGGGCCCGGTGGGGCGGAGCTGGCGCTGCCAGCGGTCGAAGGATCCCTGTTCGCGGGCGGCCCGGATGCGGGCGCCGACGGACTCGCGGGGATCGTCGGCCCACAGCCGCCAGGGCCGTGGCTCGAAGGCGTCGCGGACGGTGGCGGCGAGCGCGGCCTCTCCCTCGGGCGTGGCCGGGAAGCGGGCGAGCACGGGCTCGGCGAGGGCGCGCAGGCCGGCGTCGTCGTCGCGCAGCGCGAGCTCGTCGAGGGCCCAGGCCCAGTTGCTGCCGCCGGCGGCGTAGCGCCGCAGGAGCAGCAGGGCGTCGTGGCGTCCGTAGGAGGCGAGGTGACCGAGGACGGCGAGCGCGAGCCCGGTCCTGGACTCCTCGTCGTCGAGGTGGTCCTCGGCTCCGAAGAGGTGCGCCTCGATCTCCTCGAGGCCTCCGTGGAGGTCCAGGTACAGCCGCGCGTAGTAGAGGGAGCGGTTCTCGACCCGCCAGTCGTGGCGGGGGTCGTCGAGCACGCAATGGTTGAGGGCCGCGAGGGCCTCGGCGCGTGGCGCGGCGAGCGCGTGGAGGGTGCCGTCGCCGCGGCCCCTCTGCAGCAGACCGAGCAAGGTGCCGCTCGGCGCTATGACTGGATCGAACATGGAAGACGCCTCACATCAAGCTGTCGACACGACCGGGGGGAATCCGGGATGAACCGGGTCAGGCTGTTTGCCTAGGCCGTGCGGCAACATGTCGGGCCGCCCGTCGTCCTGCGCTTGCCAGTGACCATCTTCCTCTGCCTCTCGTCGGTGGCCCCCTGCGGGCCCGACGTCATGATGACCCACCCATTTCGCCACCGCGACCACATTTACGGCGCCGTCTCACCTGGGGTTCAGCCGTCGTTCACCTGGGATGTCAGCGAACTCCGAAGAGCTCCAGGAGTTCCGTCTTCCCAAACATCCGCGCGGTATCCACGGCGGACGGAGTTCCCGCTTCCGGATTCGCGCCGCCGGAGAGGAGGGCACGGACCACCGCGTCCTCGCCCTTGAAGACGGCGCCGGCGAGCGGGGTCTGTCCGCGGTCGTTGGCGGCGTCGGCGTCGGCGCCGCGGGTGAGCAGCGCGGTCACGGCCTCGGCGTGGCCGTGGTACGCGGCGAGCATGACGAGCGAGTCACCCTTCTCGTTCGTGAGGTTCGCCGGGACGCCCGCGTCGAGGTAGGCGGCCAGGGTCACCGCGTCGCCGGCGCGGGCCAGGTCGAAGACCTTGGAGGCCAGCTCGACGACCTCGGGGTCCGGGGTGTCGTTCTCGCTCATCGTTCACAACCCTTCGTGCTCGGCCCGCACGGCAGGCGCGGCCGTACGAGTGAATCGACAGGGTACTGCCCGCCGGACGACATGAGGGGGCTCCTCCGCGGCAAGGATCAACCGCGCCCGCCCCCTGGCCGGTGCACTACCGCACCCGGTGCGTTTCGCCACCCGGAGAGACACCCGCGTCCGCCGGTCAAGTGAAATCGCCCGCCATTCACCCATATGCACCTTTAATCACATAGATACTTGCTGTGAACCTGGAAGGACTCAAGGTGACTGTCCCCTCAACCAGGAGAACACCTCATGATCCTGTCCTTCTCAGTGGTCGTCCTTCTCGGCATCGTCTGCTTCTTGTTCTTCAAGAAGGACGGACTCAAGGTCTCGCACGCGCTCGTCTGCGCGCTCTTCGGCTTCTACCTGGCGGGCACGGCGATCGCGCCCAGCATCACCGCGGGCGGTCAGAGCCTCGCCAGCCTCTTGGGCGGGATCAAGTTCTGACGTCCCTCATCCCCTTCCACCACCTCAGGAGTACGACGTGGCCCGGCGACCACTTCCCCGCATTCTGAGCAGCGGCAGCGCACAGATCGCTCGCAGCCGAGAGATCGCGCGCACGGCCGCCGACAGCGCCACCGACGTGCTCCACCCGCTGATCACCATCTCGCGTGGTCTGCGGAAGCTGGCCGCGACCGCGCGCGCCAAGTGGGCCGCGACCCCCAAGGAGCGGCGCGGTCCTACGCTGTTCCTGGTCGCGGCCTGCGTCCTGGTCGTCGCCCTCGTGCCGTACGGCCCGCTCCTCGCGCTCGTCGCGCTGATGGGGGCGGCCGCCTGGCAGGGGCGTGAGCGCCCGGTCGTCAAGACCGGGCCCGACGACGCGGAGATCGCCCGGCTGAAGGGCCTCTACGAGGCACTGGTGCCGTACCTCTCGCTGCCCGACGACCCCGACCCGCTCTTCGCCCACGGCGGCGACTGGAGCGCGGCCTTCGGGGACCACGCCTTCGACGAGGACGGCCGGCTCACCCGGCTGCGGATCTCCTACCCTCCCTACTTCACCGACGGCGAGCCGGCCGCCCGGGCCCGGATCGAGCAGCTGCTGCACGCCAAGTCGGGCCGGGGCCGCGAGTACCACTTCGACTGGGACGAGGAGGGCAACCGGCTCACCATGCGGGTGCTGCCCGCGCTGCCCACGACCATCGCCGCCCAGCGCTTCGTCACCGTGCCCGGCGAGACCGTGCTCGGCTTCACCGACGCGGACGCCGTGCAGCGCACCGTGCCGGTCCGCGCGGCGGACGGGACCGAGGACGCCCCGGCCGTGGTGTGGCGCACCGGCCCCCGCTCCACCGAGCCGCACCTGCTGGCCGTCGGCCAGCCGGGCAGCGGCACGAGCTCCCTGCTGCGGTCGGTCGCCCTGCAGGCGCTGCCGCACGGCGACGTGCTGATCGTCGAGGGCGGCGGCACCGGCGAGTACGCGTGCCTGGTCGGCCGGGACGGGGTGCTCGCCGTCGAGTGCGGGCTCTCGGGCGCCCTGGCCAGCCTGGAGTGGGCGGCGCACGAGACCGAGCGGCGGCTGATCGCCGCGAACCGCGCCCGCCAGTCGGGCCGTCCCGCGCCCGAGGACACCCGCCGTCCGCTGTGGATCCTGCTCGACCGGCCGAGCGTGCTCGGCCACCTGGCCGCCGCCGACGGCCGCCCCGACCCTCAGGACCTGCTCCAGGTGCCGCTGCGGCACGGCCGGGCCGCGTCCGTGACGGTCGTGGTCGCGGAGCAGTTCGACAGCCTGGACGCGCTCGGCGAGACGGTACGGAGCCACACCCGGGCCCGGGTCGTGCTCGGGCCCGCCGCGCCCGACCAGATCGCGGCGGTGCTGGGCACCGGACCGCACACCACGCCGGTGCCCGACGTCCCGCCCGGCCGCGGCTACGCCCGCCTCGGCACCGGCCCGGTGCTGCGCCTCCAGGTCCCGGCCACGCCGGACCCGTACGACGACGCGACCAGTGAGGCGCACCGCCGCGCCGTTCTGGAGCTGCTGCCGGAGCGCCGTACGGCGACGATCACCGCGATCGAGCCGGCGCCCGGCCCGGCCCCGGCGTCCGGCCCCGTACCGGACCTGGACGCGGACACGGCCCCGACGCCCCGCAAGGACCCCGGCCCGGCCCCGGTCCCCTCGCCGGTCCCGGCGGAGGGCTGAGCGCCCGGGAGCCTCGTACGCCCCGGGACACCTCGGAGACGCGGAAGGGCGGCCGTACCCGTGCGGGTGTGGCCGCCCCTCCCTCTTCTTCCCGTTCCCTCTCTCCGCCCCAAACAACCAGGGAGCCCCCCTGCCCCCCCCCGCGCCCGGCTCCCCCCAACGGGCCGCGGCGGCGAGCCGGGACGCGGCCTCCTCGGCCACCGGGCCGCCGACGGTGAAGGGCAGCCGGACGTAGCCCTCGAAGGCGCCGTCCACGCCGAAGCGCGGGCCGGAGGGGACCCGGACGCCGACGCGCTCGCCGACCTCGGCGAGCCGCGAGCCGGAGAGCCCGCCGGTGCGGACCCAGAGGGTGAGGCCGCCGCGCGGCACGTCGAACTCCCAGTCGGGCAGCTCCCTGCGGACGGCGGTCACCAGCGCGTCGCGGTTCTCGCGGGCCTGGCTGCGGCGCAGTCCGACGGCCTCCTCCCAGCCGCCGGTCCGCATGAGCCAGTTGACGCCCAGCTGCTCGAGGACGGGCGTGCCGAGGTCGGCGTAGGCGCGGGCGGCGACCAGGGAGCGGATGACGTCGGGCGCGGCGCGCACCCAGCCGATCCGCATGCCCGCCCAGAACGCCTTGCTCGCCGAGCCGACGGTGAGGACGGTGGCGCCGGCCGGGTCGAAGGCGCAGACCCGGCGGGGCATGTCCAGGTCCTCGTCGAGGAACAGCTCGGTCATCGTCTCGTCGACGACGAGGACGGTGCCGGCCGAGCGGGCCGCCTCGACGAGCTGGCGCCGCTGGTCCTCGCTGGCGAGCGCCCCGGTGGGGTTGTGGAAGTCGGCGACGACGTACGCGAGGCGGGGCGCCGCGTCGCGCAGCACCTGGCGCCAGCGGGGCAGGTCCCAGCCGCCGAGCCCCTCGGCCATGGCGACCGGCACGAGCCGCGCGCCGGCCTCGCGCATCAGCTGGAGGATGTTGGCGTACGAGGGCGACTCGACGGCGATCCGCTCGCCGCGGCCCGCGAAGAGATGGCAGATCGCGTCGATGGCGCCCATCGCGCCGGTGGTGACCATGATCTGCTCGGGCATGGTGGGGATGCCGCGCTCGGTGTAGCGGTCGGCCAGCATCTGCCGCAGCGCGGGCAGTCCGGCCGGGTAGTCGCCGTGGGTGTGGGCGTACGGCGGAAGCTCCTCCAGTGCGCCCTGGATGGAGCGGGTGAGCCAGGGCTCGGGCGCGGGCAGGGCCGCGCAGCCCAGGTCGATCATGGAGCCGAGCGACTCGGGCGGCAGCGGTTCCAGGCCGCGCGCGGGCAGCGGGTTGCCCGCCGGGACGGCGGTCCAGCTGCCGGCCCCGCGCCGGGACTCCAGGAAGCCCTCGGCGCGCAGCGCCTCGTAGGCGGCGGCGACGGTGGTGCGGCTGACGGTGAGGGCGACCGCCAGTTCGCGCTCGGCGGGCAGCCGGGCGGCGACCGGGACGCGCCCCTCCAGGACGAGCAGCCGGATGCCGTCGGCCAGGGCGCGGTAGGCGGGCGGCTTGCGGGCGCCGGGCGCGGCGGGCCGGGGCTGCTGGGCCTGGAGCTGCCGGGCGAGCTGGGCAGGCCCCACGGCCGAAGTCCACTGGGCCATGGAAATCAGTCCACCTTCCGCGAATTGGCCATGGTTGGCCTCTTGTCCCCCGCCACAGAGTGTCATGAGTCAGTCCACATTCACCACCCAGGCCCCGTTCGGGCCGTCACACAGGGGGGCAGTCCTTTGTCCATCGCCTCCGGTCTCCGCGGCCGGCACCTGACCCGCCGGCTCGTCCAGCTCTACGCCGGGCTGGCGCTGTACGGGTTCAGCTCGATCCTGCTGCTCCGCAGCGGCCTCGGCCTGGAGCCGTGGAACGTCCTCCACCAGGGTCTCGCCGAGCGGACCGGACTGAGCATCGGCGTGGTGACGACCGTGCTCGGGGCGCTGATCCTGCTCGTGTGGATCCCCATCCGGCAGCGACCCGGCCTGGGCACCGTCTCCAACGTCCTGGTGATCGGTGCGGCGATGGACGTCTCGCTGGCCCTGCTCCCCGAGGTCCACGGCCTGCCGGCCCGGATCGCCGCGATGGCGGCGGGCATCGTCCTGAACGGGATCGCGACCGGCCTCTACATCGCGGCCCGCTTCGGCCCCGGCCCGCGCGACGGCCTGATGACCGGTCTGCACCGGCTGACCGGCCGCTCGATCCGGCTGGTGCGCACGGCGATCGAGGTGCTGGTCGTCACGACCGGCTTCCTGCTCGGCGGCTCGGTCGGCGTCGGCACGGTGCTGTACGCGCTGGCGATCGGCCCGCTCGCCCAGTTCTTCCTGCGCCTCTTCGCCGTCCCCGAGCCGGACCGGGTCAGCACCGTCGTTGCCTCGGGGACACCGGAGCAGGCGATACTGCGGCGGTGACTCGCGTACGCCACCCCTACCTCGACCACCCGGCGCCCATCCCCTTCGCCCACCGCGGCGGCACGGCGGACGGCCTGGAGAACACGGCGGCCGCCTTCCGGCGGGCCGCCGCGGCCGGTTTCCGGTACTTCGAGACCGACGTCCACACCACCGCGGACGGCCGGCTCGTCGCCTTCCACGACGCGACCCTGGACCGGGTCACCGACACCGGCGGCCGGATCCGGGACCTGCCGTGGGCGGCGGTCCAGGAGGC
This sequence comes from Streptomyces sp. NPDC127092, assembly GCF_042722475.1. Lineage (NCBI taxonomy): Bacteria > Bacillati > Actinomycetota > Actinomycetes > Kitasatosporales > Streptomycetaceae > Streptomyces > Streptomyces sp. NPDC127092. Next base: position 58,414 of record NZ_JBHXFE010000033.1, read on the forward strand.
CCGGGTGGCCGGCAAGGAGCCGCTGCCGCTCTTCCAGGAGCTCCTGGAGGAGTTCCCGGAGGCCCGCTGGAACGTGGACCTGAAGACCGAGTCGGCGCTCGTGCCGCTGATCGACCTGATCCGGAAGACCCGCTCGTGGGACCGGGTCTGTGTGAGTTCCTTCACCGAGGCGCGCATCGCCCGGGCGCAGAAGCTCGCCGGCCCGCGGCTCGCGACCTCGTACGGCGTGACGGGCGTGCTGGGGCTGCGGCTGCGCTCGCTGGGCATCCCGGCGGCGCTGCGCGCGGGCGCGGTGGCCGCACAGGTCCCCGAGCGGCAGGCCGGCATCCCCGTGGTGGACCGGCGCTTCGTGCGGGAGGCGCACGCGCGCGGTCTCCAGGTCCACGTGTGGACGGTGAACGAGCCGGACCGGATGCACGCCCTCCTGGACCTTGGCGTGGATGGCATCATGACCGATCATCTGGAGACGCTGCGCTCCGTCCTGACCGACCGGGGTACGTGGGTCTAGGGACCCCAGGGCCCTGACCGGACGGTCAGGGCCGGACGGACCCGAGCGCGCGGGACCACCACGGGGACGAACGAGGGGCGCGGCCTTGACCGATGTCGACACCACCGGGCAGCCGGACGGCCAAGCCGCCGATCCTGCCGAGCGGCGGCGCGAGCAGCGCGGCTGGTACTTCTACGACTTCGCGTGCTCGGTCTACTCCACGAGCGTCGTGACCGTGTTCCTGGGGCCGTACCTGACCTCCGTGGCCAAGGCCGCGGCGGACGCCGAAGGGTTCGTCCACCCGCTGGGCGTGCCGGTGCGGGCCGGCTCCCTCTTCGCCTACGCCGTGTCGGCCTCGATCGTCGTCGCGGTGCTCGCGATGCCGCTGGTGGGCGCGGTGGCGGACCGTACGGGCCGGAAGAAGCCGCTGCTCGCGGCGGCGGCCTACACGGGCGCGGCGGCGACGACGGGCATGTTCTTCCTGGCCGGCGAGCGCTATCTGCTCGGAACGTTCCTGCTGATCGTGGCGAACGCCTCGCTGTCGGTCTCGATGGTGCTGTACAACGCGTACCTGCCGCAGATCGCGGAGCCGGACGAGCGGGACACGGTCTCCTCGCGCGGCTGGGCCTTCGGCTACACCTCCGGCGCGCTGGTCCTGGTGCTCAACCTGGTCCTGTACTCGGGGCACGACTCCTTCGGCCTGTCGGAGGGGATGGCCGTGCGGATCTGTCTGGCCTCGGCCGGTCTGTGGTGGGGCGCCTTCACGCTGGTGCCGCTGCGCAGGCTGCGGGACCGGCGGATCGCGCGTTCCGGCGGCGCGGCCGGCGAGGGCGCGGTGGGCAGTGGCTGGAAGCAGCTGCGGGCCACGCTGCGGGACATGCGCCGCCATCCCCTGACGCTGTCGTTCCTGCTGGCGTACCTGATCTACAACGACGGCGTGCAGACGGTGATCTCGCAGGCCTCGGTGTACGGCTCCGAGGAACTCGGCCTCGACCAGACGACGCTGATCACCGCGGTCCTCCTCGTCCAGGTGCTGGCGGTGGCGGGCGCGCTGGGGATGGGCCGGATGGCGCGTACGTACGGGGCGAAGCGGACGATCCTGGCCTCGCTGGCGCTGTGGACGGCCATCCTGGCGGCCGGCTACTTCCTGCCGGCCGGCGCGCCGGTCTTCTTCTTCTGCCTGGCCGCGGCGATCGGTCTGGTCCTGGGCGGCAGCCAGGCGCTGTCGCGGTCCCTGTTCTCGCATCTGGTGCCGCGCGGCAAGGAGGCGGAGTACTTCTCGGCGTACGAGATGAGCGACCGGGGACTGAGCTGGCTGGGTCCTTTGGTGTTCGGTCTCGCGTATCAGCTGACCGGAAGCTACCGGGATGCCATCATCTCCTTGGTGATCTTCTTCGGGATCGGCTTCCTGCTCCTGGCGAGGGTGCCGGTCCGGGCCGCGGTGGCCGCCGCGGGCAACCCCGTACCCGACCGGATTTAGACGCGGGAGTGAAAGGGCGGTAGTGTACGCGTTTGGCCTGCCAGGCGGACCGTTACTGCGTGCTGACTTGGTGAAGACGTTAGGTGACATCTGCTGCCAGATGTGACAAAACGGGCACTGGTGGGTACAAAAAGGGGCGGCACGACGGGCGACGCATGACCCGGAACGGGAATCTTTACCGCCGACCGGACGTTGACCGGATGACGACGACAGCGACACCTGTCCTGTGGGCGACAAGCCCGGGAGGCACGATTCATGAGTGAGCGAGCTCTTCGCGGCACGCGCCTCGTGGTGACCAGCTACGAGACCGACCGCGGCATCGATCTGGCCCCGCGCCAGGCCGTGGAGTACGCATGCGAGAAGGGCCATCGTTTTGAGATGCCCTTCTCCGTGGAAGCGGAAATTCCGCCGGAGTGGGAGTGCAAGGTCTGCGGAATCCAGGCACTCCTGGTGGACGGGGACGGCCCCGAGGAGAAGAAGGGCAAGCCGGCGCGTACGCACTGGGACATGCTCATGGAGCGGCGTACCCGCGAGGAGCTGGAGGAGGTGCTGGCCGAGCGGCTGGCGGTCCTTCGGTCCGGCGCCATGAACATCGCCGTGCATCCGCGCGACAGCCGCAAGTCCGCCTGACGGACGGCCGCACGGCCTGACAGAGCAACGCCGCGGGGCCCGGTACACCTTTCGTGTACCCGGTCCCCCCGCGGTTTCTTTCTTCTTCCCGGTGTTCGTGGTCTGAACCGGGGGC
>NZ_JBHXFE010000033.1:61135-101028 GCF_042722475.1 Streptomyces sp. NPDC127092
CAAAAGTCCCGTAGAAAGGAAGACAAAAAGCCCAAAGAAAAAAACATCGTGGGGCCCGGTACACCTTTCGTGTACCGGGCCCCGCGGCGTTCGCGTTCTTCTTCCGGGTGCGCGTGTACGAAGCCGGCGCGGGCCCGCACGGAGCCGGAGCCACACGCGCGCCGCACACGCCCGCGCGCCGTACGGGCCGGCACCGTGAACGCCGGCCCGTACGGCTTCGGCTCAGGGTGTCAGCGGCGGGCGGGACTCCTGGGGCCGGGCCGGGCCCTGGGGCGCGTCCTCGCGGACGACCTCACCCTGCACGACCTTTCCGTCGGGCCGGTGAATGCGGGCCTGCTGGAAGGCGTCCTGGAGACTGCCGGGCCGGGCGGCGGCCATCCGGCGCTCCACCGCCCGCTCCGCGAGCCGCCCGACGGCGGCGCGCACGGGCGGGACGAGCAGCAGCAGACCGACCGCGTCGGAGATCAGGCCCGGGATCATCAGGAGCAGGCCGCCGAGCATCAGGAAGCCGTTGCGGTCCGCCGCGGCGGCCTTGTCGGGCGCCGTGGGCATCTCGCCGCGCTGCGCCGCCTCCTGGGCCCGCTGGAAGGTCCCGGTGAGGTTGGCGAAGGCCCGCCGGCCGGCCCGCTTGATCACGGCGGCGCCGAGCACGCCGCCGCCGACCAGGAGCAGGAGGACGGTGAACCCGCCCGCCGCGTTCGCCACGACGGTGAGCAGCCAGATCTCCAGGACCAGCCAGACCGCGAGGGCCGGCGGGAGGAACGTACGCGCGCGGGAGCGCTTGGGGGCGAGGGGAGGCGGTGCGCCGGTCGTCATGCCCCCAGTGTGCCTGGCGGCCCGTGGGAACGTCGTAAAGGAAGGATCAGGACGGGGAAGGTCAGGACGGCTTGCGGCCGAGCAGCTTGCCGACCTTCTCCGCCCGGGCCGAGAGGCCCCAGCCGGTGACCCGCCACAGCGCCTCGACGACGATGTTCCGGCTCATCTTGGAGTCGCCGACCTCCCGCTCGACGAAGGTGATGGGCACCTCCACGACGTGGAAGCCCGCGGCGACCGCGCGCCGGGCCAGGTCGACCTGGAAGCAGTAGCCGGCCGAGGCGACGTCGTCGAGGCCGAGGCCCAGCAGGGTCTCCTTGCGGAAGGCCCGGTAGCCGCCGGTGACGTCGCGGATCGGCACGTCGAGCATCAGCCGGGAGTAGAGGCTGCCGCCGCGCGAGATGAACTCGCGGGACTTGGGCCAGTTCACGATCCGGCCGCCGGGCACCCAGCGGGAGCCGAGCACCAGGTCGGCACCCTTGAGGGCGGTGAGCAGCCGGGGCAGCTCCTCGGGCTGGTGGGAGCCGTCGGCGTCCATCTCGATCAGGACGTCGTAACCGTGGTCCATGCCCCAGCGGAAGCCGGCCAGATAGGCGGCGCCGAGCCCTTCCTTGCCCTTGCGGTGCAGGACGTGGACGTGGTCGTCGTCCGCGGCGAGCTCGTCGGCGAACTTGCCCGTGCCGTCGGGGCTGTTGTCGTCGGCGACGAGAACGTGCGCCTCGGGAACGGCCTCCCGCACCCGCGCGACGATCGGCTTGATGTTCTCCGCCTCGTTGTAGGTCGGGATGATCACCAAGGCCTTGCCGAGCGGGCCGTAACGCCTCTGGCCACCGTCGTTCACTACTGCCCCTTCGGATACATACGCGAGCCCCCACCATAGCGAGCCGCGCGCACGGGGTGCGGGATCGGGGCCCGGCGTCCTTCGGGCCGACCCGGGACCCGCTGGCTGCGGATCGGCCGAGGCCGTTGTCTACTGAACGCCGGGGCCCCACCCGGGTCGCACCCTCCGCCGGAAAAACCTTCCCTCGCCCCCGAGGCGCGGGCGGCGTTCGGTGCCTGCGTGGAGGTTTGAAACCGGTCGGACGTCCTTGGTGGACGCGCCGAACCTACCGGCCGGTGGCGGCCCGCTGTCAACACCCGTTTGACCTGCGGTGATGAACCGTCTCTGCAGGCAGGCGAGGAAGATCCGCAGGTCGCGGGCGAGTCCGGCGGAGTTCGAGCGAGGGCTCGAAATGTCCCGACGTCACTCGTTCGGTCGTACGAACACCGTTTGTCCGGAGACGACCGTCCGCAGGCAGACCGGAAGGTCGTTGCCGGGGGTCAGATCGGGCAGACCGGGCGTCCCGGAGCGCGGATCGGTCGACCAGCGCGCCACCCGGTCGTCCGGCGCCTGAACGAGGAGCTCGCCCGTGCGCCACACCGCGTAGTCGGCCGGTGCGCCCGGCACCAGGGTGCCCGCGTCGTCGCGGCCGACGGCGCGCCAGCCGCCCCGGGTGTGCGCGGTGAAGGCGGCGCGGACGGAGACCCGGTGCTCGGGCGTCCGGTGGAAGGCGGCGGCGCGCAGGGTGCCCCACGGGTCGAGCGGGGTGACCGGGCTGTCCGAGCCGAAGGCGAGCGGCACGCCGGCGCGCAGCAGGGCGGCGTACGGGTTGAGGGCGCGGGCCCGCTCGACGCCGAGGCGGTCGGCGTACATGCCCTCGTCGCCGCCCCAGTACGCGTCGAAGGCCGGCTGCACGGACGCCGTGAGGCCCAGCTCGGCGAAGCCCGCGATCGCCTCCGGGCTGAGCATCTCCGCGTGCTCCACGCGGTGCCGGGCGGCCCGGATCCGGGCCAGGCCCAGCTTGTCGGCGGCGGCCCTGCTGCCCTCGACGACCGCGTCGACGGCGGCGTCACCGATGGCGTGGAAGCCGGCCTGGAGCCCGGCCTCGGTGCACGCGACGACATGGGCGGCGACGGCCGCCGCGTCGAGGTGGGCCGTGCCGGAGCCGGCGTGGTCGGCGTACTGCTCGTGGAGGCAGGCGGTGTGGGAACCGAGGGAGCCGTCGGCGAAGAGGTCGCCCGCCGCGCCGAGGGCGCCGAGGGCGCGGGCCCGCTCGATGTCGAGGTCGGCCCAGTAGCCGACCACGCGCGGGCCGGGCTCGCTGCGGGCGAGGTCCAGCAGACCGGTGAAGTCATCCTCGGAGGAGATCTCGGGACCGCCGCACTCGTGCAGGGTGCCGATGCCCAGCGAGGCGGCGTGGTTCCGGGCGGCCCGCTGGGCCTCGGCGCGCTGCTGCGGGGAGAGTTCCGCGTACGCGGCGGCGCGGACGGCGTGGTGGGCGTCGCCGGTGAGCGGCTGCTGCCCGTCGTGGAAGCCGTCGAGGTCCCGGATGCCGGGCACCAGGTCGAGCAGCGCGGTGGTGACCACGCACGAGTGGACGTCGATGCGGGTGAGGTAGAGCGGGCGGCCGCCGGTGAGCCCGTCGAGCTCGGCGCGGGTGAGCGGCCGGCGCTCGGGCCAGCGGGAGGCGTCCCAGCCGTGGCCGATGAGGATCCGGTCGGCGGGGCGGGCGGCGGCGTACGAGCGGATCCTGTCCGCCGCCTCGGCGAGCGAGGCGGCGGAGGACAGGTCGAGGCCGGTCAGCGCGAGACCGGTCGCGGTGGTGTGCACGTGGGCGTCGACGAACGCCGGGGTGACGAGTGCGCCGTCCAGGTCGACCACCTCGTCCACGCCGGAGGCGAAGGCGTCCGCCGCGCCTTCCGAGCCCACCCAGGCGACGTGCCCGCGCTCCACCACCATGGCGGTGGCGAAGGGGTCGGCGGGGCTGTGGACTTCTCCACCGCGCAGCAGCACGGTGCGGTGTTCGTTCGCGCTCATCCCACCAGGCTAGGGCGTACCGGACGCACTTCTTACCGGCGGGTTAGCCCCGCCGGGCCCCGGCGGGCGTCTCACTCCCCGGGGCCGGTCCGGCCCTGATCCGCCGGACAGGCCCTAGACGCGCGGCGGCCGGGACTCGTACGGGGTGGAGAGCACCACCGTGGTGCGGCTGGAGACGTGGGCCTGCGAGCGGATGCGGCTGAGCAGGTGCTCCAGCTCCAGCGGGGTGGCGACGCGCACCTTGAGGATGTAGTTCTCGTCGCCCGCGACGCTGTGGCAGGCCTCGATCTCGGGGATGTCGGCGAGCCGGTCGGGGGTGTCGTCGGGGGCGCTGGGGTCGAAGGGTTTCACCGAGATGAAGGCGGTGAGCGGCAGGCCGACGGCCTCCGGGTCGACGACGGCGGCATAGCCGCGGATGACACCGCGCTGTTCAAGGCGGCGGACGCGCTGATGCACGGCCGAGGTGGACAGGCCGGTGGCCTTGCCCAGGTCGGTGTAGCTCATGCGCCCGTCCTTGACGAGCAACTCGACGATCTGACGATCCAGCTCCTCCATGCGGTGACCCTATTGCCCCGGCGGGCCCGGGGCACAGCCGGGGCGGCTCGTGCGCCGGTGCGGGGGCGCCCGGGCGGGCGCGCGCGGCGCCTTTCGAGGCATCTGGGGCGCATCCGCGGGGCACTTACGTCGGGCATGTGACGAACGCCACAGGCATACCGGCTTCTCGGACGTGACCTCACGGTTATGCGGCGGGCCGTATGGGAATTGCTTGCTGTGGTCGAGGCCACTCAGATCCGGCCGACCCGTCCGAGGGGGAGATTCTCCATGCAGGAGCCTGTTGATTCCGTCGACACCGCCGACGAGCTCGACGCGTACGACACCTTTGAGATGTACCGGGTGATCTGCCCGGACTGCGAGCAGCCGATCGCGCTGCTCGCGGACGAGGACGTCCTGCCGGAGCACGCGCTCTGCCCGACGCCGTGGAACCCCTTCGTCCTCACGGTCTGCACCGGCACCGGCCGGCCCGCGGCCGGGGCCGTCCCCGCCGACGACACCCTGGAGGCGCAGGAGCAGGACACCGCCCTGCTCCTGACGCTTCCTCAGGGCCTGGACTGGCGGATGCAGCCGTTCTCGCACGTGGGCGGCCCGGGCTCGCGCCCGATCAAGCCGGCCCAGCTGCGCCGCGCGGCCTGACCCGGCGCGAGCCGTAGGGGGTGCCTCGCCGATCATGCCGGGCTCGCGACGCCTGGCACCGCGCCTCGCCGCGTTGCCGAAGCGCCCCGATAGCTCCGCTATCGCGTCACTCCGGCGCCTTGCCAGGCACGGCACCAGACGCCGCTCCCTGATCCGGCCTGATCGACGAGACACCCCCTAGCCGCTCACCAGTAGCGCCCCTGCACCATCGCCGCGAGCGTGGCGTGGTGCAGGATCAGGCCGTCGACGTCCTCGGCTTTCGCGGGGACCCGCACCTCTCCGAAGTACGCCTGCCGGTAGGCGATCCGCAGCATCACGATCGCGTGCCGCAGCGCCGCGTACAGGGTGTGGAACTCCATGTCCCGGGGCGTGTGCCCGGTCAGTTCGGCGTACCGCCGCTCGATCGCGTCCCGGCGCAGGAAGTCCGGCAGACCCGGCTGGCCGAAGCTCACGGTGAGGTCCTGGAAGAAGCGGTGCAGGTAGACCGTCCAGCCGAGGTCGACCTCGCGCGGCGCGAACGCCGCCATCTCCCAGTCGAGCACGGCGGCCGGCGTGAACCCGTCGTAGACGATGTTCCCGATCCTCGCGTCGCCCCAGTTGAGCACGGCGGGACCCTCGTCCGCGGGCCAGTGCGCCTCGAGCCAGTCGAAGGCGGACTCGATCAGCGGCGAGGGCGCGAGCCCGTCCACCACCCAGGCGTAGTAGGCGCGTTGGGCGTCGACGTGCCGGCGCAGCGGGCTGCCGACGCCCTCCGGCAGCAGGAACTCGGCCTCCTTCGCCGGGAACCGGTCGTGCAGCCGGGCCAGGACACCGACCGACTCGGCCTCCAGGACAGCCCGTTCGGCGTCGCTCGCCGCGTGCAGCCAGTTGCCCTCGTACGTGTAGGGCATCACGTCCGGCGGGACCCGCCCCTCCGCGCGGGCCATCACGAAGAAGGGCGCGCCCAGCGGGCCCGGGTCCTCCTCCAGCCACAGCACCCGCGGCACGGGCACGTCGGTGTGCTCGGCGACCAGGCGCATCACCCGGTGCTGGCGCGCCATGTCGTAGACCGGGAAGACGGTGTACGCGTCGGGGTCGGCGGCGAGCCGGAGCGCGCAGCCGCGCACCGGCGCCTCCGGGTGCTCCAGGTCGAAGAGCAGCGTCTCGCTGGACATCCCGTTGGACGCGGGGACGGCCAGACCGGTGACCCTGGCACCGGGCAGCCGCCCGGCCAGCCAGGCACCGAGCCGGCGGCCCAGCTCCTCGGGATCACGTGTGGTGGTACGGGGCCGGGGCGCCGTCGCCATCGGGCCTCCTCTGCGGGGCTGCGGACGGGGGGTCGGGTCTGCGGGGCGGGGCGGGGCCGGCGCCCGTGCGGCCGGGCCTTCGGCCCTTCGGGCTGGTCCCCGTGCGTCGGGTCTGCGGGGCCGCGGACGCGTAGTCCGTCCTGCGAGCTGGCCCCGTGCGGTCGGTGCTACGGGGCCGTGGACGTGTAGTCCGTGAAGCCGCTGGGGTCGTGGCGGCCGAAGGAGCCGTGCTCGAAGATGCCGTGTCCGGTGTGCCCGTCGAGGGTGAAGCGGGCGGCGTGGTCGGTGACGCCGTAGGCGGCGAGCGGGTGGGCGGCCGGGTCGGACAGGTCGTAGACGCGGCGGTCGGTCCAGTCGCGGCCCTGCCAGCTGCCGTGCTGCCAGTCGGGGGCGGGCGGGTAGCCGGCGCCGACGGCGAGCGGGGAGGAGGCGAGGATCTCCACGCCGATCTCCAGGGCCTTGCCGGCCGGGTCGGTGAGGTGGACGACGGCCCGTTCGGGTTCGCGGGTTCCGGGGCGGTACGTGATGTCGGTGCGGGGCCAGCCGAGTTGGGTGTCACGCCGCCCGTTCCGTACCAGCAGCGCCTCGTTGAGGGTGCGGTAGCCGTCGGCGTCCTCCTGGGCGATGACCATGAGGAACCGGTCCTCGAAGCGCATCGGTATCCAGAGCCAGTGGAAGCCCTCGGGCCGGAACTCCTCGGCGCGGCCCGGCTCTTCGCCGGGCAGCGGGCGCACGCCCCAGCTGCGGTCGCGGGTCCCGGTCCACTCCCCCGCCGTGACGGCGAACTCCTCGCCGCCCGCCCGGATGGTGCCGGTGGCGTGGCCGGCCTGGACGAAGCGGCGGCCCTCCAGGGTGAGCCGGTCGCCCCGGCGCTGGGTGTGGTGCGGCTCCCAGACGGCCGGGAAGTCGCCCGTCCAGGTCAGGTCGAAGGAGAGCCCGTCGGGGTCGCCCGGGTCGGGGTCGCAGTGCAGCGTGAGCTGCCGGAGCGGCTGGTCGACGGTGATCCGCAGGGGTCCGACGGAGAGGTTCATCCGGTCGTCGCCGAGGGCGTCGGAGGCCCGGACGGCGTGCAGCCGGTCGCCGGTGCGCAGCGTCGCGTAGGCGTCGACGACCCCGGTGTTGGGGTACACGCCGAGCCCGGCGATGAGCAGGGCGCGGCCCTGGTGGTCGAAGACGTGGAAGATGCACCGGTCGTAGGCGTTCCGGTCCCCGCTGACGTGGTGCTTCATGGAGAGCGGCGCCTGGTGCACGGGGTATTCGTCGAGCGGGACGGGCCGGTCGTCTGACACGTGTGACCTCCTCGGCGGCGAGTGAGAACTGACGGTACGTCAGAATGCTGGCCACGGACCATAGTCGTGCGCCGGGTGCGCCCGCACCCGGCGGGGCTTCGCGAGCCCGGGGACGCGTCGAACTTCCGCTCGACGCCCTGCGGCGGTGACCGGGAACCGGGCCTCGGCGTTGGTCAGGCCATGACCACGCTGTATACGACACCCAGCGGATACGGCCGGCATCGACAGTCCGAGCCGCACTTTGAAGAATCGGTTCAGCAGGCGATTCCCGCGCCCACGCCGATGGCCGCCCCCATGCCGGCTCCTGTGCCGGCTCCCATGCCGGCTCCCGTGCCGGGCCCCGCACCCGCGCACGCTCCGGCGCCTGCCACGGCGCCCCCGCCGCCTTCCGCGCCGCACCCCGCCGACCCGCCCATCTACCGGGCGGTGCTCGACCTCTGGGCGAGCCACGGCAGGACGCTGCCGGGCCACCGCGACCAGGAGTGGAGCCGCCTGGCCGCGGGTCCGGTCTGGGCCGACCGCACCGTACGCGTCAACGGGACTCTGGTCCGGCAAGGTGCCGGGCGATGACCACCCGCTGGATCTGGTTGGTGCCCTCGACGATCTGGAGCACCTTCGCCTCCCGCAGGAAGCGCTCGACGGGGAAGTCCGCGGTGTAGCCGTAGCCGCCGAGCACCTGCACCGCGTCCGTGGTGACCCGCATCGCCGCGTCCGAGCAGAACAGCTTGGCCATGGCCGCCTGCCTGGCGAACGGCCGGCCCTCGTCGCGCAGCCGGGCGGCCTCCAGGTACAGGGCCCGGCCCGCCTCGATCTGCGTGGCCATGTCGGCGAGCAGGAAGCGCAGGCCCTGGAAGTCGGCGATCGGGCGGCCGAACTGGCGGCGCTCCCGCGCGTGGGCCACCGCCGCGTCCAGCGCCGCCTGCGCCACGCCCACCGCGCAGGCCGCGATGCCGAGCCGCCCGGAGTCGAGTGCGGCCAGGGCGATGGCGAAGCCCTGCCCCTCCGCGCCGATCCGCCGCGCGTCGGACACCCGGACGCCGTCGAAGTGCACCTGCGCCGTGGGCGAGCCCTTCATGCCCATCTTCCGCTCGGGTGCGGCGGCGCCGAGCCCCGGCGCGTCGCCGGGCACCAGGAAGGCGGTGATGCCCTTCGGGCCCTCGCCGCCGGTGCGGGCCATGACGGTGTAGAAGTCGGCGATCCCGCCGTGGGTGATCCACGCCTTGGTGCCGTCGAGCACCCACGCGTCGCCGTCCCGCACGGCGCGGGTGCGCAGGGCGGCGGCGTCCGACCCGGAGGACGGTTCGGAGAGGCAGTACGCGCCGAGCAGTCCGCCGCCGAGCATCGCGGGCAGATGGGCCGCCCGCTGCTCCTCGCTGCCGAAGGCGGCCAGGGCGTGGCAGGACAGGCTGTGCACGCTGACGCCGAGGGCCACGGTGAGCCGGGCGGCGGCCAGCTCCTCCAGGACCTGGAGGTAGACGGTGTACGGCTGGTCGCCGCCGCCGTACGCGGAGTCGTACGGCAGCCCGAGCAGCCCGGAGGCGGAGAGCAGCGAGAAGAGCTCCCGGGGGAAGTGCCCTGCGGCCTCCTCCTCGGCGGCGCGGGGCAGGATCTCGCGCTCGGCGATCTCCCGCACCAGGGCGAGCAGCTCCCGGGCTTCTTCGGTGGGCAGCCGGCGTTCCACGGGCCGCGGGCCGAGGTCGGGCATGGCGGCGCTCTCCTCCCTCTCGGGGTCGGTCACGGCGCCGATGCTGCCCCGCCGCGGGCGCGCGGAGACGCGGCGGGCGGCCGTGGCGGGAGGAGTATGCCCGTTCGGCGGTCCGGCCTCACACGAGCGCGGACGTAGAGAGCGGGCCTCAAGGTCCGGGGGTGTCTCTCGCGCGGAGGTACGACTCCAGTTCGGCGGCGCCGGCCAGCATCGCGCGGGCGCGGGCGGACAGGCGGGCGCGCCAGTCCTCCAGCGCGGCCTCCAGCGGCTCGAGGCCGCCCGCCGACCGTACCTGGGCGATCAGCGGGGCGATCTGCTCCAGCAGGTAGCCGCCGCGCCTGAGCTGGTGGACGAGACGGGCGTCCCGTACGGCGGCCTCGTCGTAGACGCGGTAGCCGGTGCGCGGGTCGCGGCGCGGACGCACCAGACCGGCGCGCTCCCAGGTGCGCAGCGTCGCGGGCCGGATGCCGAGCCGCGCCGCCAGGGGCCCGACGAAGGTGTCGCGGGACGCGGGGGCCACGTCCTGCTCGCGCCTGGCGCCCGGCCCCAGGTCACGCAGGGCGCTCTCCACGGCCTGGAGGGTGCGGCGGTCGTCGAGGAGCTGGGCGTGGCTCTCGTCGATGAGGCGGAAGGCCTCCTCGACGGCCCCCTCGTTCACGGCGCGCATGATCGCCGTCGCCGTCGGGTGGCCGTGACCGGGCAGCAGGGCGAGGAACGCGCCGAGGGCCCTGGCGTGCAGGGGCGTGTAGGTGCGGTAGCCGTGGGCCGTACGCGCGGCGGCCGGCAGGATCCCGGCCTCCTCGTAGTTCCGCACCGCCTGGGTGGACAGTCCGTGCCCGCGAGCCAGGTCGACGGGCCTGAGCCGCCGACCACTGCTTTGAAGCTTTCGCACCATGACCCCCACCCTATAAGGCCTCCTCGGCGCAAAGTTTCCACCGAAGCTTCAACGATACGGTTGAAGCCATGGCGACTGACTTCAAGGAAACCGTCAAGGAAACCGTCAAGAAGACCGTCCGTTCCGTCGACGCCTCCGCCGTCATGGCGCTGCTTCCCTCCAGGCCGCGGCTGCTCGCCCTGGGCGAGCCGACCCACGGCGAGGACGCCCTCCTGGACGTGCGCAACGAGCTCTTCCGGGAGCTCGTGGAGCAGGAGGGCTACCGGACGATCGCGATCGAGAGCGACTGTCTGGCCGGCCTCCTCGTGGACGAGCACGTCACCTCCGGCACCGGCTCCCTCGACGACGTCGTGGAGCGCGGGATCAGCCACGGGTGGGGCGACTCCGCGGCCAACCGCGAGCTCGTGCGCTGGATGCGCGCCTTCAACGAGGACCGCCCCGCGTCCGACCGGCTCCGCTTCGCCGGTTTCGACGGCCCGCTGGAGATCACCGCCGCCGCGAGCCCGCGGCAGGCCCTCACCGCCCTCCACGGCTACCTCGCGGCGCACGGCGACCCCGGCCTGCTGCCCTGCACCGCCGGGACCCTGGACCGGCTCCTCGGTGCGGACGACCGCTGGACCGAGCCCGCCGCAATGCGGGACCCGTCCCGGTCCGTGGGCCGGTCGGCCGAGGCCGGGGAGCTGCGGCTGCTCGCCGACGAGCTCGCGGCGCTGCTCGACGCGCAGTCGCCGCACCTGATCGCGACGACGTCCCCGGACGACTGGGAGCGGGCGCGGCTGTACGGGCGCACCGCCCTGGGCCTGCTGCGCTACCACCACGCCATGGCCGACACCTCACCGGTGCGCCTGACCCGGCTGGTGGGCGTGCGGGACCAGATGATGGCCGGGAACCTGCTCGCCCTGGCCGCCCGCGGCCCCGTACTCGTCCATGCCCACAACTCCCACCTCCAGCGGGAGAAGAGCACGATGCGGATGGGCGGGGCGCCGCTCGCGTGGTGGGGCGCGGGCGCGCTCGTGAGCACCCGGCTCGGCACGGAGTACGGCTTCGTGGCCACGGCTCTCGGCACGATCCGGCACCAGGGCGTGGACACACCCGCGCCGGACACGGTCGAAGGGCTGCTGTACGCGCTCCCGGAGGACCGCTGCCTCGTCGACCCGCGACGGCTGGCCACCGCCCTCGGCGACACCCTGCCGGCACCGCGCGAGTCGCCCTGGTTCGGCTACGCCCCGCTGGACCCGGCCCGCCTGGCGGGCGCCGACGGCCTCGTGTTCGTGAAGGACGTCACCCGGACGTAGCGGCGGCTCACATCAGGCCGGCGCGGGTGACGAACACGGCGAGGACGACGACCAGGGTCCAGCCGAGCAGGTGCTCGAGGATCCTGGGTCCGTCGTCCTTGGGCCCGCCGGTGCGCGTACGGACGCGGGCGGCGGCATGGGAGGTCGCGCTCATACGGCCCAGCGTGCCCGCGGCCGGGGCCGCGGGTCAGCGACGCAGATCACGTCACTCCACCGGCCCCGCCCGCACCGCCCCGCCTCAGAGGACGCCGACGTCCTGAAGTGCCTTGCGCTGCACGGGAGTCGGCCGGTCGGGAAAGTAGAGGTAACACACCCCACCTGTGCCGGACACCACTTTGCCGCTCGCGTTGTAACGCTTGGTCCGCAGCCAGATGTTCTCCCACTCCCGCCGCCTGTACACCCGCCGGACCGCCTCGTTGCTCGGTGAGGCCGGGTCGTTGGCGATCACGTCGCCGGCGGCGGTGAAGCCGATCACCGTCATCAGGTGGCCCGAGGTGCCGTAGCCGGCGCCGGTGAGTTCCTCCTTGCGGAAGGACTGGGACGTGATGGCCGGGATGCCGGCGCGGATCAGGGTCTCCAGTTCCGTGAGGGAGCGGAGGCGGGTGACGACCGCGTTCATGTCCGGGTAGGTGGCGGCGTAGGCGGCGTTGAAGGGCCAGTTCCCGCAGCCCTCGTACTGGTAGTCGTAGGTGAACCGGGCCGCGTGGCAGACCTGCGGGTCGGCGAAGTCGGGGTTCACCCAGGCCAGGTCCTCGGCCGTGGGGCGGCGCTCCCAGTACTCGACGATCATCTGCGAGGAGGTGGGGCTGCACCAGGCCTCGCCGCCGTTGTCGTACTCGGGGTACTGGCCCACGTGGGTGTTCTGCGAGTAGCGGGGAACGGTCAGCTCCCGGTCGAGGCCCGGTACCGAGGCCGGCACCGTGAAGCGGTCCGGGATGTCGGAGGCCATCGCGCCGAGCCGCCGGACCGTGGGGGTGAGCGTCGTGCCCGGCCTGCGGTAGAGGGTGAGGCGGAGCCGGTAGGAGACGAGGCGGAGGCCGCCCGCGGGGTCGTCGATCGAGAAGGTGTCCGTCCAGACGGAGGCCTTGCCGTCGCTCTGGTCGTCGACCGAGGTGCGCCGGATGTCGGCGTCGCCCGCGGCCCAGCGGCCCATGACGAACCAGGGCGTCTCGGTGCCGTCGCCGTACGTGCCGCGCAGCTCGACCTGGAGCCAGGTGCCGGGCGGGGTGTGGGCGTTCCAGGAGGCGATGACCTCGGTCGCGGGGACGGTGGAGGTGTGGACGGGCGAGGTCCAGGCCGCGTGCTCCCAGGTGCTGGTCCGGCCGGTGTGCGGGTCGGTGTAGTCGGTGCGGCCGGCCGGACTGTCGATCACCAGGCCGGGGCGGTGCCCGGCGACGGCCCGGGTGCCGGCCGGCGTGCCGCAGCGCCAGTCGGTGTACGTGCTCCAGAAGCGGTTGTCGACGAGCCCGGGCGCCGGGGCGTGGCCCTCCGCGGTCCGGTCTGCGCAGGCCGCGTCCTCGGCGCAGGCGGCGCGGGCGGCCTCGTCGGCGCGCGCTCCCGGTGCCGCCGTCGCGGGGGCCGCGGTGGTCGCGGCCGTGCCGGCGGCGGCCGCGAGGGCGGCGAGGACGGTTCTACGCGGGGTGGCAGGAGGCATGGGCGGTGACCCTCCAGTCGGTGGTGGCGAACGGACGGGCTGCGGGCCCCACTATCGCGGCTCGCGGCCGGCTTCTGCCAGCGATTCGACGCGTGCCGCCCGAGCAATATTGGTCTCCACCAGTGGCACCCGCCGGCCGCGCTGACCTGCGGCGGACCCCTCGGGTCGACTCGCCTACTCTGGGGCCATGACCGATCCCGACCGCACCGGCCTCGACCGCGCGGCCGCCGCGCTGCGGCTGCCGCCGCCCTCGTGCGGGCCGGTGCGGCTCGTCGCGGTCGACGGGCACGCCGGTTCCGGGAAGTCCACGCTGGCCGCGCGGCTCGCCGCCGTGCTCGGCGGTGCTCCCGTCCTCCATCTCGACGACCTCGCCACCCACGAGGAGCTCTTCGCGTGGACCGGGCGGATGCTCGGCGAGGTGATCGGGCCGCTCTCCCGTGGCGAGACGGCGCTCTATCACCCGTACGACTGGAATCTGCGCGCCTTCGGTCCGCCGCGGACGCTGGACCCGGCGCCGGTGGTGCTCGTGGAGGGCGTGGGAGCCGGGCGGCGGGCGCTGCGGCCGTTCCTCGCGCGCCTGCTGTGGATGGAGCGCGGTCCCGAGGAGTCCTGGGTGCGCGGGCGACGCCGGGACGGGCCGGCGCTCTCCGGTTTCTGGGACGAATGGACCGTGGCGGAGACTCGCCATTTCACCGAGGACCCTTCGCGGCCCTTCGCCGACACCCTGGTACGGGAGTGCGCTGAGGGGTACGAGTGGCTGCCCGGACCTCGTGTGACAGCGGGCCCCGACCAGATCATCACCCACCGTGACGAGTCCCCGGCCGCAAACTGAGTGGGCGGAAGTCCACTTCCGCAAGTGCCTCAACTCGGCTTGACCCAAGGGGCGTACAGGTCTTACGTTCTCAATGTGCGGCTCTCCGGAGTCGCCGCGGACGCGAAGCCCCCGGTTGTTCCCCCGTGATCGGGGGCTTCGTTCCGCCCTCGCGCTCACCGAGGGTCACCGACGGTGAGCGGGCCGCGGATCGTGTCGATCACGACGGATCGCCCTCTTCTCCCTCATCACGCACCCTCTGCGCAGGTACGATGCCCCTCGGTGCGGTCAATTCCCGTCCACGTGTAGACGGTTGTGGGGGACCCGATGGACTTCGGCACACAGGGCGCGCATGCCCCCGCCGAGCTCGCCTGGCTGCGTGGAGTCGACGCCTACACGATGGGCGCCTATCCGCAGGCCGAGGAGGAGTTCCGCACGGCGGTGCGCATCGACCCCGGCATGGCCGACGGCTGGCTCGGTCTGCACGCGCTGCGCGTGGACACCACGACCGCACTGCTGCGGATGTACCGCAACCGCGAGCGCTTCGGCGAGCAGCGGGCCCGGCACCGCAGGAACCTCAACTCCTGGTACTGGCTCGGCTGGTGGGTGCAGCCGGTGCTCGAAAGCCCGCGCGACCTGCTGC
This sequence comes from Streptomyces sp. NPDC127092, assembly GCF_042722475.1. Taxonomy (NCBI): domain Bacteria; kingdom Bacillati; phylum Actinomycetota; class Actinomycetes; order Kitasatosporales; family Streptomycetaceae; genus Streptomyces; species Streptomyces sp. NPDC127092. The sequence goes on from NZ_JBHXFE010000033.1 coordinate 75,575, forward strand.
TCGCGCACGCCTCGCACTGGCTCGACGGCCGGCACGTGCCGGAGCTCGACCGGGCACTCGTCGGGCTGCCGCCGGTCGACGCCGACCCCCAGGTCCGCTTCCTGCACGCCTGCCGCTCCTACCTGGTCAAGGACTGGGAGCAGCTGGTGCGGCACACGGAGCCGCTGGTCGACGACCCGCTCCTGGGCATCGAGGCGGGTCTCTTCGGCGGGATGGCCCGGGTGCGCCTGGAGATGTACGGGCAGGCCGAGCCGCTGCTCGCGACGGCCCTGATGCGCTGCCGCAGCGAGCAGCCGCAGCGCAAGGAGCTGCGCTACTGGCTCGCCCGGGCGCACGAGGGCACCGGCAGGACCGCCGCCGCGATGCCGCTCTACCGCGCGGTGCACCGGATCGACCCGGCGTTCATGGACACCGCCGCGCGGCTCGCCGCCATCGCCGAGTACGACGGTTTCGAGGGCCCGGACGATCCGGTGGGGCTCGCGCCGGCCATGTACGGAGGGTTCGGCCAGGACACGGTGGACGGCGAGCGGGCCGACGCCGAGGCCCCGGCCGGTGACGGCCTGCTGCTCAGGCCCGAGGCCGGTCCGCCGCCCGCGCCGCCGGAGCCGCCCGACGTCGTGCGCCAGAAGGCGGCGGTCCCGGCGCAGCCGGCGCCGCCCCGCTTCCCGGCCGGCTCCACCGACCCGGCCCTGCTCGCCGAGGCGCTGGCGGAGCTGGAGCGGATGGTCGGCATGGAGCCGGTCAAGCGACAGGTGAAGGCCCTGTCGGCGCAGCTGGAGATGGCGCGGCTGCGCGCCGGCCAGGGCCTGCCCGTCCAGCCGCCGAAACGTCACTTTGTCTTCTCCGGTCCCTCGGGCACCGGCAAGACCACCGTCGCCCGCATTCTCGGCCGGGTCTTCTACGCACTCGGCCTGCTCGGCGGGGACCATCTGGTGGAGGCCCAGCGGGCCGATCTGGTCGGCGAGTACCTGGGCCAGACCGCGGTCAAGGCCAACGAGCTGATCGACTCGGCGATCGGCGGGGTGCTCTTCGTCGACGAGGCCTACGCGCTCTCCAACACCGGCTACAGCAAGGGCGACGCCTACGGCGACGAGGCCCTTCAGGTGCTCCTCAAGCGCGCCGAGGACAACCGCGACCACCTCGTGGTGATCCTGGCCGGCTATCCGGAGGGCATGGACCGGCTGCTCGCCGCGAACCCGGGGCTCTCCTCCCGGTTCACCACCAGGGTCGACTTCCCGTCGTACCGCCCGCTCGAACTCACCGAGATCGGCAAGGTCCTCGCCGCGGCGAACGGCGACGGCTGGGACGAGGAGGCCCTGGAGGAGCTGCGCTCGATCAGCGGGCACGTCGTCGACCAGGGCTGGATCGACGAGCTCGGCAACGGCCGCTTCCTGCGCACGCTGTACGAGAAGTCCTGCGCCTACCGCGATCTGCGGCTGTCCGGCTACGGGACCACGCCGTCCCGCGAGGACCTGGCCACGCTGCGCCTGCCGGACCTGATGCAGGCGTACGGCGAGGTGCTGTCCGGCCGGGGCCCCATGGACCGCGGCCCGCAGGGCCCGCCGGGCATCTGACCCGTGGCCCCGACGGCGCCGGGCATCCGACCCGCGGCTCGCGACGGTGCCGGGGCCCGTCCGGTCGTCGTCAGGCCGGACGGGCCCTCCACGGGCTCAGCCCGTGAGCACCGGCGCGGACGGCTGCGGCTGCGGGGTGCCCGAGGGGTGCCGCACCGGCGGTCCGACGCGGTGCGCCGGGTCGCGGACCTCGCCGACCAGCATCTCCAGCACGTCCTCCAGGGCGACGAGGCCGAGCACCCGGCCGGAGGCGTCCGCCACCTGCGCCAGATGGGTCGCGGCCCGGCGCATCACGGTGAGCGCGTCGTCCAGCGGCAGCTCGGCCCGCAGCGTCGCCATCGGGCGCCACACCTGCTGGGGCACGGCCCGCTCCCGCTCCTCCAGGTCCAGGACGTCCTTCACGTGCACGAAGCCCATGAAGGTGCCCCGGCCCTCGGCCCGTACCGGGAAGCGGGAGTAGCCGGTCCGCACGGTCAGCTCCTCGATGTCCCGCGGGGTGACCGACGGGGGCACGGTGACGAGGGAGGCCGAGGGGATGAGGACGTCGGTAACGGGGCGGGTGCCCAGTTCCAGGGCGTCCTCCAGGCGCTCCTGCTCGGCCGGGTCGAGCAGTCCGGCCTGGCCGGCGTCCTCGACGAGCCGGCCGAGCTGGGTGCTGGTGAAGACGGCCTCCACCTCGTCCTTCGGCTCGACCTTGAAGGCCTTGAGGACGAGACCCGCGCAGGCGCCGAGGGCCCGGGTGACCGGCCGGCAGAGCCGGGCGAAGCCGACCAGGCCGGGTCCGAGCAGCAGCGCGGTGCGTTCGGGATCGGCCATCGCCAGGTTCTTCGGGACCATCTCGCCGATGACCAGGTGGAGGAAGACCACCGCGGCGAGGGCGATCACGTACCCGAGCGGGTGGACGAGGCCTTCCGGCACGGCCACGGCGTGGAAGACCGGTTCGAGCAGCCGGGCCACGGTCGGCTCGGCGACCGCGCCGAGCGTCAGCGACGCGACGGTGATGCCGAACTGGGCGGCCGCCATCATCTGCGGCAGGTTCTCCAGGCCGTGGAGGACCTGGCGGGCCCGCTTGCCGCCGAGCGGCTCGATCTGGCTGCGGCGTACGGACACGAGCGCGAACTCGGCGCCGACGAAGAAACCGTTCGCCAGCACCAGCAGGAGGGCGAGGAGCAGAGGGAGCAGACTCATCGGGCCGCCTCCACGGCGACGGGCACCGGGGCGGTGCGCATGATCCGCACCCGTTCGGCGCGGTAGCGGTCGACCTGGCGCACCGAGAGCCGCCAGCCGGGCAGCTCGGCCCGGTCGCCCGGGGCGGGGATGCGCCCGAGCAGATCGGCGACGAGCCCGGCGACCGTCTCGTACGGGCCGTCGGGCACGTCGAGTCCTATCCGGTGCAGGGTGTGCACGCGGCAGGAGCCGTCGGCCTCCCAGACCTGCGAACCGTCGTCACAGGGCACGGCGGCCAGTTCCGGCCGGGCGTCGGCGGCGGTGTCGTGCTCGTCGCGGACCTCGCCGACGAGCTCCTCGACGATGTCCTCCAGGGTGACCACGCCGGCGGTGCCGCCGTACTCGTCGACCACGACCGCTATGGGCTGTTCGCGGCGCAGCCGCTCCAGGAGGGCCTGGGCGGGCAGCGACTCGGGGACGAGCAGCGGCGGTACGGCGATCCGGGCCACGGAGGTCCGGTGCCGCTCGTGCGGGACGACGGCGAGCGCGTCCTTGAGGTGCACCATGCCGACGATCTCGTCGATCCGCTCGCGGTAGACGGGGAACCGGGACAGGCCGGTGGCCCGGGTGAGGTTGAGGACGTCGGCCGCGGTGGCGTCCGACTGGAGTGCGCTCATCCGCACCCGCGGGGTCATGACCTGTTCGGCGGTGAGCCCGCCGAGCGACAGGGTGCGGACGAAGAGGTCGGCCGTGTCCTGTTCCAGGGCGCCGGCCAGGGCCGAGTGGCGGGCCAGGGAGACCAGCTCGCCGGGGGTGCGGACCGAGTCCAGCTCGTCGGCCGGCTCCACGCCGAACAGCCGGACGAGCCGGTTGGCGACGGCGTTGAGCAGGGAGATCACCGGCCGGAACAGGCTCGCGAAGGCGTGCTGCGGTCCGGCCACGAACCGGGCCACCTGCAGCGGCCGGGAGACCGCCCAGTTCTTCGGCACGAGCTCGCCGACCACCATCTGCACGGCCGAGGCGAGCAGCATGCCCACGAGCACGGAGATGCCGGAGACGGCCCCTTCGGGCAGTCCGGTGGCGGTGAGCGGCCCGTCCAGCAGCCGGGCGAGCGCGGGCTCGGCGAGCATGCCGGTGACGAGCGAGGTGATGGTGATGCCGAGCTGGGTTCCGGAGAGCTGGAAGGACAGCTCGCGCAGGGCGCGGACGACACCGCGGGCCCGGCGGTCGCCTTCGGCGGCGGCACGCTCGGCCTCGGCGCGTTCGACGGTGACGAGGCCGAACTCGGCGGCCACGAAGAAGCCGTTGGCGAGAATCAGCAGGAAGGCGGCTGCGAGGAGCAGCAGGGAAACGATCATGCCGCCGCCTCGGGTGAGGGGGCGGCGCAGGTACTACCGGACGATCCGTCCATTGCTGGAGGGAATCACTCCTCGGGTCGAAGGGTGGCCTCGCGGGACGCCTGGCGGGCGGCCCTGCACAAGCGAGGCGGTGGTGCCGCTCGGCACCACCGCCACCAGATTAGCCAGCCCCGCCCCGTCGCGGGCAGGGGGTCGGCCCCGTATGGGGGACGGATCAGGGTCCCTCCCCGGGTCCCGCCGGGGTCAGCGGGACTCCGCGCCCGTGCCCCGGCTCTCGGCGAGCGCGCGCAGCGCCCGGGCGTCGCGGATGGCCTGCTCCTTGGCGATTCCCGGCTGGATGCCGAGGGCCGGCAGGCTGGTGCCGTCGCTCAGGTCGAGGAAGACCCAGGCGTCGCCGGGGCGCAGATTGACCTTGAGGATCTCGGCCCACGCCAGTCGGCGCGTCCGGGTGATGTTGACGACCGTCACGCCCTCGTCGTCGGCGACGACCTTGGGCCGGCTCAGCAGCACCAGGACGCCCAGGAACATCGCGGCGGTGAAGACGAAACTGGCCCGCTCCCCCGGTCCCAGCTTCTCCAGCATCAGCCCGACGGAGGTGATGACGACGAACATCGCCACACCGGCGGTCAGCAGGACGGCCCGGGTGCGGGCCGGCCGGAAGGTGACCGGGAGGGCGGGAGCGGTGGTGTCGGACATCGGGTTTCCGGGTTTCTTGCGTGCGGGCTTTCGGGCTTCGGGTGTGCGGCCTCTTCGGGCCGTCAGAGGCGGCAGGTGCCGTCAGAGGCGGCAGGCGTGGATGGCCGTGGTCAGGATGGCCCGGGCGCCCAGCTCGTACAGGTCGTCCATGACCTTCTGCGCCTCCTTGGCGGGGACCATGGCGCGCACGGCGACCCAGCCCTCGTTGTGCAGCGGCGAGACGGTGGGCGACTCCAGGCCGGGCGTGAGGGCGACGGCCTGCTCCAGGTGCTCGGCGCGGCAGTCGTAGTCCATCATCACGTAGCTGCGGGCGACCAGGACGCCCTGGAGGCGTCGCAGGAACTGCTGCACCTTGGGGTCGTCGGCCGTGGCGCCGGTGCGGCGGACGACGACGGCCTCGGAGGTGAGGATCGGCTCGCCGATGACCTCGAGGCCCGCGTTGCGCAGGCTGGTGCCGGTCTCGACGACGTCCGCGATGATCTCGGCGACGCCCAGCTGGATCGCGGTCTCGACGGCCCCGTCGAGGTGGACGACGGACGCGTCGACGCCCTGCTCGGCGAGGTGCTTGGCGACGATGCCCTCGTAGGAGGTGGCGATCGTCATCCCGTGGAAGTCCTCGGGGCCGCTCGCGGTGCCGGGGCGGGTGGCGTAGCGGAAGGTGGAGCGGCCGAAGTTCAGCGGCAGGATCTCCTCGGCATTGGCGCCGGAGTCCAGGAGCAGGTCGCGGCCGGTGATGCCGATGTCGAGCCGGCCGGACGCCACGTAGATCGCGATGTCCTTGGGGCGGAGGTAGAAGAACTCCACCTCGTTGTCAGGGTCGACGGTGACGAGTTCCTTGGACTCCTTGCGCTGCCGGTAGCCCGCCTCATGGAGCATCTCCATCGCAGGTCCGGAGAGAGAACCCTTGTTGGGGACGGCGATGCGCAGCATGGGACGGGCTTCCTTTGCCTCGGATGTCTGTTTCTGGATCGGGGAGGGACGTGCTCAGAGGTGGGCGTAGACGTCGTCGAGCGAGATCCCGCGGGCGACCATCATCACCTGGACGTGGTACAGCAGCTGCGAGATCTCCTCGGCGGCGGCTTCCTTGCCTTCGTACTCGGCGGCCATCCAGACCTCGGCGGCCTCCTCGACGACCTTCTTGCCGATGGCATGGACGCCCTTGCCGACCAGTTCCGCGGTGCGGGAGGTCGCCGGGTCGCCGGTCTCGGCCTTGAGCTTGAGCTCGGCGAAGAGCTCTTCGAAGGTCTTACGGGTTTCGTTCGCCATGATGTCCTAAGAGTACGGGGTGTGAATCTGCCCTCAGCGCCAGGGTTCGCTGACCGTGCGCAGGATCGTCGCGGTGGCGACGGCGGCGGTGACGGCCTCGTGGCCCTTGTCCTCGCTGGACCCTTCCAGGCCGGCCCGGTCCAGGGCCTGCTCCTCGGTGTCGCAGGTCAGGACGCCGAATCCGACGGGTACGCCGGTGTCGATCGAGACCTGGGTGAGGCCGTGGGTGACGCCCTGGCACACGTACTCGAAGTGCGGCGTCCCGCCGCGGATGACGACGCCGAGGGCCACCACGGCATCGTAGCCGCGCTCGGCGAGCACCTTCGCCACGACCGGGAGCTCGAAGCTGCCGGGGACGCGCAGCAGGGTCGGCTCCTCGATGCCCAGCTCGGCGAGGGCGCGCAGGGCGCCGTCGACGAGGCCGTCCATGATCTTCTCGTGCCACTGGGCCGCGATGACCGCGACGCGGAGGTCGCCGCAGTTCTTCACGCTGAGGACGGGTGCGCCCTTGCCGCTCATGGTTCTCCTTGGTCGGTCTCGGTACGTGCTGACTTACTGGTTGCCGCAGGTGGGGGCGGGAGTGCCGTCCAGCCAGGGCAGGTCGTGACCCATCCGGTCCCGCTTGGTGCGCAGGTAGCGGAGGTTGTGCTCGCCCGCCTGGACCGGCATGGGCTCGCGGCCCTCGACCTTCAGTCCGTGCCGGGTGAGGGCGTCGATCTTGTCGGGGTTGTTGGTCATCAGGCGCACGCTGCGGACGCCCAGGTCGGTGAGGATCTGCGCGCCGGCCGCGTAGTCGCGGGCGTCGGCGGGCAGCCCGAGCTCCAGGTTGGCGTCGAGGGTGTCACGGCCGCGCTCCTGGAGCTCGTAGGCGCGGAGCTTGGACAGCAGGCCGATGCCGCGGCCCTCGTGGCCGCGCAGATAGACGACCACTCCGCGGCCGGCCTCGGTGATCCGGTCCATGGAGGCCTCCAGCTGGGGGCCGCAGTCGCAGCGCAGCGAGTGGAAGACGTCTCCGGTCAGGCACTCGGAGTGGACCCGGACCAGGACGTCCTCGCCGTCCCCGACCTCGCCGTGAACGAGGGCGACGTGCTCGACCCCGTCGACGGTGGAGCGGTAGCCGTACGCGGTGAACTCGCCGTGCCGGGTGGGCAGCTGGACCTCGGCCTCGCGGCGTACGGTCGGCTCGGCGGAGCGGCGGTAGGCGATCAGGTCCTCGATGGAGATGATCGTCAGGCCGTGCTTGCGGGCGAACGGGATCAGCTCGGGCAGCCGCAGCATCACGCCGTCCTCGCCGGCGATCTCCACGATGGCGCCGGCCGGGCGGAGCCCGGCGAGCCGGGCGAGGTCGACGGCGGCCTCGGTGTGGCCGTTGCGGACCAGGACGCCGCCGGACCTGGCGCGCAGCGGGAAGACGTGCCCGGGACGGACGAAGTCGCCCGGCTCGTACGTGCCGCTCGCCAGCATCCGCAGGGTGGTGGCGCGGTCGGCGGCGGAGATGCCGGTGGTGACGCCGTGGGCGGCGCTCGCGTCGACGGAGACCGTGAAGGCCGTCCTCATGGACTCGGTGTTGTCGTCGACCATCTGCGGCAGCCGGAGGCGCTCCAGCTCGTCGCTCTCCATGGGCGCGCAGATCAGGCCGCGGCACTCGCTCATCATGAAGGCGACGACCTCGGGCGTGGCCTTCTCCGCCGCGATGACGAGGTCGCCCTCGTTCTCGCGGTCCTCGTCGTCCACGACGACCACGGGACGGCCGGCGGCGATGTCCGCGATGGCCTGCTCGACAGGGTCGAGGACGAGGTCGGTGACGTCCCACATGGGAAGCGCGTTCATGCGTGGGCTCCTTCCAGGGCGGTGGCGGCGCTGCGCGAGCGCAGCCACCAGTCGCGCAGGCCCCACAGGACGAGCGCGCCGTAGATGACGTAGACGAAGCCGGAGAAGGCGTAGCCGTTGGCGAAGTTCAGCGGGACGCCGACCAGGTCGACGAGCAGCCAGGCGAACCAGAACTCGACCATGCCGCGGGCCTGGGCGTACATGGCGACGATGGTGCCGACGAAGATGTACGCGTCGGGCCAGGGGTCCCAGGAGAGGTTCGGGTACGCGGTGAAGAGCAGGGCGACCGCGACGGTGCCGACGGCGGCGGCGCCGGTCATGGCGGCCCGCTCGCGCCAGGTCGCGAAGCGCACGGCGATGTGGCCGTCCGCGCCCTGGTCCTTCCCTCGCTGCCACTGCCACCAGCCGAAGAGCGCCACCAGCATGACGACGACCTGCTTGCCGGCGCTGCCGGTGAGGTGGCCGAAGAAGGCGCCGAAGAGGATCAGGCCGGCGAGGAACTGCACGGGCCAGGTCCAGACGGAGCGGCGCCAGCCGAGGGCGAGGGCGACGAGGCCGAAGATGTTGCCGACCATGTCCGACCAGATGATGTGCTGGCCGAACGCGGTGAACGCCTCGGAGTTGAGCCAGTTCACTTGACGTTCTCCTGTGCGTTCGGGCCGAGCAGCCGCTCGACGTACTTGGCGATGACGTCGACCTCGAGGTTGACCGGGGCGCCGGGCTGCTTGATGCCGAGCGTGGTCAGGGCGAGGGTGGTGGGGATGAGGCTGATGGTGAACCAGTCGTCGGCGACCTCGACGACGGTGAGGCTGACGCCGTCGACCGTGATCGAGCCCTTCTCGACGACGTAGCGGGCGAGGTGGGCGGGCAGACCGACCTTGACCAGCTCCCAGTGCTCGGACGGGGTCCGCTCCAGGATCGTGCCGGTGCCGTCCACGTGGCCCTGGACGATGTGGCCGCCGAGGCGGCCGCCGACGGCCATGGGCCGCTCCAGGTTGACGCGGGAGCCGGCCTCCAGGGCGCCCAGCGAGGAGCGCTTGAGGGTCTCGGCCATCACGTCGGCGGTGAACTCGCCGTCGCCGGACTCCACGACCGTGAGACAGACGCCGTTGACGGCGATCGAGTCGCCGTGCCGGGCGCCCTCGGTCACGAGCGGGCCGCGCAGTCGGAAACGGGAGGCGTCCTCCAGCTGCTCGACGGCGACGACCTCGCCCAGCTCTTCGACGATTCCGGTGAACACGGTCAGGCTCCCTTGGGGGTCGTGACGACGGGCGTCGCGGTGATGCGGATGTCGGGTCCGATGCGCTCGGTCTCGGTGACGTCGAGCCGCAACGCGTCGGTGATGGTGGTGATTCCGGCGTCGGCGAGGGCGGCCGGGCCCGCGCCGAGGAGGACCGGGGCGAGGTAGCAGACGACCTGGTCGACGGCTCCCGCGGCGAGGAAGGCGCCCGCGAGAGTGGGGCCGCCTTCGAGGAGGACGGAGCGGACGCCGCGCGCGTGCAGGGCGTCGAGGAGGGCCGGGACGTCGAGGCCGCGCCCGGCGCGGGGCAGCCGTACGACGTCCGTGAGCGTGGTCTCGGCGTCCTCGGCGACCGCGATCAGGGTGGGGGCGGCGTCGTCGAGGACGCGGGCGCCGGGCTTCACGGCGGTCGCCTCAGTGTCGACGACGACCCGCAGCGGCTGCACGGCCCCTTCGACGCCGCGGACGGCGAGGTGGGGGTCGTCGGCGCGGGCGGTGCCGGAGCCGACCACGACGGCGTCGGCCTCGGCGCGCAGGCGGTGGACGTCGGCGCGGGACTCGGCGGAGCTGATCCAGCGGGAGGTGCCGTCGGCGGCGGCGATCCGGCCGTCGAGGGTGGTGGCGTACTTCCAGCGGACGAAGGGGCGGCCGCGGCGGACGGAGGTGAGCCAGGCGATGTTGCCGGCCTCGGCCTCGCCCTCCAGGAGGCCCTGCCGGACCTGGATCCCGGCCGCGCGCAGGGTGTCGGCGCCGCCGGTGGCCTGCGGGTTCGGGTCGCCGACCGCGTACACGACGCGGGCGACGCCGGCCTCGATCAGGGCCTGGGCGCAGGGGCCGGTGCGGCCGGTGTGGTTGCAGGGCTCCAGGGTGACGTACGCGGTGCCGCCGCGGGCCTGCTCGCCGGCCGCGCGCAGGGCGTGGACCTCGGCGTGGGGGCCGCCGGCGCGCTGGTGCCAGCCTTCGCCGACGGTCCGGCCGGAGGCGTCCGTGACGACGCAGCCGACGACCGGGTTGGGGCTGGTGGAACCGAGACCGCGGGCGGCGAGCGCGACGGCGCGTCGCATGGCGGTGATGTCGGCCTGGGTGGCCACCGGGTCCTCCTGCCTCTTCGGGCACGGACTCCGGGGCCTGTCGATGACGACAGAGAGCGGATACGACGCCTCGCGCAGGGTGTGCCGAGGCCGGGTCCCCCGGTGCGCCGGGACCCGGGAACGGGTACGGCGACCAGCGGACGTACGGCCGACGCACCCCTGGTGGGGTCGCCCGCCGCGCACTGCCTCCCATCCGGACTTTCACCGTCGGTCCAGGAATCTCACCTGGTCAACCGGCCGCTGGCTGCGGACGGGTCGCGGACTATACCGCCGGTTCGGAATTACACCGACCCCGGAGTGCGCTGCTGCTGATACAGGGCCAGTGTGCCACGGCCGGGAACCGGCCATGCGGGTGAGGCCCTGTGGGCTGGCTCACAACTCGCCATGGCCCTGCCAGACCCTGTCACGAAATCCTTCGTTGGTCCAGACCTATTGACGCACTGGTCTAGTCCTCTTAATCTCCGTGTCACCTCCGAGGTACGGCCCGCCGGCGTGCGCACTCCACGGGCCCAACACGACCCACCCCCTTGTTCGTTGTGTTCCACGCCCACCTCCTTGGAGGAAGACCGTGTCGTCCCCCACCCACAAGAGGGCCTCGCTGCTCGCGTCCGGCGCCGCCGTCGCCGGGCTGCTGATCAGCTCCCTCGCCGCCGGCGGCGTCTCGTACGCCGCGGACAACGAGAGCTGTCGCCCCGACGGCCTCTACAAGACGCCCGGCGTCGACGTCCCGTACTGCTCGGTCTACGACACCGAGGGCCGCGAGAAGATGGGCGCGGACCACCAGCGCCGGGTCATCGGCTACTTCACCGGCTGGCGGACCGGGAAGAACGGCGAGCCCGCCTACCTGGCCTCCGACATCCCGTGGGACAAGGTCACCCACATCAACTACGCCTTCGGCCACGTCGGCGGCGACAACAAGCTGTCGGTGGGCGCCGACGGAGCGGGCAACGCCGCCACCGGGATGACCTGGCCCGGTGTCGCGGGCGCCGAGATGGACCCGGCGTACGCCTACAAGGGCCACTTCAACCTGCTGAACAAATTCAAGAAGCAGCACCCGAACGTCAAGACGCTGATCTCGGTCGGCGGCTGGGCGGAGACCGGCGGCTACTTCGACGACAACGGCAACCGGGTGAACTCCGGCGGCTTCTACTCGATGGCGACCAACGCCGACGGGTCGGTCAACCAGGCCGGGATCGACACGTTCGCCAACTCCGCCGTCGACTTCATCAGGAAGTACGGCTTCAACGGCGTCGACATCGACTACGAGTACCCGACGACCATGAAGGACGCGGGCAACCCGCTCGACTGGCAGCTCGCCAACGCGCGCCGCGCGGGCCTGGTCCAGGGCTACGCCGCCCTGATGAAGTCCCTGCGCGAGAAGCTCGACCGGGCCGGCGCCACCGACGGGAAGCACTACCTGCTGACCGTCGCCGCGCCCTCCTCGGGCTACCTGCTGCGCGGCATGGAGACCTTCCAGATGCAGAAGTACCTGGACTACGTCAACATCATGTCCTACGACCTGCACGGCGCCTGGAACGAGTACGTCGGCCCGAACGCCTCGCTCTTCGACGACGGCAAGGACGCCGAACTGGCCGCCGCGGGCGTCTACGGCTCCGCCCAGTACGGCTCCATCGGGTACCTCAACACCGACTGGGCGTACCACTACTTCCGCGGCTCGATGCCGGCCGGCCGGATCAACATCGGCCTGCCCTACTACACCCGCGGCCACAAGAACGTGCAGGGCGGCACCGACGGCCTGTGGGGCAAGGCGGCCGCGACCACCTGCCCGGCCGGGGCCGGCCTGACCAAGTGCGGTGACGGCGCCGTCGGCATCGACAACCTGTGGCACGACAAGGACACCAACGGGCAGGAGTCGCCCGCCGGTTCCAACCCGATGTGGCACGCCAAGAACCTCGAGAAGGGGATCGTCGGCGACTACGTCACGAAGTACGGCTTCCCCTCGAACACGACCCTGACCGGCACCTACGCCCGCAGGTACGACTCCACGCTGGTCGCCCCGTGGCTGTGGAACGCCCAGAAGAAGGTCTTCCTGTCCACCGAGGACGAGCAGTCGGTGGCCGCGAAGGCCGACTACGTGGTCGACCGCGGCATCGGCGGCACGATGGTCTGGGAGCTGGCCGGCGACTACGGCTGGAACGCGGCCAAGGGCCAGTACGAGATGGGCTCCACGCTCACCTCGCTGATGTACGACAAGTTCAGGGCCGCCACTCCGTACGGCGCGAAGAAGAGCAACAAGGCGCTGCCGGCCCAGGCCGTGAACGTGGGCGTGGAGTTCACCGAGTTCAAGCTGGGCGACTCCAACTACCCGATCACCCCGAAGATCAAGATCACCAACAACACCGCCACCACGCTGCCGGGCGGCACCGAGTTCCAGTTCGACTACGCGACCTCGGCCCCGAACAACGCCTCCGACCAGTCCGGCTTCGGCACCAAGGTGATCAGCAGCGACCACACGGGCAGCAACGTCGGCGGCCTCAAGGGCGACTTCCACCGGGTCTCGCTGAAGCTCCCGGCCTGGCAGTCGCTGGCCCCGGGCGCGACGGTCGACCTGGCGTTCAACTACTACCTGCCGGTCTCGACCCCCTCGAACTGGACGGTGACCGTCAACGGCACGACGTACGCCCTCGCGGGCGACCTGGCGCGCGGCACGACGACGGTGGAGCCGGGCGGCTCGACCCCGACGCCGACGCCGACCGCCACGACGCCGACGCCCACCCCGACCACCACCACGTCGCCGACCCCGACCCCGACGCCGACCGGCGGCACCTGCACCGCCCCGGCGTACGTGGCGGGCCAGGTCTACACGGCGGGCAGCCTCGTCTCGCACAAGGGCCGCACCTGGAAGGCCCAGTGGTGGACGCAGAACGAGGAACCGGGCACGACCGGCGAGTGGGGCGTCTGGAAGGACCAGGGCGCCTGCTGACCCGCACGGCATGAAAACCCCCGGCGGCGGTTCTCACGGCCCTTGCCGCCGCCGGGCTCTCCCACCGCGCCGCGTCCCCCTGTCCGGGACGCGGCGCGGCCGCGTCTCCGGCCCCGTCAGGGGAAGAGCTCGTCCTGGGCCGCGTCACGGGCCCGCAGGAGGGCGCCCCGCAGGACCGCCGCGTCGCCGAGGGTCGTGGCGCGCACCTCGGTGCGCAGGGGCGAGAGCGCGGCGAGCGCCGCCTCGACGCGGGCGGCGAGCTCCGGGCCGCCCTGGTGGCCGGTCTCGCCGGCCAGGACCACGCAGCCCGGGTCCAGGACCGAGGCCACCGCCGCCGCGCCGACCGCCAGCCGGTGGGCGAGGGCGTCGAGGAACGGCCCGTGGCCGGAGGCGAGCGCGCCGGCCGGGGCGAGGCCGTGGGCGGCGGCCAGGGCGTCGACGGCGGCGACGCAGGCCAGCTCGTGGAAGCCGCCGTCGCAGCCGGTGGCCGACGGCAGCCCGGACGTTCCCGGCACGGGCAGGAAGCCGATCTCGCCGGCGCCGCCGGATGCGCCCCGGCGCAGCCTGCCGTCGAGGACGACCGCCGCGCCGACGCCCTGGCCCAGCCACAGGAGGACGAAGTCGTCCCGGTCGCTCGCCGCGCCCTCGCGCAGTTCGGCGACGGCGGCGAGGTTGGTCTCGTTCTCGACCAGGACGTGGGCGGGGAGCCGCTCCTGGAGGACGCCGATGAGCCGCCGGTGCCAGGCGGGCAGTCCGGTCGAGTCGCGCAGTTCGCCGGTGGCCGGGTCGATGAGGCCGGGCGCGCCGACGGCCACGGTGTGCAGCCGGTCGACGCCGGCCTCCTTCGCCGTCCGCTCCAGGAGCGTGACGGCCTTCTCCACGGCGGTCCCCGTGCCGCCGGCGTCCCCGACGGGCGCCGCCGCCTCCGCGAGAGTGGTACCGAGGAGGTCGGTGACGGTGACCGAGACGGAACGGGTGCGGACGTCGAGGGCGGCGAGGTGGGCGCGTCCGGCGACGATCCCGTACAGCTTGGCGTTGGGGCCGCGGCGCTCGGCGCCCGACTCGCCGACGACGTGGACGAGTCCCGAGCCCCGGAGCCGTTCGACGAGGTCGGCGACGGTGGGCCGGGACAGCCCGGTGAGGGTCTTGAGCTGGGCGGCCGTCAACGGACCCTCGTCCTGGAGCAGTCGCAGGGCGAGCCGGTCGTTGATGGCCCGCGCGGTGCTCGGGGATGCGGCCATGCGGGGATCCTCTCAGACGGATCGGGGGCCGTCGGGTCGCCGGCTCTGCTCGGCCCACTATTTATCAGGCAGGGTTCCTGATAGTTTACGGCCCGTTCGAGGACGACCACCCGGGGAGGGCACATGACGGCGCGGACCGTCTTCACCACCGAGCGGCTGCGGCGCGCCCGATTCGCCGTCGCCGCCGTCTTCTGCGTCCACGGCGCGGTCACCGGCAGCTTCGCCACCCGCATTCCCTGGATCCAGGAGCACGCCGGCGTCAGCGCGGGCCAGCTCGGGCTCGCCCTCGCCTTCCCGGCGATCGGCGCCTCGCTCGCGATGCCGCTGGCCGGCGCGATCAGCCACCGCTTCGGCGCCCGCACGGCGCTGCGCGGACTGCTCGTCCTGTGGACCCTGTCGCTGACGCTGCCCTCGCTCGCACCGAACGTCTACGGACTGTGCGCGGCCCTGTTCGTCTACGGCGCCACGGCCGGCATGTCCGACGTCGCCATGAACGCGCTCGGCGTCGAGACCGAGAACCGGCTCGGCCGCTCCATCATGTCCGGCCTGCACGGCATGTGGAGCGCGGGCGCCCTGCTCGGCTCCGCCGCCGGCACCATCGCCGCCCACCTCGGCGGCGACGCCCGGCTCCACCATCTGATCGCCGCGCTCGTCCTGACCGCGCTCGGTCTCGCCGCCTGCCAGGGCGTGCTCGACCTGCAGAGCGCGCCCGGGGAGGAGGCGCCGCCGCGGTTCTCGCTGCCGCCGAAGTCCGCCCTGGTCATCGGCGCGATCGGCTTCTGCGGAGTGTTCGCCGAGGGCGCCAGCCTGGACTGGTCGGCCGTCTACCTGAAGGAGGAGCTGGGCACCTCCGCCGGCCTCGCCGCCGCCTCCACCACCGCCTTCGCCCTCACCATGGCCGTGGCCCGGCTGGTCGGCGACCGGGTGGTGGACCGCTTCGGCGCGGTGCGCACCGTACGCGTCGGAGGCGTGGCCGCGACCCTCGGCGGGCTGCTCGTGGTGTTCGCCCCGCACGCGGCCCTCGCGCTGGCCGGTTTCGGGCTCATCGGCCTCGGGGTCGCGGTCGTCGTCCCGCTCGCGTTCGCCGCCGCCGGCCGCAGCGGCCCGAACCCCAGCCAGGCCATCGCGGGCGTCGCCACCATCACGTACACCTCCGGTCTCATCGCGCCCTCGGCGATCGGCGGCATCGCCGACGCGACCTCGCTGGTCTTCTCCTTCGGCCTCGTGACGCTGCTGACCTTCGGCCTGGTGCTCGGCGCGGGGGTGCTGCGGTCGGACGGCCGCCGGACCGCCGGGGCGACCGAGCCCAGCACCGCCGAAGGGGTCCGCTGACCTGCGGCGCACACGAGCCCGTCCGGCGGACCGGGGTGGGGCAGGACCTACCATGTGGCTGATCTTTTTCGGTCCCGGCACGACGGGACCGGTCGCCGCCCGACCCCGAGAAACTGGAGCGAGCACATGAGCCTCGGCGTGCGCTGGACCCTGCACGGCGACGGGAGGACACCCGCTCCGGGAGCCGTCGTCCGGCCGGACGAGCGCCTCTCCTGGCCCCGTACGGCCGGACTCGGCGCCCAGCACGTGGTGGCCATGTTCGGCGCCTCGTTCGTCGCTCCGGTCCTCATGGGTCTCGACCCCAACCTCGCGATCATGATGTCCGGTGTCGCCACCGTGATCTTCCTGCTCGCGACGCGCGGCACCGTGCCCTCGTACCTGGGCTGCTCGCTCTCCTTCGTGGGCGTCGCCGCCGCCATCCGGGCCTCCGGCGGCAGCAGCGCGACCGTGACCGGCGCGGTGTTCGTGGTCGGCGCGGTGCTGCTCCTCGCGGGCCTGGCGGTGAAGAGGTTCGGCGCGCGGATCATCCACGCGGCCATGCCTCCGGTCGTCACCGGTGCCGTCGTCATGCTGATCGGCTTCAACCTGGCCCCGGTCACGGCCGCCACCTACTGGCCGCAGGACCAGTGGACCGCGCTGCTCGTGATGCTCTTCACCGGCCTCGCGGTGGTCTGTCTGCGCGGCTTCTGGTCGCGGATCGCGATCTTCCTGGGCCTGATCTTCGGCTACGGCATCTCCTGGGTCTTCGACCTGGTCTTCGGCAGGATCCACTCGATGTCGCCGAGCGGCCAGGTCACCGACCACTGGCGCCTCGACCTCTCCGGCGTCTCCCAGGCCGACTGGATCGGCCTGCCGGCCCTCCACGGCCCCAGCTTCGAGTGGTCCGCGATCCTCGTGGCCCTGCCCGTGGTCATCGCGCTGATCGCCGAGAACGCCGGACACGTCAAGGCCGTCGGCGAGATGACCGGCGACCCGCTGGACGACAAGCTCGGCACCGCGATCGCCGCCGACGGCGCCGCCTCCATGCTGTCCACGGCCGTGGGCGGCCCGCCGAACACCACGTACTCCGAGAACATCGGCGTCATGGCCGCGACCCGGGTCTACTCCACCGCCGCCTACTGGGCCGCGGCCGGCTTCGCCCTGCTCTTCGGCCTCTGCCCGAAGTTCGGCGCGGTCGTCGCCGCGATCCCCGGCGGCGTGCTCGGCGGCATCACCGTCATCCTCTACGGCATGATCGGCCTGCTCGGCGCGCAGATCTGGATCAATGCCGAGGTCGACCTGCGCAACCCGCTCAACCTGGTGCCCGCGGCGGCCGGCATCATCATCGGCGTCGGCGGCGTGAAGCTCACCTTCACCGACACCTTCGAGCTCGGCGGCATCGCGCTCGGCACCCTGGTCGTCATCACCGGCTACCACGTGCTGCGCGCCTTCGCGCCCGCCCATCTGAAGCAGCAGGAACCCCTGCTCGACGCGGGCACCAGCTCGTACGAGGGCACCCCGGGCGAGAGCGGCTCGGGCGACAGCACCCCGGGTGAGGAGCCCGCGGCGAAGTCCTGACACATTCGCCCGTTCTGGGGAAGCCGGGTGGCGGAACACCGCCGTCCGGCCCTCCTGCTGCCACCCTGCAGCCATGGCGCAGACGCAGGACATCCAGCTCGGGCCGTTCACGGCCGTCGATCCCGTGGTGGACCGGATGCGGGCCATCCGTTCGGCCTGGCACCCCGCCGACGGGGTCGCGGTGTTCAACCGGGTCTATCTGACCGTCACCGAGGAGATCGGCCGGGCCATCGAGTCCGGCTCCTTCGCCGACCGGCGGGCGGCCGCCACCCTCGACGTACGGTTCGCCCAGCGTTACCTCGCGGTCGTCGACGCCGTCGCGACCGGCGCTCCCGCCCCGGCCTGCTGGCGGCCGCTCTTCCACTACCGGCGGCATCCCGGCGTACGGCCGCTGCAGTTCGCGCTCGCCGGGATCAACGCCCACATCGGCCACGACCTGGCCCTCGCGGTCGTCGACACCTGCCGCACCCTGGAGTGCGCGCCCACGGACCTGGAGGACGAGTTCGACCGGGTCGGGGACGTGCTGGTCCTCCTGGAGGAGCGCATCCGCGAGGAACTGATGCCGGGCCCGGACCTCCTGGAGATCGCGGACCCGCTGACGCATCTGCTCGGCTGCTGGAGCCTGGACCGGGCCCGCGACGGGGCCTGGCTCGCCGCCCGCTCGCTGTGGCAGCTGCGGCGGCTGCCCGACCTGGCCGAGGAGTTCACCGAACGCCTCGACCGGTCGGTGGGCCTGGTGGGGCGGATGCTGCTCACGCCCCTCACCAGGCCCTGACCGGGATCAGTCCTCCGGCAGCTCGACCGGGGCGATCTCGTCGTACACGTCGCCCGGGCCCGGGTTGGTGGCGTCGGTGGCGCCGCCGAAGTGGTGCATGACGCCCCACACCGCGTTGAGCGCCGTCTGCACCGCGCCCTCGGCCCAGCCGGCCGTCCACGAGATGTCGTCGCCGGCCAGGAAGATGCCCCGCTTGTCCTCCGGCAGCCGGTCCTGCATGAAGTGCGTGAACAGGCGGCGCTGGTAGCGGTAGTGGCCCGGCAGGTTGGCCTTGAAGGCGCCCATGAAGTAGGGCTCGTTCTCCCAGGAGACCGTCACCGGGTTGCCGATGATGTGCTTCCGGATGTCGACCTTCGGGTAGATCTCGCCGAGCGACTTCAGCATGACCTCCATCCGCTCGTTGGCGGACAGAGGCAGCCACTTCAGGCTGTCGTCGCACCACGTGTACGAGAGGCAGATGACGGCCGGCTTGTCCGGGCCGTCGTCCAGGAGGTACGTGCCGCGGGTCATCCGGTCGGTGAGCGTCATCGACATGACGTCACGCCCGGTCTCCTCGTCCTTGTCCAGCCAGAACGGCCGGTCGACCGGCACGAAGAGCTTCGAGGACTCCATGTAGTGGGTGCGCTCGATCGCCGTCCAGTGGTCGATCGGGAAGAGCGAGTCGTCACAGGCGATCTTGGACAGCAGCATCCAGGACTGGGCGGTGAAGATCGCCGCCTGGTACGTGCGGATGTCGCCGGACGCGTCGGTGACCGTGATCCGGTTGCCGGAGGTGCGGTTCAGGCGCGTCACGGCCGGACGCGGCTCGCCCTCGTGCAGCGAGGCGAGCGAGGTGCCCAGCGGCCAGTGGACGATCTTCTGCGGCTCGCGCTCCCACAGGCGCAGCGGCAGCTGCTGCGAGCCGCCGACGATGCCGCGGTGGTGGTCGTCGGCCTCGGTGTAGACGACCCGCAGGATCTCCAGGATGGAGTTCGGGAAGTCGGTGTCCCAGCCGCCGGTGCCGAAGCCGACCTGGCCGAAGATCTCGCGGTGCCGGAAGGACTTGAAGGCCTCCGACTCGCAGAGGAAGCCGTAGAAGGTCTGGTTGTCGAGCTTCTCGACCAGCTTGGCCCAGATCTCGCGGATCCGCGGCACGTCGCGCTCGCGCATGGCGCGGTTCATGTCGGAGAAGTCGGCGCCCTCGTCGAGGCACTTGTTCCAGGCCTCGGCGACGTCGCGGTAGACCTGCGGCAGGTCGTCGATGGTCTCGGCGTAGTGCGACTCGCCCTTGAGGTCGACCACGGTCGAGGGCGTGGCCTCGGCCAGCGGGTTCGGGAAAGGCCGGGTGGTGAGGCCCACCAGGTCGATGTAGTGCTGGAGCGCCGTGGAGGAGGGCGGGAAGCGCATCGCGCCCATCTCGGCGGTCAGGCCCTCGGTCTCCGGGCCCTCGAAGCCGACGGTGCGCAGCCGGCCGCCGATCTGGTCGGCCTCGTACACGACGGGCTTGAGGCCCATCTTCATCAGCTCGTACGCCGCGATGATGCCCGACAGGCCGCCGCCGATGATCGCGACCTCGGTGCCGTGCTCGGTCGCGGGTATCTGGCCGAGACCGGCCGGGTGGGCCAGGAAGTCGTCGTAGGCGTACGGGAAGTCCGGACCGAACATGGTGATCGGGGGCTGGCCGTCGGTGTGCTGGACGGCGGTGGGCACCGTGGACGTCATGGGGTACGGACTCCTTGCACGAAAAAGAAGGGTGGAGCGGGGGTGGGCGGAGGGAGGGGCGCTCAGGTCCGGTCGTCGGCCAGGGAGCCGTAGAGGCCGGGCCGCCGGTCGCGGAGGTACGGGTTGAGCGCGCGGGACGCGGTCAGGACGTCGGGGTCGACCTCGCCGAAGACGAGGTCCTCGCCCTGTCCCGCGCGGGCCCGGGCGGTGCCGTCGGGGGCGGCGAGGGTGGACCGGCCGACGAACTCGAAGTCGCCCTCGGGCCCGGTCCGGTTGGCGTACGCGATGTAGAGCTGGTTCTCGAAGGCGCGCACGGGGACGACGGCGTCGGGCACGATCTCGGCGGGGTGCATGAGCGCGGTCGGCACGAGGAGGAGGTCCGTGCCGGCCAGCGCCTGGGCCCGTACGTTCTCGGGGAACTCGACGTCGTAGCAGATCATCAGGCCGACGGTGAGGCCGCCGAGGTCCGCCTGGACGACGCTCCGGTCGCCGGGCGTGAACCACTTCAGCTCGAAGTCGCCGAAGAGGTGGGTCTTGCGGTAGTTCGCGAGCGGGCTGCCGTCGGCCCCGAAGAGCTGGGCGGAGTTGTAGATCACGCCGTGCTGCCCGGTGTCGCGCTCGGGGTAGCCGTAGCCGACGGCCAGCCCGTGGCGGGCGGCGATCGCGGCGACCGCGTCCGCGGAGGGGCCGTCGGCGGGCTCGGCCAGCCGGGCGATGTCGGCGCCGATGGCGTAGCCGGTGAGGAAGAGCTCGGGCGCGAGCAGCAGCCCGGCCCCCGCGGCGGCGGCGCGGGCCGCGGCCTCGTCGAGGAGCTTCAGGTTGGCGGCCACGTCACCGAGCTGTCCGGAGCTCTGGAGCAGGGCGGCGCGCAGCGCGGGCATGGGCGTTCCTCGTGGGGGCGGAGGGGAGGGAGGGCTTCCCGGGGAAATTCAAAGGGAAGACGTCAAAAACGGTACGGTTTCGCGCTCGGCCGGGACAAGGCGAGACCGTTGCGGACCGACCGTCGAACCGTTGCGTGATCGTCGGCGTCGGCGGCGATTCGTTGCGCGCCGCTCCGACCGGGGTCGTACGGCTCCCCCGCCGGGCGGCGGAGGCGGGACCGTTCCGCGGCGCGATGTCCCGGCGCGGTCCGCGCGGAAGAGTGGTCGTCGTCCGGTTGACCTGCCGAAAGGACCGACAGACATGAACCGCCGTACGAAGATCGCCGCCGTGGCCGCCGCGCTGCTGATCACCGCGGGCGCGGCCGGATCCGCGACCGCCTCCGGGGACGGGAAGGGCGCGGACCGGGAGGCGGCGGCGCTGACCGGCAGCGCCAAGCTGTACCGCCCGGCCGGTGACGACATCACGTTCACTTTCGACGCGCACCTTGCGGCGAAGGACACCATGGATCCCCAGGCCGCGACCGGCACCTTCCGCTACAGCCACTACAAGGGCGACTGGGGCGGGTACGCGGTGGCGGAGGTGGACTGCCTGACCACCGGCGGCAAGGTCGCCGTGGTGACGGGCGTCGTCACCGACACCGACCTTCCCCACCTCAAGGGGAAGCGGGTCGGCATCTCGGTGCACGACCTCGGGAAGCACGACCGGCTGGGCTACAGCTGGGTCGGGCGGGACGCGGACGTGGAGGTGCCGCCCTGCCTGAGCGCCTCCCCCTTCGAGAAGGTGAAGGCCGGCACGGGCGACTTCCGGGTGCTGCCCTGGCAGCCGGTGTACCCGGCCGAATGAGCGAAGGGACCGCCCCACGGGGGTGGGCGGTCCCTTCGGTCCACACGCTCCTACGCGGGCGAGCCCGAGGAGAAGCGCCGCAGCAGCGGCGAGAGCACCAGGACGGACTTGGTGCGCTCCACGAAGGGCTCGCCCGCGATCCGCTCCAGGACGCGCTCGAAGTGGCGCATGTCGGAGGCGAAGACCTGGACGACGGCGTCCGCGTCGCCGGTCACGGTCGACGCGGACACCACCTCCGGGTACCGCTCGAGGCCGCGCCGGATGTCCTCCGGCGAGGTGTTGTGGCGGCAGTAGATCTCGACGAACCCCTCGGTCTCCCAGCCGAGCGCCGCCGGGTCCACCCGCACGGTGAAGCCGGTGATGGCACCCTCGGCGCGGAGCCGGTCCACGCGTCGCTTCACGGCGGGCGCGGAGAGACCGACCAGCGAGCCGATGTCGGCGTAGCTGCGGCGGGCGTCTTCCGCGAGGGCGTGGACGATGCGTTCGTCGAGGTCGTTGAGTCGCACTACGGGTGGATCACTTCTCTGCTGGAGCCTCTGCCAGGGCCGGTGCCGTGGCCAGTCGGGAGCGGCGCATGCCGTACAGGAAGTAGAACACGAGTCCCGCGGCCATCCAGCAACCGAAGACCACCCAGGTGACGGCGTCGAGGCTGAACATGTTGTACGCGCAGAAGCCGAAGCCGAGGACCGGGAACAGCGGCCCGAACGCCACCTTGAAGGTGCGCGGCATGTCGGGGCGGGTGTAGCGGAGCACGATGACCGCGATGTTGACCAGGCCGAAGGCGAAGAGGGTGCCGATGCTGGTGGCGTCGACGAGCTTGCCCAGCGGGATGACCGAGGCGAGCGCGGCACAGAACAGGGAGACGATCACCGTGTTGAGGCGCGGGGTGCCGGTCTTGGCGCTGACCTTGCCGAAGGCCTTGGGGACCAGCCCGTCGCGGGACATGGCGAAGAGGATGCGGGTCTGGCCGTAGAGCACGGTCAGGACGACGCTGGCGATGGAGATGACGGCGCCGGCGGCGAGCAGGGTGCCCCAGAAGGTCTGGCCGCTGACGTCGTTCATGATCGCGGCCAGGGTGGCCTCGGAGCCCTCGAAGTCCTTCCAGTTCCAGGCGCCGACGGCGACCGCGGCGACGAGGACGTAGAGGGCGGTGACGATGATCAGCGAGAGCATGATCGCCCGCGGCAGGTCGCGCTTGGGGTTCTTGGCCTCCTCGCCGGCCGTGGAGGCGGCGTCGAAGCCGATGTAGGAGAAGAACAGGCTCGCTCCGGCGGCGCTGACGCCCGCCATGCCCAGCGGCATGAAGTCGGAGTAGTTGCCGGACTTGAAGCCCATGAAGCCGATGGCGCAGAAGAGCGCGAGCGCGGCGATCTTCACGACGACCATGATCGTGTTGACCAGGGCGGACTCGCGGGCGCCGCCGAGCAGGAACACCATGGCGAGCAGCACGACGATCAGACCGGGCAGGTTGATGATGCCGCCCTCGCCGGGCGCCGACGACAGCGCGTCGGGGATGGTCACGCCGATGGTGCCGTCGAGCAGCTCGTTGAGGTACTCGCCCCAGCCGACCGCCACGGCGGCGACGGAAACGCCGTACTCGAGGACCAGGCACCAGCCGCAGACCCAGGCGACGAGTTCACCCATCGTTGCGTACGCGTACGAGTACGAGGAGCCGGCGACCGGTATGGAGCCGGCCAGCTCGGCGTACGACAGGGCGGAGAAGAGGGCCGTGAGGCCGGCGATGACGAAGGCGAGGGTGACCGCGGGGCCGGCCTTCGGCACGGCGTCGCCGAGCACCACGAAGATGCCGGTGCCGAGCGTCGCACCGATGCTGATCATGGTCAGCTGCCACATCGAGAGCGAGCGGCGGAGCGAGCCGCCCTCACCCTGGCCACCCTCCGCGACCAGGGCTTCGACCGGCTTGCGGCGGGTGAGGGCGGAGAGCCCGGTGGTCTTGCGGGCGGTCGGCACGTTCGTGTCGTCGACCGGTGGGGCTGCGCCGTGGTCCAGCACTGCGGGGGCTCCTTATCGCTGCCTGTAGACGAAGCGGGGACCGCGGCGGTGCGCGGGCATGTCGGGACAGCCCACGGGGGAAGGGGGAACCGCCGAGCAGGCGGTCGCCGCCACTCCTGGTACGAGGCATGAGCCTAAGGCCCGTCGCTTCGCATCCGTAATGCAGGGTTGTTGCGCAGTTGCGGATGATCATTGCGCACTTGCGGCACAGACGGGGAAACATTGCGCTCCCCCGCATGAATCGACACATCGGGGGCACGGCGACCCGCGCACGGGCATTGACTCCTCATGGCGCACGACCCACGCTGCACCCGCCCGAACGGAGGTCCTCGGTGAGCTGGCTGGAGCCCGAACCCTTTCTCCGCGGTACGGCGTGGCTGGACGGCGACCGGCCCGTCCGGGCCGACCCGGCGGACCTCGGACGGCTGCCCTGGGACATCGCCCAGCGCGCCGCGCTGCCGATCGGCGTACGGGTGGAGTTCACGGCGACGCCGGGGACCCGTGCCGTGCTGCTGCGGTACCGCGCGGCCCCGCCGGTCGCCGGTGACGCGCTCCGGGCGCTGCGGCACGGCTTCGCGCTCTGGCAGGGCACGGAGTGTGTCGCGGAGGTGTTCGCCCGGCCCGCCGAGGAGGGGTCCGTACGGATCGGACTCCCGCCCGGCGGCGGCGAGTTCACCGTCCACCTGCCCGAAGCCCAGGCACCGGTCGTGCTCGGTCTGCGCGCGGTCGGCGGCGCCCTCTCCCCCGCCCCGCGCCGCCCCCGCTGGCTGGTCCACGGCGACTCGATCACCGAGGGCTGGTGGGCCACCCGGCCCGCCCACGCGTGGCCCGCGACGGCCGGCCGGCTGCTCGGCCTCGACCCGGTCAACCTCGGCTACGCGGGCGGCGCGCGCGGCGAGCTGCCGCTCGCCGAGCAGCTCGCCCGCCTCCCGGGCGAACTGATCACGCTTGCCTTCGGCACCAACTGCTGGGGGACCGTCCCGTTCTCGGCCTCCCTGATGTACGAGACCACGCGGGCGTTCCTGGAGCTGGTGCGGCGCGGACACCCCGAGACCCCGCTGCTGCTCGTCTCCCCCGTGCTGCGGCCGGCGGCGGAGGCGACGCCGAACCCGGCGGGCGCGACGCTGGCGGAGCTGCGCGCGGCCATGGAGCGGGCCGGACGGGACCGGGCCCTGGCGGGCGACCGCCGGCTCGCCGTCCTCCCGGGCCGCGACCTCCTGGGCCCGGCCCACCTCGCCGACGGCCTGCACCCCGACGACGCGGGACACGCCCTGCTGGGCGCGGCGGTGGCCCGCGCGCTCCGCGACGCGGGCTTCGTGCCGCCGCCGCGCCGGCCCGTGCTGCGATGAGACCGCCGGCGGACGGGCGTCCACCGGTGGCCTCGCGGGTGACCCGCCGCGCTCAGTCGAGCCGTCGGACGAGGAAGGTGCAGGCCTCGGCGCACTCGTGCCGCACGCCGTCCTCGTCCGTGTACGCGTAGCGGTCGGTGTACGCCGTCACGGGCGCGTAGCCGAGCCGGGCGTACAGCGCCGCCGCGCGGGGGTTGTCGTGGCCGACGCCGAGGCCCAGGTGCGTGCCGCCGCGCTCGCGCGCCAGCTCCTCGGCCGCGCGGATCAGGGCGGTGCCGATGCCCTGCCCGCGCAGGTCCTCCCGTACGTCCAGGCCGTTGAACTCCGGGCAGTCGCCGGCCGCGGCCCGTACCTCGGGCGCGGCGCAGCCGTCCCAGCGGACCTGCCCGTTGCCGGCCGGCAGGCCGTCCCGCCAGGCGACCAGGTAGGTGCCGAGCCCGGCCTCCTGGCGGGCGAACCGGTCGGCGTGGCGGGTGGGGGCGCCCGGGGTCGGCAGATGGCGGTCGAGCAGCGCGAGGTCCCCGGCGCGGCAGGGCGTGATCTCCGTGCGGTCCATGCGCCGACCGTACGGGAACGCCGCGGGCCCCCGGGAGGG